>CAYQBE010000009.1:6660-59991 GCA_964415625.1 uncultured Clostridium sp.
CCATATCCACATACTGTATTTATTTGTACAACTTTCATTTCTCATCCCCTACAGCATCTATAAAATCTAAATAAAGTTTTTTTCTTATTATATTTAAATCATGATTTTTTTGACCACATTTCCAACCTTTTTCTGCATATAACTCAATCAGTTCTTTGTTTTCTACTATTCTTTTTATTTGATTTTCAATTTCATCATAGGTAGAAGCTATAATTGCAGCATCATTTCTCAATAAATATTCAATTGATGCAATTCCTCTTGGTCCACTGCAAAAATACAACGATGTCTTACAAAATAATCTACAATTTTAGTTGAAAATGACAATCGTACCTGCAATTTTTCTTTTACTGAAAAACTTTCACAGTGTACTAAAATATCATATCTATCTAAAACCTGAGATACTTTCTCACCTGAAAGACCACCTTTAAAATTTATACTATTATTTCTAAAGCGATTTAAAATATTACTCTCTAAAGGTGTTAATGAATAAACATCAAAAAAAATCTTTTCTTCTGTTATATTAATCCTTTTTATTGCCTTACCAATTTCTACAATCGTTTTCCAACGCCCAACAGAAAGATTTCCTATATATACCATTTTTATAATTTTTCCACATTTCTTCATATCTTTATTGTAAAAAAAACCACCTTTAAATAGCACTGAAGTATTAATTTTAAATGCTTTATCATATTCTTCTTTCTGCTCTTTGGAAATTACATATAGCTTTTTACTTTCTGCAATCGTTTTTCTAATAAGAGATCTTATCAAAAATCTATTAATCCAAAATAACGGAGATAAATTCCATTGTTTTAATGTATAGACATCATCTGACACAAAAGAAATCATTGGAACATGCGTATATGTCTTAATGTAACAACGAATTTTATTCATATATATAGAATAATATAATGGTGAAAATATTAAATCTGGTTTGAAGTCATCCAAAAATTGTTTTAACTCACGTGACTTCCAAACATTTGTCTCCCATATCAAATCTCTCATCCAATATAATATTTGCCATTTTTTTTTTAAATCTTTTTCAATTTTTAATTTACTAATTTGACTATCATCTATTTCACTGTCAGATACCACTTCTTTGCCACAACTTGATGTAATTCTACATACCTTTTTTAAAATCATTCTTTCATTAATACAAAAAAAACGTTTTACAATTGTAGAATTAGGTTGACCCCCTGCACAATAAATATTAGCAATTTCAAATTCTTTATTGCCGCCAAGAAGATTATCATATGTATTACCAAAACTATTTGACTTATTCCAAGCAACTCGGGAAATAACTAAAATCTTCATCACATACCTTCTACTTTAATAAATAGTTCTTTTGCCCACAATTCAAATAAAATTCTTCATACCATTCTGTCAATTGGTGAACATCATAGCCAGCTTCAATTATTTGATCTATACAATCTTTTCTTTGAAAATTTTCAAGTTTACTCTCTATCACTTTAATCCATTCTTTTTTAGAAGAAGATAAATCCATTCTCAATACTAAATCAGTTATCATTACATCTTTTGGAACGCATGTCGAAATCACACATGGCAAACCCGCAGCCTGTGCTTCAACAACAACATTTCCAAATCCTTCATATTTTGATGGAAATACAAAAATATCCATTGCCTGCATGAGTTGTGCAATATCGTCTCTTGAGCCTAACATTAATATGTACTTTTCTATCTTCCTTCTCTTGATTTCTTCTTTTATCTTCTGAATATTTTCACCTGTTCCAACAAGCATCAAGATATAATTTTGATTTTGAGTAATAATTTCAGAAATCAAATCAATCAAAAAAATTTGATTTTTTGCTTCATCAAATCTGCCCACATGTCCGATTATAATTTTATCATCTATCCCAAGTTTCTTACGCATATTATCCCGCGTTTTCTGACTATAACGGAATTTATCACTATCAATTCCATTTTTCAAAACTTTAAAATTATTTTTCATGGTATTTTTTTTTCCAAAAAGCCATTCTCCTGCTTTTAATGAACATGCTAACATATAATCACTATATTCTGGTATTCCTTTTTGTATCCAATCTTTTATAATTCCTTGTATACCATATCCTGAAGAGACACCATGACTGTGTGAAATTGTTACCAGTCCATTTTCTTTTGCGATTTTTAAATAAATAGCAGCGGTACTCCTCATATGCCCATGGATAATTTTATACTCTGGATGTTCAAAGAAAAAATTTTTCCATGCTTTACAATAAGATCTATGATTAATATAAATATATCTTGGCATATGATATATCTTTCCACCTAGCTGTTCAATTTCATCATCATACATACATTTTCTATCAGTATGTACAACAAAATCATACTGTATCTTACTACGATCAGTAATACGATAGGAATTCATTATGACTGTTTCCAGTCCTCCTCTATCCATCCATCCTACTACTCTTAATATTCTAATTGGTTGGCTATTCATTATATTCATCACCTATATTTATAAATTCATTTTATACCAATCAATTGCCAAATGTATCCCCGTTTCAAAATTATATTCTGGATTATACCTAAGCATCTTTTTTGCTTTACTAATATCTGCATTAGAATCTCTGATATCTCCAGCTCTTTCTGGTCCAAAATTAGGCTCCACTTTTTTTCCCAAGGCATTGCAAAGATAATAATATATATCTATCAGATATTCTCTCCCGCCATATGCAATATTATATGCCTCACCAGCAGCTTCCGTGGATGCCAGACAGGCTTTTAAGTTTGCCTCTATTACATTCTCAATATAAGTAAAATCCCTGCTCTGCTTTCCGTCTCCATTAATTGTTGGAATTCCATCATTTAATAATTGCTTGATAAATTTAGGTATAACCGCCGCATACGCACCATCCGGATCCTGACGTCTGCCAAATACATTAAAATATCTAAGGCCATATGTATCTAAACTATATAACCTTTTATATAGTTTCCCATATTCTTCATCCACTCTTTTGGTCAAAGCATATGGTGACAGAAGATTCCCTTCCTGACCTTCTACTTTAGGAAGAACTGGATGATCTCCATACACAGAAGAACTGGACGCATAGACAAATTTCTTTACCTTTGTTTGACGCGCGGCCTCCATCATATTCAGTGTTCCCCGAATGTTCACTTCTTCGTAGTAAAGCGGCATTTCTATACTTCTCGGAACACTTCCCCAAGCAGCTTCATGCATCACATAGTCTACATCCGCACAAGCTTTTATGCATGTATCTAAGTCCCTGATATCCCCTTTTATAAAAGTATAATTAGGATGTTCTATAAACAAATCAACATGTTCCTGCTTCCCTGTAGACAGATTATCCAAACAGCGAACTTGATATCCCATATTTAATATTGCTTCACACAAATTGGATCCAATAAAACCAGCTCCACCGGTTACTAAAAAAACACTATCCTTTGGAAACATTAAATCCCTATACCCCATCTTATTTTACTCCTTACAATCTCCAGTAATAATATCCATCCGAAACAACTTCCCTTTTATCTAAAATTCCTTTTACCTCTACTATAACTTTTTTCTGGTTTTCTCTAGATTTAAACATTTCATTGATCTGCTCCATAGTCATTCCCATAAATGCTTTATGAGCCACTGCAATGACGATTGCATCCATTTCCCGTATTTCTTCCATTGATACAAATTCTATTCCATATAGTCTTCTTGCTTCGTCTTTATCAGCAACAGGATCTGTAATAACCGGTGAAATGCCGTATTCATAAAGTTCTTTTATAATCTCAATCACTTTCGTATTCCGTGTGTCCGGACAGTTCTCTTTAAATGTAAAGCCTAAAACTGCAACCCTGGCATTCTTTACAGGAATATCTGATTTTATCAGACTTTTTACTATATTTTCAGCCACATATTTTCCCATATCATCATTGATCCTGCGTCCGCTGAGGATAATCTGACTGTGATATCCCAACTGCTCCGCCTTATAGGTAAGATAATAAGGGTCAACACCGATACAGTGGCCGCCGACTAAACCTGGAGTAAAGTTCAAAAAATTCCATTTAGTGCCCGCTGCATTTAATACAGCTTTTGTGTCTATCCCCATCTTATTGAATATGATAGATAATTCATTCATAAACGCGATATTGATATCACGCTGGCTGTTCTCAATCACTTTTGCAGCCTCGGCCACCTGAATGCTTTCTGCCCTGTAAACTCCTGCATCCACTACCAGTTCATAGATATGCGCTATCTCATCTAAGGTCTCTTCATCCATACCCGATACAATTTTAGTAATGGTATCAAGCCTATGAACCTTATCTCCCGGATTGATCCTTTCCGGGGAATATCCTACTTTAAAGTCCTTACCGCATTTCAATCCACTTTCTTTTTCAAGAATCGGTACGCAAATTTCTTCCGTCACGCCAGGGTAAACCGTAGACTCATATACTACTATCGAGCCCTTTGTCAGATTTCTTCCCAAAATTCTGCTGGCGCCTTCTACCGGAGAAAGATCTGGGGTATGATCTGCATTTACCGGTGTCGGCACTGCCACAATGTGGAATCTTGCTTCCTTTAACTTTTTTTCATCATCTGTAAAGTCAACTGTTGTATTGGCTATCACATCATTTCCCACTTCGTTTGTCGGATCGATTCCAGCCTGATAGAGCTTAATTTTCTCACTGTTCAAATCATAGCCTATTACTTTCGCCTTATTTGCAAATGCAACTGCAATAGGCATTCCTACATACCCCAAGCCAATTAAACTGATTTTCTCTTCCTGTTTTTCAATCTTTTTATATAAACTCACGCTTTTTTCTCCTTAATCTATCTGTTTTTTGAATCTATATCTCCTGTTCTATTCATGTTTTCGAAAGAATTTCCAATCCCACTTGAATTCTCTGCATTCTTCCAAATAAAGACATCTCCAGAAATGCTTTCCGCTTATGCCGGTCAATCTTTTTAATATACCCTTCCTTTCCTTTTAATGGACCAGATAAAATAATAACCTTTGCATTTTCTATAATACCTTCTGACATCTTCACAATCTGCTCGTCTCCTCCAAAAGCCATTAGAAAACTCACTTCTTCTTCCGTAAGCGGTACCACCTCATCACCTGTTCCCAATAATTTCGTAAGACCTGATATATTTTTCAATTTTCTAGAAAGCTGTTCCGATTCCGCAGCATCTAAAAAAACATATCCAGGGAACAGGATTCTTTTCTGAATCTTCCATTTGCCCTGAATATGCTTTTTTTCTTCAAAGTAAGGGATAAAGCAGTCCTTGAGCACATCAGATGACATATACTTCTGACATTGAAGCCTGATATTCTCCTCTGTCCCCGTGCGCACCTGTATGACATACCACATATACATCCTCCTATACTTTTATATCATTATTTATCCTGATATCACAGAAATCACCAGAAGAAAATTGGATATGCTTCGCCATTCTGTCTTTATTCAGGCAGATCAAAATTCACATTATCACAGCTTAAACTTCCAAACGCGGCGAGGCGACGATTTGGAAGTTTAAGAATTTGTCTTTCGAAATGGATCATCAACATCATATATTTAGTACATTCATCCACTTAAAAATACCATATCTATATATATTTGTCAAAAGTTTTCGACAGCCTGTTCCACATCAACATCCGCAATCCCCCGATTCAAAAAAGCATTCGGCAGCCTGGAGCTGGTATCCTGAAATTCCTTCTTCCACTCCGCCTGCATCCTCTGATCCCGGACAATATCAGACTTCCGGAGATGATAAGTCGGCACGATCTTCTTCACAATCTTCTTCATATGATCTGTCTCTGCATAAGCTGACTGATACAATTCCTCCAGATCCTTCAAAAATTCCTCCTCATCAAATTCGATCGGCCTCCCGATATGAATCCGCTCATTTTCCGTGCTCTGCAGTCCTTCTTCATCCATCAATATCTCTTCATACAGCTTTTCCCCAGGCCGAAGTCCCGTGTACTTAATCTTAATATCCGTATCCACTTCAAGCCCTGACAAGCGGATCAGGTTCTGAGCCAGCTCCGCAATCTTCACAGGCTGTCCCATATCCAATACAAAAATCTCTCCGCCGCTTGCATTCACCCCTGCCTGCAGCACAAGCGATACAGCCTCCGGAATCGTCATAAAGTACCGGACAATATCCGGGTGAGTCACCGTTACCGGGCCGCCTGCGGCTATCTGCTTTTTAAAAAGCGGAATCACGCTTCCATTACTTCCCAGCACATTTCCAAAACGTACCGCAACATACTCTGTCTCGGATCGATTGTTAAATACCTGAATGATCATCTCGCAAATCCGTTTGGAAGCCCCCATGATATTGGTCGGATTGACTGCCTTGTCCGTGGATATCAGTACAAATTTCTTCGTACCATATTTATCCGCCGCCAATGCCACCTTATATGTACCGAACACATTATTCTTGATTGCCTCGTTCGGACTGTCCTCCATCAAAGGTACATGCTTATGTGCTGCTGCATGATACACGATATCCGGCTGGTATCTTGCAAATACACTGTCAACCTTCCGCCCGTTACGGACGGAGCCGATCAAAACAACCAGGTTCAGATACGGATATTTGCCCATTAGCTCCTGCTGGATATCATAGGCGTTATTTTCATAAATGTCAAATATGATCAGCTGTCTCGGATTATTTGCCGCAATCTGACGGCAGAGCTCACTTCCGATGCTGCCGCCTCCGCCCGTCACCAGCACGACCTTGTCAAACACATAATTTCCGATCTGTTCTGTCATAACCTGAACTGGCTCCCGTCCGAGCAGATCCTCAATCTCTACGTTACGCAGCTTGGATACACTGACGTCTCCATTCACCAGCTGATATACTCCCGGCAGGATCTTCATCTCGCAATTCGGCACCTTCTGACAGATAGAAAGGATCTTCCTCTGTTCCTTTCTTCCAGCGCTTGGAATCGCTATGATGATCTCATTGACCGCATACTTCTGTGCTGCCTTCAGAATCTGATCCCTTCCCCCGACCACCTTAATGCCGTGAATAAATGTTCCATGCTTTCTGGAATCGTCATCTATGATACAGCATATCCGTGAATCCAGTTCATCACTCAGCTCCAGCTCTTTCATCACCACATTGCAGGCCTCCCCCGCACCAATGATCATAGTATTCCGAGTATGATTCCCATGGACACGTCCGCGGTATAAAAGCCGGACAAAACGATAGGAAAACCGGCTGACACAGGTCAGCAAAAACAAGGCTGTCCCATAGAGAGGAAAATAACTCCTGCAAATGTCCCTATTATATGTAAAGAAGAAATAAAACACATTAAAAAGAAATGACCCCATACAGCCTTCCAGCACATATATCAGTTCCTTGATACTGGCAAATCTCCAAAGGCTTGTATAAAGGCGCAGCAATGCATAAATTCCTACCGTAACTATCGTGTTGATCGGCATTAATTCAATAACAGAAGCCAGATACCGGTTATCAATCTCGGAAACATGCATGTTGAATCTGAGCCAGAGTGCCAAAAAAGAACTCAGGTTTATAAACACGATATCCAAACATATCAAAAAAATCCTGGATAGAATGGAAAAAGCTTGCTTTTCTTTCATATCATCTATAAAACTCTTCATCTGTATGTGTCCTCCGCTTACATGACTGTCTAAGTAGTCTTCAACCCCTTATTCACGCATGCTGCCGAAATATCACCCATTTACTAAACGCATAATTCACCAGAACCACGAGCACCCCCGCAATGATCTTGATCACTGCATCCGGATATCCCATCCTGTCCACCAGCATCCACAGCATCCCCGTCTCGCCAACTCCGGAGAGCACCCGCGCTGCCGCAAACTGCCAGACCTCCTGGAACAGCTTTCCCCTGCTCCAGTCCTTTGATCCAAACACAAACACCTTATTCACCACATAGGCAAATATCACTGCGATCACCCACGCAATGATATTGCTGACGAGATAATGGATGGAACACAGCTTCGTACAGATAAAATATACCGCATAATTCACCAGAGTCGTCACAGCACCCCAAAAAACATAGGAAACCATTTCCCGATGCCGTACGATAAGACGCTCCCATATCTTCTCCATACTCCTGTCGTTCCTTTCCAATATCAGCTATATTTCCATCATCCTTCCGGATATCGCGGCCTTGATTACAGTTTTACAAATTCTTCACGGCATATATCTATAGAATGATCTCTTTCGCCATGCGCAATACACGCATCACAATATCTCTTCCAGCTTTTGCAGCGCAGCCCCCACGACCTTATCCATGTCATAATACTGATAATGCCCCAGCCGTCCGCCGAAGATCACGTTCTTCTCCGCCTCTGCCAGCTTCTTATATTCCGCATACAGTTCACTGTTTTTCGCGTCATTGACCGGATAATAAGGCTCCATCCCGACCTGCCATTCGGAAGAATACTCCCTGGAGATCACCGTCTTTTCCTGCTTTCCGAATTCAAAGTGCTTATGCTCAATGATCCGCGTATAGGGCACTTCTTTTTCCGTATAATTCACCACCGCATTACCCTGGTAGTTTTCACAGTCCAGAACCTCTGTCTCAAACCGGACAGAGCGGTATTCAAGCGCCCCCAGCTGATACCCGAAGTATTCATCGATCATCCCTGTAAAAATGATCTTCTCTGCAATATCCGGATGCTCCTTGCGGAACTGGAAGAAGTCCGTATTCGTCCGCACTTCGATTCCTTGCAGCATCCGCTCCACGATGGCCGTATAGCCGCCGATGGGAATCCCCTGGTAACGATCGTTGAAGTAGTTATTGTCATACGTAAACCGGACGGGCAGGCGGCGGATGATGAATGAAGGCAGATCCTTACAGTCCCGTCCCCACTGCTTTTCCGTATAGCCCTTTACCAGCTTCTCGAACACATCCCGCCCCACCAGGGACAGACACTGTTCCTCCAGATTCTTCGGTTCCGTGATCCCGGCCTCCCTGACCTGCCTAGCGATCATGTCCTTGGCCTCCTGAGGTGTGCGGATCCCCCACATCTTGCTGAATGTATTCATATTGAAAGGAAGGTTGTACAGCTCGTCCTTGTATACCGCCACCGGAGAGTTGATATAGTGATTGAACTCTGCGAACTGGTTCATGTATTCCCAGATCTTCTGATCCGAGGTGTGGAAAATATGCGCACCGTATTTGTGCACATGGATCCCCTCGATGTCTTCACAATAAATATTTCCCGCGATGTGATTCCTCCGGTCGATCACAAGGCACTTTTTCCCTCTTTGATGAAGCTCGTGCGCCATAACTGCGCCATACAATCCGGCTCCGACGATCAAATAGTCATACTCCATAATGCTTCTCCATATATTTTGCGATTTTTATTCCATAATATTCATAATATCTGTCAAACAGACGAAATTTTGGGAATTTTGTCGTATTTTTTGTCTCTCTAAAAGCTCTATCTATTTTACTCTGTATTTAGAGGCTTTGTCAATGTTTATTCGCATATTAGCAAAAGTTTACATTCAAAAAAATATACATCCTGACCAGCCAGACACCATACTACCATGGCTGATCGGTCAAGATGTATATCTCCCATATTTTAATTAGCATTTTCAATTGGCGTGTCTTCTATTTCATCATCTATAACTTCTGCATTTTGATCCTTATTATCTAATAAAAGTTCATCCAGTTTTTGTTCCATTGAAAACATCGTTTTATCATAATCCTGTATATTCTTTATTATTAAATTCATGTTCTTATCTTCTTTGGCATTGAATAAATACCGCGCAATAATTTCCGGTATTTTTATAAATGCAACAATCAAAGAAGATATTGCAGGAACCATAACAGTAATTATACTTAATATAGCTTCTATGGTAACACCGCTTAAGTTATCGAATTTATTAAAGCTTCTGAAAGCATATAATAGTGTCATACAAAAGAAACACACAACTACTGCAAGCGAACACATCGTAACAAAAAAGAAAATTATTTTAAACCATTTCTTCATTTTCATATTTTGTTTTACGGAGTCTACATATATATCCAGCAATCTCGAATAATTTTGACTGTGTTTTAAAATCTCGCTGCTATGTGGCCTGGTACGGTTGTTTTTTATCTTATCTGACACGTCTATCTTGATACCTCCGTAATTCTTCTTTCAATAGAATCAACCGGCATTTCAAAATATTTTGATAAGTATAATACAATAAACATATGATTGCTTTCTTCAGACCTTGCAATATTGTACTGCTTAATGAATAATTCCTGTGGCATCATAAGCTCGGCTGCAAAAGTGCTGGCACGCTTTTCCTGTAAAGTTTCATGCCTGTCCTTCTTATATGTATCGACAAATTGAATATTAGATTCTGCGTATTCCGGATTGCCTAAAAAATCAAACAAATAATGAGCCAATTCATGAGCTGCCACAAATCGCTGATGAAATAATTCATCTTCATTATTCACCAGGATTATTTTATCATGCCCATATTTCTGCGCTGTTTCTCCATTTATATTAATATCGCCTGATTCATTTAAAGCTTCTTTATATACTCTGAAGTCGAACAACTTTGCAATTTTTACAATTGGAGTCGCACAGCGGCCAGTATATGTACTGATCATTGACAAAATATCATTCGTGATTTTACGTATTTCGGATAAGGTGTATTCATATCCAACTTTATTTTTTTCTATTAAATCTTTTTGTAGTTCTTCTAATCTCATAATTTCACCTTTTTTCCAACTGTAGTTATGAAATATAATGATATTGTCCATGTTATTCCTCCACAAACATAATACAATATCATTTGTATTTTATAAACAAAAATCGCACAACAGCTTTCGGCATTTTACCACATCAACTCACCTATGTCAATAGTTTGTTCTGATGTTTTTATTGTACTACACGCAAAAGTTTTTGTCTATATTTATCAAAAAATTCCTCCAATAAATATTACTACTCAACCTCCTCCAGCACACCCCCCAGCAGCACCATCGTTCCATCCTCCAGCACAGCATACACATCGATGTGGTATACCCCTGTCTTGTACCCGAAGCCGGCAATGCTGATATTCATCACATAATTTCCTTCTTCATTCTGTCCTGCCTGCATCCACTGGAGGTCGCTCTGATCCTCCTCTGCCCATACAGCCACGTTCATGGCCATAATGTCTTCTTCCAGATTCCGGATATCGGAGATCGTCAGCGGCAGGATCCCGGTCATCGCATCATACTCTGCTACGGTAAGCTGTGCTTCCGGCACTTTCACTTTGGGAGGCTCCGTCTTGGGCACTGCTTTGATATAGGATGTCAGGTCTTCCATGAACTTTGACTTCCTGCTCAGTTCTGTCTCCACCCAGTCACGCTGGTACTTTTCCGTCAGTGTCCACTCGTCAGAGAACAGATTGGTGCCCAGTCCCAGGCGGTTTCCCTCGATCTCCGCACCCAGGCTTGCCAGCGTGGTCGGATAATGATCGTATGTGGTGTAGTTCCTGTATACATCCGGCTTCTTCACTTCAGCGGCCGGATTGATGTAGGCCGTGTATACCTTTCTGGCATAATCATAGTCCACGTCCTCGCAGAAATCACTGTCCATCGTGGGATGGTCGCCTGCAAGCACGATAGTCGTGTTCTCATAAAAGTCCTGTCTCTGGATCCATCTTACGAACTCTGTCACCATCCTGCTGGAGCAGGCCATCACATTGGCATACTGATTGCCTCTGAATTCATCCCGGCAGCGTTCGCAGACATAGCCGTCCTCCCTGTGGGTATCCACAGTCAGGATCGTCAGGTTAAAGGGCTCATCCTGTTCCGCAAGCGTACGCAGCTCTCTTTTTGCAAATTGAAAGAGCCGTTTGTCTTCATATCCCCACCATACACGGTATCCTTCCGGGATCATCTTCTCACTGGCCGCATAGTTGTAATCATGTATGGTAAAATCTCCGTGTCCGGAAAAGAGAAGCCTTCTCCCGCCGAATGTGGCGTCAGAACCGATCAGCAGAGTCTGGGAATAGCCTGCCTGCTGGAGGATATCCCCCAGGGTCGTGGTTCCGGCGAAAAAGGAGTCCTGGGTATTCATTTCGTTATTTTCCAACGGGATGGACAGGGGCAGGCCTGCGGACTGTGCAAACATCGCCGCAACCGTCCAGGTTGTCTGGGGCATGGAATATCCGCCGTTCAGGATGGTCTCTGAGCCGGAAAAATCCTCCGCCTCCTTTGCAAGCTCCGTCAGCTCCGGGATGCAGCTTTTCTCAAACGCGCCGCCGTTTTCCTTGTCGGTATAGGTAACCTCCATGGACTCAAGGTAAATGTAGATCAGATTCCTTTTCTTCTCCGGGAAACGGATCTCCACATCATTTGCATCCACGTAATTGTCGTCAATAAACGTAGAATAGGTGCTCTGATTCTCCGAATAATTCGCAAGATCCAGCCTGACCCATGTCATATTCAGAAAGTACCCTGCAAGCACGGCAGAGCAGACTATGAGCCCGGCCATAGCCGCATGATATAACTTTTTTCGTTTACGCAGAACGATCATCAGTATGAAAATAAGGATCAGCGCCAGCACTGTGCTTGGTACGCAGTACTCCACATATTCCATGATGATCTCGGTGCTGGTGCCCTCCATCGGAGAATTGATATGATATACCAGTTCGTCCATGGTCAGATGGCTCCACGTAGCGAACATCCACCGGATACTGTTGCTCAGAAGGACAGCGCCGACCCCCAGCAGAAGAACAAGCGCAGCCTCAAGAAGGTATAAGATGCCTTTGATCACCTTAACAAACACATTTTTTGCATTCATTTTTTTCTTTTGCTCACTCCACCGTAACAGATTTTGCCAGATTCCTTGGCTTATCTACATCGCATCCTTTTCCGACCGATATATAATACGCGAACAGCTGCAGCGGGATGATCGCCAGAGAATTGGTAAAATACCGGTTTGTCTCTGGAATATAGATCACATAATCCGCCGCCCGCTTCACTTCGTCATTTCCTTCATTTGTCACCGCCAGCACAAAAGCTCCCCTGGTCCTGACCTCTACCATATTGCTGATCATCTTTTTATACAGCTTCTCCTGCGTCAGGACTGCCGCCACAAGCGTTCCCTCTTCGATCAGGGAGATCGTGCCGTGCTTGAGCTCTCCTGCCGCATAAGCCTCTGAATGGATATAGGAAATCTCTTTGAGCTTCAGAGAGCCTTCCAGGGAGATTGCATAGTCGATCCCTCTTCCGATGAAAAATACGTCCCTTGCTGCCAGATACCGGTTCGCAAACTTCTGGATGCGGTTTTTGTTATTCAAAAGCATTTCCACCTGATCCGGGATCCGCTTCAGGTCTTCCATATACTGCCCCAGCTCCGCGTCCGTGACCGTTCCCCGTACCTGGGCGAACTTCATGGCGAGGAGATACAGCGCGATCAGCTGGCAGGAATAAGCCTTGGTCGTCGCCACCGCGATCTCCGGCCCGGCCCATGTATACATCACATTGTCCGCTTCTCTTGCGATGGAGCTTCCCACCACATTCACGATCCCCAGCACCTTTGCCCCCCGTTCCCTGGAATCCCGCAGGGCGGCGAGGGAGTCTGCTGTTTCACCGGACTGGCTGATGATCACGATCAGCGTACCGTCCTCGATCAACGGATCGCGGTACCGGTATTCCGACGCAAGATCAACCTCCACCGGAATCCGGGCCATGCCCTCCAGCACGTATTTTCCTGTTACGCCCGCATGGTAAGCGGAACCGCAGGCTACGATCATCAGCTTCCGGATACTCAATATTTCCTCATCCGACATCTCCAGCTCGTCTATGACCACCCTTCCGTCCTTGAGCCTTGGAGAAAAAGTATCTGTGACCGCCTTCGGCTGTTCGTACATCTCTTTCAGCATAAAATGCTCATAGCCGCCCTTTTCCGCGGCATCCACATCCCAATCGATATGTGTGGATTCCTTTTCTATGGATTCCTCATCTACATTGAAGAACTCCATGGAGTCCTGCTTCATGCGGACGATCTCTTCATTTTCAATAAAATAAACATCTCTTGTATATTTCAGAACGGCAGGCACATCGGAGGCGATGATGCATCCGTCCTTTGTGTGTCCCACGATCAGCGGGCTGTCCTTGCGAACCGCATACAGCTCTTCCGGATGATCCTTAAACAGGATCCCAAGGGCGTAGGAGCCTTCCATCCGGTGCATGATCTTGACGATTGCCTGCAGAGGATTCCCCTGATAATAATAATCCAGGAGATGCGCGATCACTTCCGTATCCGTATCGGAGATAAACTGGTATCCTTTTTCCGTCAGCTTCTTTTTCAGCTTCAGATAGTTCTCTATGATTCCGTTATGTACGACTACGATGCTCTGCTCCGTGTTAAAATGCGGATGCGCATTCACATCTGACGGCTCTCCGTGTGTCGCCCAGCGGGTATGCCCGATCCCGGTATGTCCCGGAAAGATCTCTCCGTCATGGGTCAGCTCGCTGAGCACCTTCAGTCTGCCCTTTGCCTTCTTCATCCGGATATTTTTGCCGTCATAAACCGCAATCCCTGCAGAATCATATCCTCTGTATTCCAGCTTGCCCAGCCCGTCCAGCAGGATCGGAGCAGCCGGCCGCTCTCCTACATATCCAACTATTCCACACATATGCTTCTCCTTTTGCTTCATTCCTCAAAATCCGGCAAAGCGTGCCTCTAGTACATCGTTGCATTCATAATCAAGTACTAGGCACACCCTGCCGGATCCTTCCTTCTGCCGGATCAATTCAGCGAATCATTCTACATAAGCAAAACAGCTATAGATTCTCCGCTTATTGCCGACAATCTCTCTTACCATATTCCGTCCCGGATCACACATCAATAAAATCAATATCGTCGTAGGAATCCTTTTTGGGAGGCTGCTGTGTTCCTCCGGCAGGACTCTTTTTCCCTGGGACGTATTCTTTCATATCCTCTTCCCCATCGTCCTCGTAGTCATCATACTCGTCCTCAAAATCATCCTCATAGCCGTCGTCGGAATCTGCATAATCATCAATATACTCATCCTCAAAATCGTCTTCCAGGTAATCATCCTCTTCGTCGTCCTCCATGTCGTCGTCATCATCGTAGCCTACGAACTGACTGCGGGATTTTTTCCGCAACTTCGGCTGGTCCTCGTCATCCCCGACATAGAGATTCTCCAGTTCTTCGTTCCGCCGTCCCAGCTTGATGGACAATACAAGAATGATGATAAACAGGATCAATACGATCACACCGACCGCTGCCGCCAGGATCAGCAGATTATCTGTAATGATCTTCTGCACCTTTCCCAGGGTTGACGTATCTTCCTCTTCCTCCGGCTCTTCGGTCTTAACCGGGGCAACATACCTCTGGTAGGTTGCGTCTACCTGGTCATACTGGTAAAAGCCTTCTACTCCGCCGCTGCTCAGAGCGTAGATCAGATAAAAATCATTGGCCTCCATATTCTGCCATGCAGGAAAATTCACTCCGTGCAGCGCCAGGGAGGTCTCATAGAATGCCTCCGGGAGCCCGCTGCCGTCCGCAGAGGACAGCACGAAAATATAAAAGGATTCTGACACATCAACCCGCTCCGCGCGGATAAATGTACTGTCGCTTTCATTGTACAGCACCGTGATCGGATCCTCTTCTCCAGTGATCATAAACAACATCACCTTTCCAGAAGAATCCTGCCGGATCGCAGAATGCTCTACACCTGCATACTGTACGGTACTCCTGGTAAAGCCCGCCGGAATCAGCGCATCTGAAAAATTCTCATAGATATTATAGTATGCGCCGCCTATTTCAATACTCTCCTGTCCCAGAACCCGTTCTGCCGGCTCTCCCGAAGCCGCGGTGCCTCCGGTCCCGTCATCTGGGCCGATCGTAACCGCACCTTCTCCTGCCGTCAGGTTTAACGTCTCATCAGAAAACAGATACGCGGTGGAGTCTGTCACCCGGATCGCCGCCGTACCTTCCGCCAGGCCTCTGAACAGCATCTCAAAGACCATCTCCGTCTCAGCCCCTGTACCGGAACGGGTCAGCGTCAGGGTTCCGTCTCCGCCCTCTACACTGGTTCCGCTCATAAATTCCAGAAGCGCTGTATCATAAGACAGGGTCACGTTCACATCACCAATCGGCTGTCCGCCGCCGTCTATCCTCACTGTAACAGGAATCTCTCCGCCTACCATGCCCTCGGGATCTGACAGCATCAGTGTTCCCTCGGCAGCATATCCTGTGATCGCCGGGAAAAGCATCATAACGCATACCGCAGCCATCATCACGATCCATCTGGTCATTCGTTTCTTCATAGCATTTACCTCTTCTCCTGTATTTCTCTAATAATACGATGTTCCTGTTTCGTCACCGCCGCTGTATGTTCCGTATCCGGTTCCGTCATCACCTGTTCCGTATCCAGATCCATCGCCGGATGTCGTCCCGTCTCCGTTTCCATAGCCATCGCCGGATGACCAGTCTCCGCTTCCATCCGTACCGGTTCCATATCCATCACCATATGACCCGGTTCCGTCATCGCCGGTTCCGTATCCATAGTCACTGCCGGACGTCCCGGTCCCGCTTCCATAGCCGTCACCGTAATCTCCGTCCGAAGAGCCGTAGTCCTGGCTGCCGTAACCGCTGGAATGATTCGTATAATTGGATTCGGAAGGATACCCGATCCCCGTTACAAACACCAGTTCATCACTGATCTCGCTCACGGTGGAAGATGGGGAATATCCGTCCTCTCCAAACAAAAATTCATGCAGCTGCTTTACGTTATCCTCCAGGTTATTCGGCACTACCGAATCCCCTGCCTCGCCGTAATACGTCGTATCCAGATCAAACGGGAAGCCCAGCGTCTCGCCGATCGTATACTTTTTCACATCCTTTGCATAAGCCAGGATCTCCGGAAGCGTAAAGTTCGTCCGCACCTTCGGCAGTACCCGGTCAATCATCATATTTAAGGAAGAAAGGCTTACGGCCTGCGCTTTTTCCGCAATCTTGGTCAGTACCAGCCTCTGCCGCTCCGTACGCCGGAAATCGTCTCCTTCCGTAGCTCGGATCCTGGCATACGCTGTCGCCTGAACACCGGTCAGATGCTGGTAGCCCGGTTCCGTGATCCCCCAGGTGTCTATACCTGTATTTTCGATAATCTCACAAGCATAGTTATTCAGATAAGGGATCTCCTCTTCCGTAACTTCTACATCAATTCCGTCCACGGCATCGATCATATCGACCATGGCTGAAAAATCAACCGTAACATAATGGCTGATGTCCATATCCAGGTTCCGGTTCAGCATGGCGACCGCCTCTTCCTCCTCACCAAACGCATAGGCGGCATTGGCCTTGTTATACGTACCGTCATCCATCTGCAGGAGGGTGTCTCTGTACACAGATGACATCTTAACTTCCTTGGTCTCCCGGTTCAGGCTTGCGATAATGATCGTATCGCTTCTGGTGCCCATCTCTTCGACATTCTCGCGCTTATCCAGGCCGAACAGAGCCACATTGAGGTATCCTGTCTCGTCATATTCATATCCTTCATTGATACTGAGCTTATCCGGATCCAGATTCTTAAAATCCATTTTATCTATCTTGGAATATACAACTGCAATCGCAGCAAAAACAACCAGCAAAAGCAGGATACACAGGACGATCGCGATCTTCCCCAGTACGGACATGCCTCCCTTTTTCTTTTTTCTCGCTCTGGAGGATCCCTTTCCTGAAGGAGGGCGCTTACTTCCATTCCTGCTTCTTTTTGCATTGCCGCCGGAGGATGATGCACTCATCGCTGACTGCCTGCGCGATCTGCCCATCGTAGCGGCCTGTGGTGCTTTATTCGCCATAATATATCCTTTCCATGTATATCATCCATATCCTAAAGTGTATCTTTTCAACCGCCATTACTTATAGTACAATATTTTTTTCAAAACATCAATCTATTTTTATAACTATTTCCTTTCTTCCCGTCTCCAGTAGCCCGGATTCAGCGTACACCGCAGGATCAGCCATCCGGGCAGCCGCCGGTAATTTTGTCCCAGCCTGTACCCGGCATACTTAAATCCGCTCTGGAGGATCAGCGGTATGATCTCCCACGGCTTACCTGCTTTTAAAAGATAGGCCGCCGTCAGCCTTACAAGGCGGATGCCTTCTGTCTCCGACCGGATGCCTTCAAATATCTCCGGGTGCTCCACCTGCGACACGGCAAGGTCAAAATTCCGCCTGAACAGCTTAAAGCATCCGTCATGATGCGAATGGATCACCTGCGCCTCTGCGGTATATGCGATCTTAAAGCCTGACTGTACGATCCGGCCTGCCATGATCATGTCCTCGTTGAAGATCGTCCTAGATTCAAAGCCTCCAAGCGACATGTACACTGCCTTTCGATAGGCAGCGCAGGCATTGGAACAAAAATAGGTCTTGATCCCCAGCTCCGGAAGGTCCGCCTCTGACTTCACCCTGCTCTCAGGAGGGTAATTGAAGGTTCTGGTAAAGCGCTCGATACTGCCGCTGTCCCCTGAGGGAAGCTGCCGCGCATATGCCGCGCCTACCCTCTCATCCTGAAATGCCGCCATCAGATTCTCTACCAGCTTCTCATTGACAGGCAGCGCATCCTGTGTCATATAAATAAGAAACTCCGCGTGCGACATCATTGCGCCCTGATGCCTGGTTCCGCCGTGGTCGAACTGCTCCGGACGGATATGCGTGATGTGGACCCTCTCTGATAATGTCTCCAATTCCCTGGGAAACATACCTTTATCCGTGTTGATGATATAGATACGGTTCACCGGATAGGTTTGCTTCAGCAGACGCTTTACAGACTGGATCGTCCTTTCATCCGGCAGGCATACCGGAAGTATCACGTCAACAATTTTAAATTCTGTCATAGATCCGACTCCCACTACGATTCATTCCATTTTACTTTTTCGTTTTAATATCATACAATATCTTCTCGTAAAGGACAAGCCAAAACATAAATTTTACACAATTTTATTAAATTCAATTAATAGAATTGTGATTCTTTCGTAACAATCATACAGAATGCATTTTCATCATATTGTGCCAGTTCCTAACGGCTTCCCATCCATATTTTCCAGAGAAGCCATGTTCCGCTGCCGCAAAATTTTTTTACAAGCTGCACTCCGCCGAAGCAGACCGCCGGAAGCAATAAAAACAGGAGAAACCCAACCCACATGGACTGGGAAATGAATCTGCCGGCGATCGAATTGATCCCCTGCACCACCATGAAATGGGTCATATAGACGGCAAATGTATTTTTCTGCCATTCACGGGCCGTCGGCATGGTCTGTGTACTGCCGCCTTCCCTTTCCCAGGAGAGCAGGCACCAGAGGGCCGCAGAAAAAGAAAAGGAATAAAACAGGACTCCAAATACGGATGGATCCCTTTTATAGATCCAAAACGCCGCCGCTGCCAGAAGCATTGCCCCTGCCAGCACACCCGTACTGATTTTTCCGGCTTCAACAGCCTCCTTCCGATGGATCGCAATATAGCCGCCAAGCATATACAATACCAGCCAGTTTGTGACCGCTGCCGCCTGTTCATTTTTTATTATATTCGTACAGGCTGTAAAAAATACCAGCAGGATCGCCGCCGCGCCTGACCAGCGGTTGCTGATCAGAACATAGATGGCCGGTGAAAATGCCGCGTACAGGATCAAAAACTGCAGAAACCACAGGAACGCGCAGTAGCGGTAATGTATTACGGCATCCAGCACCGTCCTCCAGCTGATCTGGATCAAAGGCTCCTGAAAAACCGATGCCAGAACCGGTATGCGGGAGACCGCCGCATGGATGAAAAAGTAGAGCAGCGTCCATAATATATAGGGAACCACCAGGCTCCGTATGCGGCTTTTATATTTGGAAAACACTCGTTTCCATGAATAATTGCGAAAAAAAAGATACCCCGATCCGATATAAAAGCCCCCCACTGCGGCGCCTGCAAGATCTGCCGCCAGGAAGGATTCGATCTCATTCAAAACAGGGATGCCGGAGATCAATACCGGCTGCGTAAAGATACTGTCGTTGCGGGCATGTATAAAGATCACAAGAATACATAATATAAAATTGTACCAGATTACGTTGTTGGAAAAGTTCTCCTCCTGCTTTGTCCGGACCATGTTTTCTTATTCTGCCTCCTGCCGAATTTCCAAAATCACCCTACCAGTTTAGCATAAAGCCTTTCTTATTGCAATATAAAGGGTGGAAACCCGCTTTCACTTCTGCTATAATTGAATGGCAGGCCATCCATTTTCCCACGAAAATTGGTGACAGAGCATATTGAAAAACAACAAATGAAAAGAATCGAGGATTTTATGAAAGTTACGGTCATCATTCCAAATTATAATGGAAAACATTTTCTAAAGCCCTGTCTGGAGTCTCTTTCCAGGCAGAGCTGCCGCGAATTTGATATTCTGATAATAGACAACCATTCTACCGACGGAAGCGTGGAATTTCTAAAAGAGCATTACCCGGAAGCAGGGCTGATCGTCCTGGAGAAAAACCGGGGATTCAGCGCCGCGGTGAATGTGGGGATCCGAAATGCCTCCGCCCCTTACGTCATCCTGCTCAATAATGATACGGAGGCCGATCCGCATTTTGTAGAAGAGCTGCTGAAGGCAGTCCGCAGGTCTCCCAGGATTTTTTCTGTCAGCAGCAAGATGATCCAGATGCATCATCCAGATCTCATAGACAGTGCCGGAGATCTGTATACCCTTCCCGGATGGGGAATCTGCAGAGGAGCCGGACGCCCGGTCAGCAACTATACGGAAAGCAGCGAAGTATTTTCCGCCTGTGCCGGCGCCGCCATCTACCGCCGGAGTGTGTTCCGGAAGATCGGGTACTTTGATGAATCCCATTTTGCGTATCTTGAAGATATGGACATCGGCTACCGTGCGAAGATCTACGGCTATGAGAACCGGTACTGCCCTTCCGCCGTTGTGCGCCATGTAGGCAGCGGCACCAGCGGCTCCAAATATAACAGCTTTAAAGTCAGGCTGTCGGCGAGGAACAGCATCTGGCTGATCTATAAAAACATGCCGCTTCCGCAGGTGCTCCTGAACAGCCTCCCTCTCACCGCGGGCTATGCATTAAAGGCCTTGTTTTTCTACAAGACCGGCTTTGGAAAAGATTATATCCAGGGACTGCAGGAGGGGCTTGGCAGCCTGCGCAGATGCAGAAAAGTCCGTTTTCGCTTCCGGCATCTGCCGTCCTATCTGAAAATAGAAGCGGAATTGATCCAAAATACGTTCGCGTATGCAAAGGACTGGATCAGCCGGAAGGTTTGTGCCCGCACGTCTGGATGATCTGTCGATCATACAGACTGCTCATTCATTCGCAAAATCCACTGTACGTCTGTATGATCTGTCGATCATACAGACCACTCATACATTCGCAAAATCCGTGCTATCGCACTCTTGCGTCTGCTAATGCAGCCGCATTTTGCTCATATATGAGTGGATTGCTAATTCGATAAGCCGTGTGCATACAATAAAGTGCATGCACACGGCTTATCGAATTGCAATCGCACAGTTAAAAAAATTGCTGCCTGTGCAGCCATGCATATTTTTTTCTGCATGAACTGCACAGACAGCAAGTTCAGGAAGCTGGGGTTATATAGATGTTTCATAAAACTTTTGATATCCCGTATATTCCTTATGGCCTGTAGTCAATACTTCGCCTTCTACCATGATATGGATCTTATCACTTCCGTATGCGCTTAAAAATGTATTGCAGATGCCTCCCATGACCAGATACTCTTCCGCCGTACCCTTCCCATTCATATAATCGCCGAAGGCCTGGTTGAAGTCTACCTCAAGAAGCTTTTCCCCGTCCTCCTCTGATTGTGTCAGGCTGAGAATGGCGATATCCGCCGGTACGGTCTCCTTTTGGATCAGCGCATTCAAGACATTCTCCGGAGAAAGTGATTCAATCTCCACGGTCTCTTCCTTCATCTGCGTGGCATCCTCATTGATACTGAATACTTTGATCGACATGGGGCCGCTTTCCCGCGGTGCGGCGTTGTTCTCCTGGCTGCCGGATCCGGTATTCATCTCCTGCCCCTGGGTGTCCTTGTCCTCTGTCACTGTCCCGACGGTCTCCTGCTGTTCTGTCTCTGCAGAAGCTCCCTGCTCATCGGCAGGCGCTGCTTCCTTGCCGGAACAGGCGCAGAGGCCTGCAAGCATCGCAGCTGTCAGCAGAAGCGCAGCTATCTTTTTTCCCTTCATCATCGTGTGTCTCCCCTTTACTTTATGATCCCCCCGCGAAACAATTGATCACGTTTCTGTGTATAAAACATCTTAATCATTTTTTCCGCTGTTGTCAAGTGCTTTCTGCTTCATTCTTCAGGACTTCCAGATATCTTTTCAGTGCGTCCTGCCAGGAGGGCAAAAGCCTGAAGCCATTCTGCGTCAGCTTGCTCTTGTCCATCCGGCTGTTATGAGGCCGTCTTGCCTTTGCCGGAAATTCCTCGCTGGATACGGGATTGACCTTGACATCCGCACCTGCCTGTGCAAAGATTTCCTTTGCAAACTCGTACCAGGTACACAGCCCTTCATTGGTCGCATGATACCTGCCGTACTTCTCGGTCTCGACCATATCCGCCAGCAGGACTGCCAGGTCATAAGTATACGTCGGAGAGCCTGTCTGGTCGTTGACCACGTTGACCTCCTTATGGCTTTCGGCCAGGCGCAGCATCGTCTTAATAAAATTCTTGCCGTTTACGCCGAATACCCAGGCGATCCGGACGATAAAATACTTTTCCAGGTATTCTTCCACCGCAAGCTCTCCCTGGTATTTGCTCTCTCCGTATACATTCAGCGGGTTCCTGGCGTCATCCGGTTCCCAGGGGCGCTCCCCTTCCCCGTCGAACACATAATCCGTACTGATATATACCATCTTAATGTCAAGCTCCCGGCAGACCCTGGCAATGTTCCTGGTGCCCTCCGCATTGACACGCATACAGACCTCCCGGTTGTCCTCCGCAGCGTCCACCGCCGTATAAGCGGCGCAGTGGATCACCGCATCCAAAGGCTCCTTTTTCATTTCCTGTTCCACTGCGGCAGCATCTGTGATGTCCATCTCCTCCACATCTACTCCGATGGGTGTGTGCCCCCGCTTTGTCAGCTCATTGACCACATCATGTCCAAGCTGCCCTTTCACTCCTGTTACCAGTATTCGCATCCTATCTTCCTCTTTCATATTATTTTATAACTGTCATAATCATGTTCACTGAACAGCAGAGCAGGCCGCAGACCCGTCTGCTGCTGTTCTGAACCGTTATATCATTTTATTCACATCTACATCCAGGCTGAAATCGCCTCTGCTCAGCGTCAGGTTCGGGTTGTAATACGGGTCGCCCTGCTCCAGAAAATCCTTCCATTTTTTCAAAAACAGATCAATCTCTGAATTGAAGCGCTTTACCTTTTCCTCCGTATCTTCATAGCCTCTTGATTTTGACTCGTAATGGCTCAGCTCAGCATAGGGATTGTAGACGATCAGCCAGCCCTTTTCCCGGATCTTCAGGCAGAGGTCAATATCATTGAATGCCACCGCGAAGCCTTCGTCAAATCCCCCTGTTTCCTCAAACACAGACTTTTTCACCATGATGCATGCCGCAGTCACGGCACTGTAGTCCTGGGCCATCACGATCCGCCCGAAATATCCCACCGCGTCGTGGGGGTACGCCGGGAATGCATGGCCCGCGACTCCTCCCAGGCCGACGATCACGCCCGCATGCTGGATGGTGCCGTCCTCATAATACAACCTTGCCCCGACCGCTCCCACATCCTTGCGCATACAGTATCCTAAGAGCTCTTCGATGCTGTCCTCGTTCATGATCTCCGTGTCATTGTTCAGGAACAGCAGGTATTCACCAGATGCATGTTCCGCGCCAAAGTTGTTGATCGCCGGGAAATTAAATCTCTTCTCCTCCCAGTAGAGCACCTTCGCCCTGGGGCATCTCTTTTCCAGCTCCTCATAATATGCGAAGGTTTCCTTCTCCTCGCTGTTATTTTCCACAATGATATATTCTATATTTTTGTATGCATTTTTTTCTTCCAGCGACCGGATACATTTTTCCAGATCTGCAGTATGGTCTTTGTTCGGAATGATCACGGAAACCAGCGGCGATTCCGTCAGCCTGTATTTCGAACGGTAGAAATACAGGTCATTGATCTGCATTTTCCTGGCCTCTGCTGGAATGCCGGTCCTGTCATAATGGGCCTGGATCGCTTTCCTTCCTGCTTCAAACGCGTAATCCTTGCTCCCCAGGTTTTCCGCCGTGGAATCCTTATGTGCGCGCCAATGGTACAGCACCTTCGGGATATGCCTGATCTCGGAAGTCTTTTCCACACACCGGAGGATAAAATCATAATCCTGTGCTCCGTCAAATTCAGGATTCAACTCCCCGGCCGCCTCGAAAATCTCTCTTTTTACAACGAGCAGATGGCAGATATAATTCACACTGCGCAGCAGGTCGATATTGAAGTCGGATTTGAAGTGGGGCATAAAATGCTCCTTCCCGCTCATATCCACCTTGTCCTCATCCGTATAGATCATCTCCGTGGACGGCTCATTGTTCAGCAGATTGACGCATTCATACAAGGCGTTTGGCGCCAGCAGGTCGTCATGGTCTGCAAATGCGATAAAATCTCCGGTAGAGATTTCCAATGCCACGTTGGTATTCTCAGAAATCTTCAGCGGCTCTTTATGGGACACCACTTTGATCCTGTCCTCCTCCGCCTCATACTGCGCCAGCAGCCCGGCGATCGGAGAATCCTCCCCGCTTCCGTCAGACAGGCAGAGCTCCCAGTTCCCGTAGGTCTGCTTTTTGACAGACTCGATCAATTCTGTCAGATACGTTTCCGGCGTCCGGTACAGAGGCACCACGACCGAGATTTTGGGAGCATATGCAAACTCCCGCTCCCTCTGTGCTTTCAGCGCTTCCTTGGTAGGTGTCTGTCGCTTGAACCATGCCTTATAGCTCAGCGTCTCACGCCCGGTCAGCTTATCAAAGGCCCTTAAGACCGTTGCCTTCACGCCGAACTGCTGATAATACACCAGAACCTTTTTCCCTGCTTTCTTTGCAAAGGCATATCCCTTCATGGCAGGAGACGGAAGCAATGTGACCGTTTCATCCACATACCTTGCGGAATCTTCAAAGCGTACCCTGATCTTTTCCGGAGCGCTTCCCTGATAAGAGGCGCCAAACCCAACGATCTCCTCCTCTGAGTTCTCCGGATATGCCTGCTTTACATCCTCCCGGTCCTTCCGTTTGATCTCTACCGGATATTGCCTGCCTGACATATCATAGACGCGTACCGTCATCTCACCGTTGTCAATATACCAGCCCGAGATCTCGAATCCGTCTTTTCCCACAGTCCCTTCATCAATATGCTCCGGCATTTTTTTCTCGAAGCGTTTTAATTTCGGGACACGGACAGAATACGCGGTGTTCCCGATCCCCTGGTAAAAGTTCTTGACCTCCAGGCATCTGCATTCCCGCCATACTGCCGGCAGATCCACCCACAAGAAATACTGCTTTGTGATCAGGATCCCGTCCTTCATTTTCATGGTGCTTCTTCCGACTTCTGTTTCTTCTATAGAAAAGCGCAGCTTCTTTTTATCCAGGCATACCAGAAGCTGATTCTCCCCGATCGTATTCTGATGGAACCAGCCTGTGATCAGCAGCTTGTTTTCCGTTTTGGTATGAAACCGGCATGCAGTTACATAGAATTTATTCTTCATGTATCTTCGTCTCCTTATTTGAACAACTTGTAAAGGACCTTCATAAATCCTGCGATGAAAGCGATGATCCCCAGCAGGACGATAAAAGTCTCCAGATCAAACCGATGTGTCAGGATCCGCACGGCAAGCGTCCCTCGTGTCTCGTTTCCCCGGACACGAAGCTCTTGGCCCTGCTCTCCCCTGGGACTCAGGAAAAAGCCGATCCCAGCCTCCTCACCGGTTCCGGATTCCGTCAGCCTCAGGATATAGCTTTTCCCCTTGGTTTCCTTTAATACCGGAAACTTTAGTTTGTTGAACTTGTTGTTTTCAATCTCCAAACCCTGTATCTTCCCCTGCCGGAGTGCCTCGCCGCTTTCCGGGTCGATCAGGGCGTATTGAAGCTCCGCGTTTTCCGGACTGCCAATGACCGTGGCTTTCAGATTGATCCCATCGACTGAATCCTCCGTGCAGGTAAATGACTGCAGGATTTCTTCTTTTTCTTCCAGGATTCCTGTACCGGTGAGATCCGCTGAATCTGTATTCCGGTCATACAGGTAAGTATTTTTATCAATATGCGCATACAGGTATGCCAGGACCAGCACTCCTGCGATCAGCAAGATGACAGTTAATTTCTTTTTCATATTCTGCAAATCCTCTGGTTTATCACCCAATATATGTGAGCGGTCCCAAGCCCGCTTTAAGAAACTGGCCCAAAATAACTTACATATTCCTTGTCTATCGGTAAGCTATTTTGTGCCGGTTCCTAAGATTCCGCATAGATCCTGCAGATGTCGCCGGCATCGCCGAACATCTTCAGATGCCCCTTTTCCAGCCAGACGATCTTGTCGCAGATCTTCTCCACCTGCGCCAGGCTGTGGGATACAAACAGGATCGTCGTCCCTTTCTCCTGCATATTTCCGATCCGCTCCTCACATTTCTCCTGGAACCGGAAATCCCCCACGGACAATACCTCATCACAGATCAGGATATCCGGCACGCCGATCGTAGCGATCGCGAAGGCCAGCCTGGAGACCATGCCGGAGGAAAAATTCTTGACCGGCACATTCATAAACTCCTCCAGCTCGGAAAACTTCACGATATCTTCATATTGTGCCTCCATCTCGGTACGGTTATACCCCAGGAGGGCGCCGTTTAAGAACACATTTTCCCTGGCAGTCAGATCCATGTCAAAGCCGGCTCCCAGCTCGATCAGCGGAGCCATATTCCCCCGGACCGTGACCCTGCCCCTGGTAGGCTTTAAGACACCGGCTATGATCTTGAGCATGGTACTCTTGCCGCTTCCGTTGAGGCCCACCAGCCCCAGGGACTGCCCCTTCTCTACATGGAAGGAGACATCCTGCAATGCCCAGAACTCATCGTAAGAGACCTGCCTTTTGATGCTTTTTATGACATATTCCTTGAAGCTGTCAAATTTTTCCGAAGACAGGTTGAATTTCATTGACACCTGGTCAACCGCCACGATTGCATCATTCTCCATATTCTAACCGCTCCCTATATATTTAGTATAAATTCATCCTGATTCTTGTAAAATACATACAGCCCCAAAGCCATCGCCGCAAGCCCTTCTGCCACTCCAAGCGCCAGCGCGCCCACGGAGGGCAGCGTGTTGTTAAAGATCAGATCCCGGAACATCTCCAGATAATTCGTCAGCGGGTTCAGCAAAACGATCATCCGGATCTTTCCGGGCAGCATGGACATGGGGTAGATCACCGGAGTCAGATACATCAGCCCTGTGGTAAAGACAGAGTACAGATGCATGATATCCCGGAAACGGACGGTCAGCGCCGCCAGCAGCATCCCAATGCCCATGGAGAACACGACCACCAGCAAAAGCGGGAGAAAGGACAAAAATACGGTCCAGTACAGTTCTACCCTGACCGCCACCATCACCAGCAGCAATGCGGTATAGGAGGCCATCAGGTTGATAAAGCTGGAAAACACCCTGGCCAGGACAAACAGATACTTCGGAACATACACCTTTTTCAGGAGTGCGGCGTTGTTGATGATGGAGGTCATGGAGCTGGTGGTCGCATCATTGAAAAAATTGAAGACCACCTGGCCGCTTAATACATACAGCGGAAAATTCTCGATATCAAACTTGAAGATATTCGAGAATACCACCGAAAGGATCACCATCATGCAGAGCGGATTCAGCAATGTCCATAACACGCCCAGTACGGAACGCCTGTATTTGATCTTTACATCCCTTGCCACCAGTTCGGACAGAAGGGGCTGAAATTTCAAAAAATTTTTTATATATGTTGACACGATCTTCCTCCGAAAATGTTTATAGATCCCTGATACTGCCCCAATGCTGATCCTTTTCTGAAATCGTCAGTTCCATGCCTTCCGGGATCGGCCACTCCACTCCGATCGCCGGATCGTCCCAGGCCAGCCCGCCTTCGTCATTGGGATGATAAAAATCAGTGCACTTGTAGGCAAATTCCGCCGATTCCGAGAGAACCAGAAAGCCATGCGCAAAATTTTTCGGAATAAAAAACTGCTTTTTATTCTCCGCGGATAAGAGTACCCCATGCCACTTTCCATAGGTTGCAGAGCCTTCCCGAAGGTCTACCGCCACATCGAAGACTTCTCCTTTGACTACCCGCACAAGCTTATCCTGGGGATAGTGGATCTGAAAATGCAGACCCCGAAGGACGCCTTTTTTGGAGCTGGACTGGTTGTCCTGCACAAATTCCATGTCAATGCCTGCATCCCGATAATCATTATAATTATAGGTCTCCATAAAATATCCCCGTTCATCCCCGAACACTGCCGGCGTGATCACCTTCAGCCCTTCGATCTCACATGTTTCTACTGTAATCTTTCCCATGATATTATCCTCTCCATATCTATATCTTATAGTGAAGTCCATTCCTTTTCCTACGGGCGCACAGTAAATGTGCTGGCCTGTACCGGGTGGTCATACCTGGTCTATATATTTTCCGTCCAGCACATCCTTTAAGTATCTGCCGTACTGGTTTTTCTGGTACAGCTCACATGCCGCGCTTAATTTTGCCTCATCGATCCACCCATTGTTGAACGCGATCTCCTCAAGGCAGGCGATCTTCCGGTTCTGGTGCGTCTCTACCGTCTTGATAAAATTCGTGGCATCTACCAGGGATTCATGAGTCCCTGTATCCAGCCAGGTAAAGCCCTGTCCCAGAAGCGTCACATCCAGATTGCCTTTTTCCAGGTAAATTCGGTTCAGATCCGTGATCTCCAGTTCCCCCCTGGCGCTTGGGCGGATCTGTTTTGCGTACTCCACCACCCGGTCATCGTAGAAATACAGCCCGGTGACCGCATAATTGGACTTTGGTTCCTTCGGCTTTTCCTCCAAGGAGACCACCTTGCCTTCCCGGTCAAATTCCACCACGCCAAAACGCTCCGGATCGTCTACATAATATCCGAATACGGTAGCGCCTTCCTTTTTTGCTGCCGCCTTCTTCAGACGCTTGCGCAGTCCGTGCCCGTGGAAGATGTTGTCTCCCAGGACCATGGCGCAGCTATCCCCCGCGATGAAGTCCTCCCCCAGCAGAAATGCCTGGGCCAGCCCGTCCGGGGATGGCTGCACCTTATACCCCAGCTGAATGCCGAACTGGCTTCCGTCGCCTAAGAGTTCCCCAAACCGGGGCGTATCCTCCGGTGTAGATATAATGAGGATCTCCCGGATCCCTGCCTCCATGAGGATACTGAGCGGATAATAGACCATCGGCTTGTCATAGATCGGCAGCAGCTGTTTGCTTGTCACCTGTGTCAGCGGGTACAGTCTCGTTCCTGATCCGCCTGCCAAGATAATTCCTTTCATTGTGAACCTCCTGTTAAATCATATCCAGAACTTTTCCGCAGGTTCCTGCAGATTGATGTCCGGAAGTTTTTCCAAATCCGCACTCTGGTAAATGTGAGACGCAAGGTTGATATCGTGCAGGGATATCCCTATATTGTAGGCAAGGATCCTTTCCCTGTCATTTTCTCTGCCAGGCGCCCTTTTGTTTACAACATCACTGACCTCCGCAAAAGAGCGGAATCTGTCAAAATTTTTAAAATGGCAAACATGTCCATAGTCATCCGCATAGATCTTATCGAAAAACAGGTCGCAGTTGGTAAATCCCCGGGTATGGACCGGCACGACCAGAATCCCTTCCGGAAAGCACTCGTCGCTACAGATGTCATCCGGCAGATAGGTCACCGCTGAGACTGCCACATCGGATTCCCGGATGATGTCCTCGGGCTTTTCCACGAAATGGAACCTCAGATTCTGATACTGCGCAAATCGTTCCGCAAACAGCTTTTCCTGCCCTTTATAGCACAGCAGGCTGACTTCCAGCTCCCGCTCCGGCATCAGTTCCGCCAGAAACTGCATCACTGCCCGCGCCGTATTCCCCAGCCCCATCATGCCGATCCTGCGGAAATCCTTTTTGGCAAAAAGCCGGATGGAATGTGCCGCCACAGCGCCGGTCCGCATGGCTGTGATCCAGTTGGCGTCCATCAAAGCCAGAAACTCTCCGTTCTCTGCGTCAAACAGCAGAAGCTTACTGTCCAGCCCCGGAGCCCTGGACGGATATCTGGTCACTACCTTGACTCCGCCCCGCAGTCCGTCCGCGCTCCTGATGATCCCAGGCATCACATTGCAGAACACGTCCTCCCTGGGTTTCATGCTGATCTTCGGCTGAAGAAGGGCAGAGCTCTTTTCCCGGATCATTTCCTCCACCCATTGGTAACAGTCTGCTACCGGTATGTTCAGCCGGATGATATCGGTATATGAGATTACTTTCATAAATATCCACTTCCTCTCCCCTGCAGCTCGTCCTTCAAGGCCCGGACCAGCAGGTCATTGTCCTGTGCATTCCGGACCGCAATGCGCACAAACTGCCTGTCTCCCCGTCCGATCTTTCCTGACAGGTTCTTGATAAAGATATGATGTCCCAGCAGAAGGCGCTTTGTCAATTCCTTTGCAGTCATTCCATTTATGATCTCAGCCATCATATAATTGGCCTGGGAGGGGATGGCCCGGATCTCCGGGATCCGCTCAAGCAGGCTGTAAAAACGATCCCGTTCTTCCCGCAGCAGCTTCAAAGAGCAGGCATAGTCCTTTTTATATTTTTCCTCAATCTGCATATAAAATTCTGCAAACGAGTTGATATTCCAGATGGCAACGTCCTTTTTCATACGGGAGATGGATGCCGTATCACCGGATGCCATCACGCCCAGGCGAAGCCCCGGTACGCCGTAGCATTTGGAAATGCTCTTCATCACGTACAGATGCGGGTATTGTTCCAGTATCTCCTGCCCGATCAGAGTACTGCCTTCCATGGAAAAATCCACAAAGGATTCATCCACGATCAAACGGATCCCCTTGCTGCCAGTCCATGCCGCAAGCTCCAGAACTTCTGCCCGGGATAGATAGTTTCCTGTCGGATTATCCGGATTGACCAGGATCAGATTTTTGATTTCCTTATCTCCGAAGAAATCCTTCAGGTCGGAGGCCGTATATGTGAAGTTTTCATTCTCCGGCAGGAATACCACCTCATCCTCTTCCCTGTATCGGTTCGGGTATTCCTCAAAGGTCGGACGGATCAGGCCTGTCCTTCCCCGGAGCTGCCCCATCAGAGACTTGATCAGCTCCGCGGCACCGTTTCCGACCAGGATGTTTTCCTGGCGCACCCCGAAATTTTTTCCGGCCAGCAGGGAATTGACCCGCATTCCGGAAGGATACTGGGTAAAGAGCGCTTCAAAATTCGCCTTTACCTCATCCATCAGCCTCTGGGGCGGAAAGTACGGATTGACCAGATAGCAGAAGTCCAGCATCTTGGGATAACGCCAGTAGCCCCCGTATCTCTGCTGGATCAGCTCTACCTTTCTGTCATCATCCGGTGCAAACATGGAGGCCGCGATATCCAGATCCTGGATATCGTCGATCTCATACCAGAGCTGCCCGTCAAGGCGCTTCGCCCGGATCTCCGGTTCATCCAGCATGGTGATCACTCTGAGCACCTGCTCATAGTATTCATTGTTGCCCAGAGCCTTCGAATAGGCATCCAGAAAAGGCACATAGTGAAATTCTGAAAAATGCCTGCTGAATTTATAAATATTTACGGTTTTATAATATTCCGGAATGTCTTCGAATACAAACTTACTGCCTGGGATAAAATCCAGTATCTTGTCCTGGCCGTCCACCCGGATCACCGTTCCATCCATCCAGTTCTCGTACTTGTCCACCAGCGCGAGCGTCTCTCTTTCATCCTCCAGAAGGGTCTCCAGGACGCTGTCCTCGAAAATCAGATCGCTTTCCAGCAGCAGGGTATCTTCCTGGATCAGATAGTCCTTTGCCAGCGCCAGTGAATAGATATTGTTCGTTTTATCATAGATCGGATTCTCCACATAGCAGATCTCTGTCGTGATATCCAGTGTGCTGATGTATTGAACCAGCTTTTCGGCCTCATAGCCGATCACGATCACAATCCTGGACAGCTGAAGCTGATCCAGCTGATGAAGCATCCGCTCGATCAGCGATACCCCGTTCACCCGGACCATGCATTTGGTATTGTCCTGCGTCAGCTCCTTGAGCCTCTTCCCCATGCCTGCCGCTAATATGAGTCCCTGCATCTTTCTCTCCTGCTATTCGTAATAAAAATCCTTTTTCAGTTCCCTTACTATTGCTTCGGCTGCATGCTCTTTTCCCTTGAGCAGCAGGTCCGCGGCCGCTTCTCTCTGTTCCTTTAGCGGATCCTCGCCTGCAGAAAGCATGGCGATCGTCCGGCTTAGCTCTTCCCAGGTCTCCACACAGTAGCAGCCTGACAGGATTCCCTTCATAAACGCGTTATATTCAATATCCGCGACGCAGTAAATGATCGGTTTTCTCGTCACGAGGTATTCGATCATCACGGTTGTCAGGTCGGCAACCAGAATATCCGATCTCCAGAGCGTCGCATAATAATCGGCTTCTTTATCATAATAAAGACCTGCCTGCGCCTGATACTGCTGCAGATAGTCCTCCGCTTCCCGGGCCGTCATCTCGCCGGTCTTTACAAAGTTGTCAAACATCATGGGATGAGGGCGGAATACCATAGACCAGTCTTCCCTCGACTGCACCAGCTTTGGCAGCGCATCCTTATATTCAAAAAAGTTGCTGCTTCCCAGATTCTTGTCTGTCGTCCAGCGCGGACACCAGAGCATTTTAAACGCCCCCGCCTCTTCCTCCTTCTCCCAGAACATGCTCTTTACGCTCCTGGCGTCAAGGATCTGATCCAGCGCCGGATACCCAAGATAAAGAGCCTTTTTTCTCCCTGCCCCATACAGCGCTTCTTCCCTGTGATACACCAGGTCCCTGGCATAAGCATCCTCTGCAAAAAAGAGGTACACGTTGGTAAAAAATGCCTGGTTATAGCAGCTTGCCTCAACCGGCACGGTACAGGCATAGCAATACGGAATGTAGCAGATCCTGGCATAGGCCGCCACAGTCCCGCTCCGGTAGCATTCCGGAAGATAGTGGTCGTAAGGTCTCTGATAAAACACATAGTCCGGACACATTTCTTCCAAAGAAACCCAACTCCCGTCCGCCTTCTGTGCCTGAATGACGTTTCCCTCCAGCCGGTCAAAAAAGGCCAGGGACTCCTTCTGATGTTCCTTCGCAATGCTTTCGTCGGGTACTGTCAATATGGTGCATTCGAACTGCGGGTCCCGCAGCATCTGCCGGTATACGCTCTCCAGCTTATTCCAGAGCTGCGGCATCTGGCAGATCAGAACAACCCGGACCTTTTTTCCCTTCCGGCTGTGCCTGCGGTATCCTGCAAGCATCCCTTTCAATACGGGATTATCCATATGCTTATGGTAAAAATTTTTTGCTTTTTGTTTTAACACTAATATTTCCCCTTTATGATCATATCTGCCCCCACATCTTTTGTGACTATTGCCCCTGCCGCGATCATCGCGTTTTCTCCGATCACCACGCCCGGCAGGATGGTGGCATTGGCTCCGATGGAAGCCCCCCGCCTGACCAGGATCCTCTCCAGATGGAACGCTTTGTTTTTGGACCTTGGATATCTGTCATTGCAGAATGTGGCATTGGGTCCGATAAAGACGGAATCCTCGACCGTGATCCCGTCCCACAGATAGACGCCCGCCTTGATCGTGACATGGTTCCCCACCTTCACATCATTTTCTATAAAGCAATGGGAACAGATATTGCAGTCTTCCCCGATGACCGCACCGGGCAAGACCACTGTAAACTGCCAGATGTTTGTATTTTCACCGATCTGTTCCGACTGCACGTCCGCCAGTTGATGTATCATAAACAACTCTCCTTCCGCTGAATGTATCTGCTCCATATCTCCGCAGATGCGCCGCCATCCATGTAAATGTCTGCGGCCCTAGATCATTACTACTGAAACTCATTCAGCAGCCGGATGATATATCCGATCTCCTCATCTGTGATCCCGTAATACATCGGAAGGCTCAGCTCCTGCGAGGCGATTCTTTTTGTCACCGGATATTCCCCTGATCCCAGGAAACGGTAAGCTTCCTGCTCATAGATCGGGATCGGATAATGGCATACCGTCATGACACCGCGGTCCGACAGATAGGACTGCAGCCTGTCCCGCTCCTCGCATAAAACGGCAAATATATGCCATACATGGGTTCTGTCCGCGGCAATCTGCGGCAAGGTCAGCCTGGGATTTTTAATCTCCTGAAGATACTTTTCGGCAACCCGGTTCCGGTATGCATTATATTGATCCAGATATTTCAGCTTCACCCGCAAAAATCCTGCCTGGACTTCATCGAGACGGCTGTTGTGGCCAAGATACTGGCAGTCATACTTTTTCCGGAAACCGTAGTTTCCAAGGGCGCGCACCTTGTCCGCGATCCTTTTATCATTTGTGATCACTGCCCCTCCGTCTCCAAGCGCTCCCAGGTTCTTCCCCGGGTAAAAGCTGAAACACCCCGCATTGCCGAAGGTTCCAATCTTTTTCCCTTTATACTCCGCACCATGGGCCTGCGCGCAGTCCTCGACCACATACAGCCCATGCCTGGACGCAAAGTCCATCACCGCGTCCATGTCCGCGGGCTGCCCGTATAAATGTACCGGGATCACGGCTTTGGTCTTCTCTGTATATACCTCTTCCAATCCCCGGCCGTCCATATTAAAGGTCCGGATATCCGGCTCCACAAAAACCGGCACTGCACCCGTATAGGTCACAGCCAGAGCCGTTGCGATAAAAGTATTGCCGGGCAGGATCACCTCATCGCCTTCCCCGATCCCTAAGGCTTTCAGCGCAAGGAAAATGGCATCCAGCCCATTGCCCACGCCGACGCATTCTTTCACATTGGAATACTGCGCAAATTCTTTTTCAAACAGTTCCAGCTCCGTCCCCTGGATAAACCAGTTCTTTTCATATACTTCCTGAAACTTTCCGTATATCTCATCTCTGATCTCATCGTGCATTTTTTCAAATGACACAAATGGTATGTTCATGTTCTGTCCTCACAGCCTGGCTGGCCTTCCGCAAAATACTGCCGTGCCTTTTCTTCATATTGATTGTAATCTCTGATATAATCTTCTACCTTATAATGATCTGACGCCAGAACAAGAAGAACTGCGTCTCCTGAAAAATCAAACATCTCCCGCCAGATCATAGGCCCTATATACAGCCCTTTCTGCGGGTCGTCCAGAAGAATCTCCTGCTCCTCCCATGGTGTCTTTACCAGGATCGTAACCTGCCCGGAGACACAGATCAGCACCTGCTTCAGATCTGTATGAGAATGAAAGCCTCTGCGCACCCCTTCGTCCACGCCGTAGATATAGTATACCCTCTTGATCTCAAAGGGAACGTTATCTGACGCTTCGATCGGGACCAGACTGCCGTATTCATCCGTATGCCGCGGAAATTCCATAAATTTGACATTCATTTTCCCTTTTTAACCCCTAATCTCTTCACTTCCCTCAATGGTTTCGTGATGCGCCATGATAATGTCCGGCTCATCCCCTGTATCTCCCGGTTCAGCCTGGCAACGGCCTTTTCCTGGGACCGGTATGCCTTCTGCAGTGCCTGATGCTTCTCCTCCAGGATCTCGTATTCCTGGTAAAAATCAAAGGGATAAAGCTTCCAGGCATTTCCCAGCTCTTCATAGTAATCCTTCAGGGAATACTGATACTCCTCTTCCAGGCACTCTATCACGCTGTCGTCCAGAAGCTCATCCAGAAAACGTGCGGCCGGCTGCCGGTTATTGACTCCCATCATATGCCAGCCGAGCAGGATAAAATATTTCTCGCAGACCAGCTGTGCCTCTGTCGTGATCTCCTTTTTCAGCAGGTCATGAAATGCCTCGCAGAAGATCTCCCTGTCCATTTCTTTGATCATGGTATAGATGATCGTCTGGATCTCATTCATAAAGCGGATCATATTCTGCTTGTTGACCGCGCTGAGGCTGTCGTTTTCCGTGCTGAGCCGCCTGTACTGCACAAGAGGCTTCTCAATGATGTGTACCGGGTGTTTTTGAAGGATCCTTACCCAGTAGTCAAAATCATGGAGCTGCCGGAACCTGGGATCAAATCCGCCGATCTCCCGGATCACTTCGGAACGGACCAGGGCGCTTGGATGGCAGAAATAATTGGCGCTGTCGAAAAAATAGCGCAGAGCTTCCCCCTGAGTGCGGTTCCTGTGCATGAATATCTGCGTGTCATAGTCGCACTCCTGACCCAACTCCGAATACAGCCTGCCGTTCTCATCGATAAACTCCGCCCAGGAAAAGCAGACCGCCGTCTCCCTGTGCTGCTCCATATACCCGAGCTGCTCCTGTAATTTCCCGCTGTGCCAGATATCATCCGAGCCTATGAATGCCACATATTCTCCCCTGGCTTTTTCCAGCAGTTCATTGAAGGTCCGCACGGTTCCCCTGTTTTTTTCCGCCTGATAAAAATGAATCCTCTCATCGTCATTCCACTTCCGAACCACGTCCGCTGAACCATCCTGGGAGCAGTCATCGATGATGATGAGCTCCCAATCCTCAAACGTCTGCCCCACAATACTCTCAATGGTCTGTCCCACAAACTGCTCATGATTATAGACTGCAAGGACGACCGATACCTTTGGATTGTTATCGCTGCTGATACATGTCTTCATAATATTTTTGATAGTCTCCGCTTGTAACATTCTTCATCCATTCTTCGTGTTCAAAAAACCATTGGATCGTGAGACGGATCCCATCCTCAAATTTTGTCTCCGGATACCATCCGATCTCTTTTTTGATCTTATCCGGTGCAATGGCATAGCGCCGGTCATGCCCTTTTCTGTCCTCCACATATGTGATGAGCTCTTCGCTGACCAGCTGCTTCCTCGGATCTCCCTCCGGTAGCATCTCCTGCAGGGTATCGAGAATGATATGGATGATCTGGATATTCTGCTTTTCGTTGTGCCCTCCGATATTGTACGTCTCAAAAAGCCTTCCCTTTTCCTGCACCATGTCGATCCCCTTGGCATGGTCCTCCACATACAGCCAGTCGCGGACGTTCTTTCCATCGCCGTATACCGGGAGCTTCTTTCCCTGAAGCGCGTTGTTGATGATCAGCGGGATCAGCTTTTCCGGAAACTGGTACGGCCCGTAATTGTTGCTGCAGTTCGTGATATTTGCCGGAAACCTGTAGGTATCCATATAAGACTTTACGAGCATATCCGACGATGCCTTGCTTGCCGAATAGGGGCTGTGGGGAGCATAAGGCGTGGTCTCATAAAAGAAATCCGTCTCATTTTCCAGAGAGCCGTAGACCTCATCCGTAGACACATGCAGAAACTTTTTATCCTCTTTAAAGGTTCCGTCCGGCAGCTCCCAGGCTTCCTTCGCCGCATTCAGCATGACCAGCGTCCCCAGGACATTGGTCTGCACAAACACCTCCGGGTTGCGGATGCTTCTGTCCACATGGCTCTCTGCCGCAAAATGAACCACCCGGTCGATGTCATTCTCCTGAAAGATCTTCCGGATCGCGTCGGAATCACAGATGTCTGCCTTGATAAAGGTATAATTTTCACGTTCTTCCACATCTTTGAGATTCTCAAGGTTCCCCGCATAGGTCAGCTTATCTACGTTAATGATCCGGATCTCGTCCTGATACTTCCGAAACATATAATGTATATAATTGGAACCAATAAAACCGGCTCCGCCGGTCACAAGGTACGTTCTCATGTTCTTTCCTCCATCGATTTCATGTTTTTGCTGTAACTATTTCCCAATTATAGCATTAGTATTCCTCAAAATCAACCATTGTAGTCCTTAATTATGATCCTTCCTGATCATTGCCATAGCTTCTTCTTTGATTTACCAGCGAAAAACAATGAATAACGGATTGACATTTTTCCTATTATCATGTAGCATATATAAGGATTTTAGGCCTTGTTTTTGTGGGCTTTTGAGCATACTTCAGACGAGGAGAGCAGGCAATGTTTCAGATACAGCATGATAAAATTCAGAGAATCCGGACATTGGGATTCCATATTGCGTGGTTTTTATTTTTATATTTTTTCAGTGAGATTTATTTACATGTTTCTATATTTAAAAATGCTGATTTTTTTCTTCCATTAATATTGAGCATTCCCGTAGTGCTTTTTGCAGCCTTTTTGTGTTCCCGCTTTTCCAGAAGGGTCAATATCGTCCTGGGCGGGATCATTACTTTTCTGGTCTGCGCCTTTTGTGTGATGGAGCTGATCTATTACGGGATCTTCCATACGATGCTGGCTCCCTTCAGCAGCATTGGGATGGCAGGCAATGCCGTTGATTTTCAGAGCGTGTTGTTCGGATATATCGGAAGGAATGCTGGACGTCTGGCGGTCTGCTTTCTTCCTTGTGTAATCTATCCTTTTTTATGCTGGTTTAAAAAAATCTGCAATCCGGTTCCCAAAAAACTGTTCATAAAGGGCTGGGAAGCCGCTCTCTTCATGTATGCTGCGGCATTTCTCTGTATGCTGCCCTTCGGTACGGGATTGAAGTCCCCCATATATACTTATTTTTTCAGTTCACAGATTAATTATAATATTGAAACACTTGGACTTTTTACCGGAATCTTCCAGGATCTTGGCAGGGTCACGCTCAGCGGGCTGACCGGCTTTGATTCGCTCTTTTATGAGGTCATGGACAACAGCAGCGTGATCTACCGCGGGGATGATGAAGGGGAGCCGAATATTGTCAACTACGATTTTGAAAAGCTGATCCGCCATACGGACAATAAGAAGATCCAGGCGCTCCATGAGTATATGGCAGAGGAGGAGCCTACTTATAAAAATGAATATACCGGTATGTTTGAGGGCTATAACCTTATTTTCATCACTGCGGAGGGCTGGTGGAGGCATGCCGTCCGCAAAGACCTGACCCCTACCTTATATAAGATGCTGAACGAAGGGTTTGTATTTGAAAATTATTACACGCCTTTGTGGTACGGAAGTACGATCGGCGGAGAGTTTGCCAACCTAACCGGGCTGATCCCCAAGGAAAGCGGGAAGTTCAGCATGGTGGAAACCGGAGAGAATAAAAATAATATGCAGTTTACCCTGAGCCGCCTGTTGGAAAAGGAGGGCTACGATGTGAGGGCGTTCCACAGCTATCATCATGACTTTTATCTCCGACATCTTTCCCACCCGAATATGGGATTTGAATGGTATGCTTCCGGCAACGGGGGATATGAAATGGAAAAGCATGAGGACGGCACTATGGTCTGGCCCCAGTCTGACTTAAAGCTGGTGACCGATACCTTTGACGTGTACGGCGGTCATACTCCGTTTTATACCAATTACATGAGCTTCAGCGGACATGCTGACTATGACGAAAAGAATGAAATGGCAATGCGGCATATGGACCTGGTCGAAGACCTTCCTTATTCTGACACTGCGAAGGCCTATCTTGCCTGCAACTATGAGCTGGAACTGGCAGTAGAATATCTGCTGGAGCGGCTGGAGGAAAAGGGGCTCCTGGAGAATACGCTATTTGTCATCGGGCCAGACCATATCCCCTATGGATATCAGGATATGTGCAGTGAACTGGCGGGGGAGGACCTGGAGAACAATCTGGAATGGTATCACAGCTCCCTGGTCGTCTGGTCGGCTTCCATGCCTGAGCCTGTGCGGGTGCCCAAATACTGCAGCAGCATCGATATCTTCCCCACCGTAGCAAACCTGATGGGGCTGGAATATGATTCCCGTCTCCTTGCCGGTCAGGACATCCTCTCTGACGCGGAGCAGTTTGTCATCTTTCCAGATCGGAGCTGGATCACGGGCAGAGGGATCTATGAGAGCTATACCGGGAAATTTACGCCCTTTGAAAATGTTGAATTTGAAGATGAAGAATTGATGGAAGAATACGTAACAGAGGTCAGTGAGATCGTAGAAAATAAAATGCAAATCTCGGCTGATATCGTAACCACCGACTACTACGCGCAATTACCGGAAATGCTGGTCATTGATTAAAACAAGAACTGTTCGCGGCAGAACAGCATATGGATTGCGGAGTCCATGAAAAATAACGGGGCTACTGCAAAATAGGTATATATTGTCTATTTTGCGGCAACCCTATTTTTATTTTATGGATCTTTCCTTGCCATGATATCCTACGAATACATACATTCCAAATGTCATTGCCAGCCAAAACCAGGTGGTGGGATTGCTGAACCAGGTGGTAAAAAAGGAAAGCCCGAGGTAGATCGCGATCTGTCCGTAAAACAGATAGGCCGCCGGATTCCTGTTGTTTTCTACCCATCTGCTCATCCATGCGGCCATACAGCCCAGCACGAATGCCAGAAGGATGATCCCGACAAATCCGAAATCATAGTATGCGTCATAAAACAGCGTCACTGTCGTCAGTTCTTCTTTCGTCGTATAGAGCGGAAATGCCGTCACCTGCGGAAAAACGAATTTTAAGCCTGTCAGGGCAAAAAAGGGAAACAGCATCCGAAGCCCCATGGAAAATTTCGGAAGCTGGGCAACCATGCAGTTAAAGTTTTCATAGTTATTTGCCACATAGATATACGGCTGCGTGATAAAGATCGGCATTTTATCGTACTTCATCTCAAAGATGCCGTTTAAATATGTGATGTCATGTCTTCTTGCTACAGTCAGGAGTACATAGACCGGGATCAGGATGATCAATGCCGTGACGATCATCTTCCATGTCACATGCCGGTACAGCATCAGGTAAACCACGGCTGCAAAGCCAACTGCAAAGAGAAGCTGGAACCTGGACACGCAGAGGATCGGTATCCCCACCGCGGTCAAATTGCCAGCCGCCAGCACTGCGAAGCGAAATGCCGTCCACTTTTCCGTGAGCCTCACATACAGCACCGACAGCGCCGGGATCAAGATACAGCTTACTGTAAAATAATGCACGCCGGAGATGTGAAAATAGGAATAGGCATGCGGCTCCGGTGAGAACAGGGGAATGAAGCCCAGCACCACAGCCTCCAGCAGGAAGCAGAATATGGATCCGGCTCCCAAAAGGATCACGCATATCAGGATCCGCCGGGCCTGGCGCGCATTTTTTTCAATCCTGCACCTCTCCTGCGCCTGCTTTCCTGATTTTCCAGCTTCTGTATCATACTCAGAGGGCATCCCGTAATTCATACCCCTACGAGGCAGGCGTACTTCGTCCGATAAACTATACCCGGAGGACATCCCATAACTCTTGTTCCTACGGAACAGGCGGACTCCGTCCGATAAGGTATACCCTGAGGGCATCCCATAACTCTTGTTCCTGCGGAACGGGCGGACTTCGTCCGATAAGGTATACCCGGACATAAAGCAGAAATACGCCAGGAAAAAGCAGACCCAGGTTAATGTCTCCCAGTCACTTTGGAGCCTGCTCAGCTGCAGGCAGGCAATCCCTTCGCCTCCGACCCAGGACAGTGAAAAAAGCCCTCTCAGATCCGTCAGGTTTCCGGATCTTTTCAAATTCATCATATACAGCAGCAATGCTTCCAGCATCAGCACGATCCCAGCCAGATATACATATCCCAGCCTGGAAGCAGTAAAGGCCAGCACATAGCTGGCACAATAAGAAATATAGTCGATTCGATTCTCTGTATACATCATCCTGATTCCTTCCCAATGCATTCCTGAAGCATTTCCTTCTTATCGCATCATTAATTTTCCCTTTTGCATCGGACACCTTAATATGCGTTTTTATTGATAAACCCTTTAAAAAATGTAAGTATGATGATCTTAAAGTCGAACCCGATGGTCCAGTTTTCAATATAATACAGATCATGCTCAATCCTCTTCCGAATGGACGTGTCGCCCCGCAGGCCGTTGACCTGCGCCCAGCCGGTCAGCCCCGGTCTTACCTGGTGCTTGATCATGTATCTTGGGATTTCTTCCTTGAACTTTTCCACAAACTGCGGACGCTCGGGTCTGGGCCCTACCAGGCTCATGTCCCCTTTCAGAATGTTGAACAGCTGGGGCAGCTCATCAATGCTTGTCTTTCGGATAAAATGTCCGATCGGAGTGACGCGTGGATCGTCCTTCCTTGTCCAGCCCTTTTCTTCATCACATTCCCTCTGCATGATCATAGAACGGAACTTATACATGTAAAACGGTTTATTTTTCAGCCCGATCCTTTCCTGCTTAAATATCAGCGGCCCCGGATCGGTCACTTTGATGATCACTGTAACGGCAAGCATGACCGGAGAAAACAATACGATTGCAAATAGAGAGCCAAAGATATCTACTGTTCTTTTTACGATCCGGTTCAGCATGTTGTTCAATGGTACATGCCGGATGTTGATAACCGGAAGTCCCTGAATGTCTTCCGTATACGGCCTGGTCGGAATGATATTATTATAATCCGGAATGAACTTTGTATGCACACCCGATTTTTCGCACATGCCTACGATCCGTTCCAACTTATGGTACTCACCGAGTCCCAGTGTGATCACAATCTCATCCAATCGGTTCTGAGGCAGGATGATCGTCAGATTGTCGATTGAACCCAGCACTTTAATCCCCCGGTATTCCGCGCCGTGGGGCATCGTATCGTCCAGGATCCCTCTTACATAATACCCCCATTCCGGATTCACCATGATCCTGTCAATATACTGCTCCGCTGCCCGGCTGTACCCGACCAGGATGATATGCTTCAGGTTATGTCCGTTTTTCCTGATCCGCCGGAGAATATAGCGGACGACATTACGCTCCAGCACAGTGTTGAAAATATCAACACAGGCAAATACGAACAGCATGGTTCTGGAAATATCGAACTGCTTCACCAAATACAGCATCAATATCAGTACCATCACGCCAAGCATATTCGCCTGGATCACCCGCCATGCCTCCAGCCTTCTCCCCAGCACCCGTTTCGGTGCGTACAGCTTGAACGCATAATATAAGATCAGGTAGCCCGGCACGATCAGGAACAGGAGCCTCATGTATACGTCCAGCGGGAGGGTCCATGGATCCTGCTCAAACAGTCCGCTCTTAAAACGGATAAACCACGCCAGCACATAGGAGACGATGATAACGATTCCGTCAAGAACCACCTGTAATCTATTCAAAAGCTTCTGGTTTTCTTTAATCACTGCTTACTTCCTTCTTCCAATTGATAAATAAGAGTATGAAAAACGACAAGATCTTTTCCATTACGTGTAATATCATATAATATTTTCCAGAAAAGGACAAGTAGGAAAAGGAAATTTATGTGGTTTAGGTTACCTTTTTGTAATATTTTTGTAATATATTCAGGGAATATTCTACCTGCGCATACAGAAAGCCTGCCACTGACAGCCTTTCTGCATACGTTGGTATATAAAAAGTCTGCCGACGACAGACTTCTACATACTTTAATATGAAAAAAGATGTGTCCGATAATCTATGGCCACATAAATCATCGGACACATCATCTGTGTGATGATCAGCGGATTTTTACCGCCGATACTTTTTAATTTTTAGTATTAACATCAGGTATCACTGTACTTACTTATTATATGTACTCAGCTTGTTCATATAATCGTTAATAATACTGTATCCATATCCTTCTGCTGTTGCCCAGCCTTGACCTGGAATCGGATTTTCCTTCTGTCCCAGCCATTCCACATAAGGAGCACTTCCCTTTTGTACATACTTAAATCTTGGATCTACACAAGCAACTCCTCCCAGATTGTTTTCTGACGCATTCTTATTTGCATAAGCATATAAATGTTGGACATGTGCGCGAATTCCTTCTTCAATACTTCTAAAAGTCGCACCAGACGCACTGTTACCTGTAGCGCCCAATCCTGCAAAATTATACTGGCTGATCTTTACATCTCCGCCAAACTTTAAGAAATTCGTCTCCTTCATTGCCTGACAGAATGCAACCTCTGGCTTAATATTCAGCTTTCCGCATTCTGCAATATACAGATCACAGAATTTAGAAATTGTATCTATATTTGTGTTATTAGCATAATAGGTCGGATATGATGCATTATTCGCCAGGAAATACAGTACCATCTGGTTTTTGGTTGTCTGGCTTGGCGAATCAATGGTACTGATTGAATGCAGTACCGCCGACTTGGCATTTCTTTTCTCTGCTTTCCCACATTCGATATAGTGCCGTACATATGCCATATCATTGTCGCCAAAAGCATTTCTCAAATCAACATAATTATTTTTATATGCACTGAGATTAAAATCTTCACATGCCTGCCGTTTTTCCTTGATTCCAAAGTTTATAAAGTGCTGAATCGCGCCGGACGGATCATTTCCAAACGCCGTATACAGGTCTGAATATTTTTTAGTATAATAGTCAAAATTATAAACAGAGCTGTAATCCACTCCTTGATAATGTGTAATCGTTTCCTGAGAGAATTCCGAGGTCCGTTTTTCTGCTTTTCCACTGTTGATATAATGAAGGTAATACTTCTTCAAATCATTTCCAAATGCTGCCCGAAGATCACTATATCTGTTTTTATATCCATAAACATTGAACTCATGTATTGTCTTTGTGACATTACTATCCGTATAGGTTATATTTGTATCCTTTCCTATACGGCCTTCATCCATTCCATGCCGGACAAAATGCTGTAACACCTTATATGGATCGCTTTCACATGCCTGTCTTACATCCGAATACCGAGATATATAATAATTATAATCATATACTGGAGCATAATCTACCATTCCATATTTAGTTACATATTTTTCCGTCCCGCCTGGTTTTCTATTCTCGCCCTCTTCTTCATCAGAGAAGATTCCCGGTCTTCCTTCCGCTTTGCCATATTCTATATAATGAATATAGTATAATTTAAGATTATCTCCAAATGCTTTTCTTAAGTCTCCATTTTTCTCTGCATGACTGTAGGAATTTACATTGAAAGTTCCCTTCGCCTGTCTTCCCTCATTCATGCCGTTCTGTACAAAATGTCTCAAAGCACCTGCGTAATCGCCTGAAAATGCGGCAGCAATATCACCATATCGATTGATATAGTATTCGTAATCGTATACATCCTTATAATCCATTCCATCGTATACAGTATTTTCCGCCGTATTGCTTGGTACTTTATCACTTGCATTTGTACCGGTATTCACATTCGATCCATCTACAGTAGCAATTCTGCCTTCCTTTTTGCCAAAGTTTATGTAATGCATATAGTAGGCAGAATAATTTGTTCCAAAAGCAGACTGCAAATCCGGATAACGATTGATATAAGAGTCAACACTGAACTCCTTGCTCCCCTGCCGTCTTTCATTCATTCCGTTGGTAACAAAATGCTGCAATGCTCCCACCGGATCGCTGCCGTAGACCCTTTTCAGATCCGGATAGCGATTCATATAAAAGTTAAAATCGTATACTGATGAATAATCTGTTCTTGTCTGACAGTATTTCAGAATCCCCCGAGCATCCGCCTTTCCCAATTCAGCAAGGAAATTATCGTCCTCTAATTCCTCCGCATCATCCTCATTCGTCAAAAATGCATGTTCTACAATAATACCCGGGAATCCGTTCTTTTTACTGTTTCTGATGACACTGTAATAGTCTGAAACAGATCCATCTGCATAAGTTCCTTCTCCATCTTCATCATCAGTAGAATTCAGAAACTTCACGCCACGGTTTGATAACCCAAGATCTACCAGCTCATCCAAAATGTTCTGAGCTGCCTGTTTTCCTTCAGCAGAAACTGCCGGATTATAGTTCGCATTGGGATAGTATACTTCTGCACCGTTTGCTGCCTTCTTCTCGGAAGAATTCATATGAATACTTACAAACAGTGTCGCGCCGAAAAGCTTAGCCGCTTCAACTCTTGCTTCCAGACTTACATACTTATCAGAAGTACGGGTCATATAAACCTTGACTCCTGTATGCTTTTCTAATTCAGCCTTACATGCCTGCGCAATTCTTAAGTTGATGTTTTTTTCTATCAGACCGTTTGCCGATGCACCGTTATCTTTTCCGCCATGTCCCGGATCCAGAACGACCACGATAGAAGAAGCGGTTCCGGTATATGCCTTCGGTGCACTGTAAGAACCCAGATTCACTGCCTGATCTGTCAGCGCTGTCAATTCCTTACTGACGCCTGCGCGGCTATAAGCCTGGTCTGTACTGGATGAGCCTAACTCTACGGAACCCTCATTCACGGTCTCAACAGCTTCATCTGCCGCTTCCTGGATCGTAGACTCAATCTCTGATGTCAGGTCATCGGAAATCTCATCTGACGTCAGCGCTGTAACGGATATACCTGCATCCTCCGTACATTCGCCCTCGGCCTGTGCTACTTCCGAATTTACACTAAAGTTTACGGAAATTCCAATTTTTTCAAAGTCAATGCGTTTCTTATGCCCGTCTAATTCATATGCGAAAGCTACAAGACGATATGTCCCTGCTTCATTGTTGTCGTATGTCTTAACAAACTGATAATAGGAGTCCTTCTTCTCGGTCAGCAAAATCTCACTCTGCCTGCCATCCTCCCCAGCAAGTATCATTTTTACGGATGTAAGCTGCTCGCTCCCATCTCCAAATGAAACAATAAGATTCTGCTCCCCTGGTGCTTGTATTGAATGCTCTTCTACAAAAAGTCTGTTGATCAGTCCGCCGTCCTCAACTGCAGGATCTTCTGCTTCCGCCTCCTGATCCTCCGGCACATCTGCCGATCCGTCCGCTGTTGTCTGATCATCCGTAACAGGCGGCGCTATCTGGTCTCCTGTCGGCGCGGTTGACGGCTCATCCGTCCCTCCCGTTCCTTCTGGTTCTGTCACATCCCCCGGATCCGTAAGCGTATCCTGGCTTACATCCGGTTCTGAAGCTGCCGGATCCGTGTCATCAACTGGATCAGCAGCGACTGTACTGTCTGGCTGGTTCGGCCCGTCAACCGCGAATGCGCGGAAACCCGAGGCCGGACTCATCAACATGGTGAGTGCAAGCAGCCATGCTACAAGTTTCTTTCTTTTCCCTTTCATCATAATATCCACCTCATGTTTTTATTAATTAGTACAAGCACAATTCATATTATACATCAATCCCCCCTTACTTTCAAGTTGGAAATTGCCGATGATTCGACACACTTCTTGCTTTATCTTGTATATCTGCCGAGAAACAAATTAATTTCTTTCCGCTTCCATATACAAAATAGAGAATTATCAGGCAATATGCATACATTATCTTGTGTTTTTTAACACAGCCCAAAAATTTCTACATTGATTTTGCAGTTTTTATATCACAGACAAATTATTACAATTCCGTTTCGTTTTTACAATTTGTTTACAAATTATTATAATTTATTTACATTTTAAAACAGGGAACCGGGAGCAGCTATTCCTGCTCCCGGTTCCCTGTTTTCTCATACTATTCATTCTAAACGATATCATTTACCTGCAATCCGATGCCGCAAACAGCTTTTCAGGGTAAATCCCCTCATCAACCAGCTTCCTTATAGACGCTGCTACGCCTTCCCTGTCCTCCTTATAGGTGACGCCAAACCACTTGTCCGAAGACTGCAATACTTTCACAGAAGCTCTGCCCTCTTCCAGAAGTCCCCCAATAATTGTGGGAAGAAGGTATTCTGCTTTGCCCTCTCCCATCTCCAGTCCTTCCAAAAAATCTGCGAAGCCGGATTCCAGCACAGAAAAGAACTCTGGCTGAAGCCCCCACATATTCATGGACACCAGGCAATCCGGATTAATTCTCCGATCACCGTTTTCACCGCGTACCACCGCGCCGTCTTCCAGCTTTTCTATATTCCTTGTCTCCACGATCTTCCTCAGCATACCGTCCGGCCCCGCCTGGCATAGCCCCCGCGTCACGGCGCCATTATCGCTCAGTGTATTTTTCAGAACGAACCCAACCATGCAGATCTCACTCCCTGAGCCGTTTGAATTCTGTGTAAGATATTGGAATGCTTCGGTGTATGCCTGCTTTCCATAATAATCATCTGCGTTGATCACCAAAAAAGGACTGCTGACGGCATTCCTGCAGCAGAGGATCGCCTGCCCTGTCCCCCAGGGCTTTGTCCGTCCTGCAAAACGCTCCCGGTATGGATCCGGAATATCCTCAACCTCCTGAAATACATAGGCCACATCCGTAATCTGTTCGATCTGCTTTCCGACCGCATCCCGAAAACTGCTCTCCAGATCGCGCCGGATCACAAATACAACTTTATCGAAGCCTGCTTCCAGAGCATCATAGATGGAATATTCCATGATGCTCTCCCCGTTCGGACCAACCGGCTCCAACTGCTTGATCCCGCCTCCGAAGCGGCTTCCCAATCCAGCCGCCATAACAACCAGAGCTGCACTGCTCATATATAAATCCTCCGAATCAAATTTTCACTCGCCCAACCCGTCTTTTACGATCTGAACCATTTCCCTCAGTGCGTCCTCTTCGTCTTCGCCGTCGCAGACGATGGCGATCTCATCTCCGCTTTTGATACATGCCCCAAGGACACTGAGCACACTTTTTGCATTGGCAGAAACCATCCCCGGCCTGCCCGTCTTTTCAATGGTAATCTTACAGCCAAACTGCATTGCCGTCTTGCAGAACAGCCCCGCCGGCCTCAGATGAAGGCCGGTTGGATTTTTAATGACCACGCTTTCTCTTACCATATCCTATCCCACATCCTATCCCCCGTCTTTTTCTGTCAAAATGATCTTAACAGTCGGGTTTTTCGTTAATTCCACGCCGGAGGGTGTCTCGATCGTCACTGCAACCTCATATGTTCCGGCTGTTTTATAATTCCTTAGATCCATGGAAGCCCCATACCGGATGTCCAGTATTTCCAGAGCTTCCTCCCTGCCTGTAAACTGCAGTTCTATGTCCATATCTGACTCAAACTCCAGCTTCAGGTCTTCCTTCAGGTTTTTAATCTGAATCGCACCGACCGGAAGCGTTATCGTCTTTGTCCCTTCCTGCTCGATCATCACAGTCACGACCACATTATTGGACACATCCTTCGACAGGCTGATCCCTGCCGGAAGATAAGGCAGGATGTCTACCGTCAATTCCTCCCTGCCCTGGCGTCCCTGGATACTGACTGCCGATTCCGGGATCACAATGGCGCTTACGGCATCCAGCGCTTCTTTCGTCCCGCAGATCTTTACTGAAGAAGGCTCCAGAATACACCCGGTATAGACAAACCCGTCTGCCGGCTCCCCTGACACTCCTTCCAGACGCAGGGGCACGTTCTTCTCCCTGAGTATCTGCACATTGACACTGAGCCCCCGCTCTCCCAGGTTATTAGTCAGCTGGCTCTGATCCATTGTGTTATCGTTTCCGTCAAAAATGAGCAACTCCGCATCCAGCGTCGCATCCTCAGAAAGGCCGGACGACTCGGCTGACGCAGGCACCCTTGCCACAACACGGCGGATATTGTTGATCTTCGATTCCGTTCCCCGGATCGTGATCTTTTCCGGATTCACAGACGCCTCGCCCACTACATACCCGTCTCTTGGAACGACATTCGACGTACTGACAGAAATCGGATACGTATTGCTCTTCATATCTTCAATCTTGATCTGCAGGTTCGGGGGCGTGACCTGCGTCGTCACCGTCTCCCCTTCCAGCCCTCTCACTTCCGCAGTGATGGGCACCAGATACGTACTGACCTCCATCTGGCTCAGATCCGCGGTGGCCACGATATTGCTGCTCCTGATCTGGGAAAGCACAGACCGCTTTCCGGAGACTGTCACACGGACACTCTGGGAATCTCCCACCAGATCATAGACCTTGCCCATATTCCTGACAACCTCTTCATTGGCAAACTCCACGGGAATGCTAGCATACGTGGCATCATCCACGGGATCGTTGATATTGATCACGATCAGCCAGAAAAAGACGGAAAAGATCAATGCAGCTGCTTTCAGGCCAAAATTCCGGGTTATCTTAAATTTCATTTTTCTTCCGTCCTTTCCGCACCGCAAATTTCTTTCCATCGGAAAAACGGTCCTGAATCTGTCCGAGCTTCTCTCTTAAATACTCCGGAGTCACATTCCGCACAAGCTCTCCGTCCATTGCCATCGAAACATATCCTGTCTCCTCCGACACAACAAGGATCAGCGCATCGCTGACCTCGCTCATGCCAAGAGCGGCACGATGCCTCGTTCCAAGCGCTTTGCTGATCTGCATATTGTCTGACAGCGGCAGATAGCAGGTGGCAGAAGTGATCCTGTCCCCCCGGACGATCACTGCCCCGTCATGAAGCGGTGTATTATGCTCAAAAATATTCAGGAGTACCTGCTCCGATATGATACAGTCCAGATCAATTCCCGTCATCTCATATTCTGTCAGATGAATGACCCGCTCCACCACGATCAGCGCGCCTGTCTTTACACTTCCCATACTGAAGCATGCCGCAACCAGGGCATCCTTTGTCCTGTCTGAAAAACGCAGGTTCTCCCTGCCCCTGTCAAACAGGGAAAAGCTGCTGAAGAAATTTTTCTCTCCCAGCTTCTCCAGCGCACGGCGCAGCTCCGGCTGAAATACGACCAGTGCAGCAAATGCAAGGATGCTGATGGATTCTCTGGCAAGATACAAAATAGCATGCATCCGGAACACATAAGCCACCAGGATAAATAGTCCCAGCATCAAAAGTCCTCTCAGCAGCATCCAGGCTTTTGTGTTCTTGATCCAAAGCATGATCTCATAGATGACCACCGCAATGATCAGGATCTCCACAACATCGGTAATACGGAGCTCAGGAATATACGGATCGCCGATAAATTTATGAAAAAACTGTTGTAACTCTTGCTGCATCAGCTCACCTCCCACTCCGGATGAAGCAGAAGCATACGCCCGGAGACCTTACTCTCATATCTGTTATTTTTTCCCTTTTCCATCAAGGCCCAGTTCTTTATTCAGACTTCTTTCCAGAAGGATCTCATCTGCACTTTTCGGCCGATCCAGATACCCTGTCCCATAGGAAGAAGACATCTGGCTGCCATTATCCCCCCGGTTGTTCGTACCGCCCATGCTGCCTGTATTCTGTCTCTCATTGATATGCTTTACACTTTTCTGCGGAACTGTTACGCCAATCTTCGGGACTGCCTTCACATGATAATGATATTCATCATCCTCGAACTCCAGATATTCCGTCCGTGCATAATCCACAGAAAGAAAGATTACCTCCAGCAGAAGTCCTGCCAGAACTCCGATCACCCCGCTTATTACCAGCGGCGAAAGCGAAATATGCAGATTCAGCGCCACATTTGCAGTTGCAGCGATCACAACAGCCGCCACTGCACCGCCGACAGATGCGAACTTCCATGCATGGTCTACCGAAAGCGTGCGGATCGAATACACCAAAAGGACACAGGCCGCTACTGCCGCGATCATGACCCACATCTCCTGATTCATAAGTGCCTGCTTTGTAAAGCTGATCAGAGTCTCCACCATCTCTACTCCGTCGCCTGCCTTGAATGTACTGGAGGATCCCTTTACCAGATGGATCAGATAATAAGACAGCGTCCCGCATGCAGCCGGAACGATGCACGCCGGAGACCCAAGCAGCCCTGCCGCGATCGGAAGGACAAACGGGACATCCATCGCAAACGAACATGCCGTCAGCAGAACCAGCCAGGCCTTTCCGGAGGAAAACCGAAAGTAAAAAATATACATCAGCAGGAAAAGTAATGCAGCTACAATGGCAACCGGCAGAGATAACGTATAAAAATGCAGCAGCACCAGCGCCGTTGCAGCCATGACCATAACGATCACCGGCAGAAATGCGCAGAGCGCGGCCAGCCCTGCCGTACATGTTATGGAAGACGCTGTTTTCATAAATCCGATATTGGAATTAATCTGATAAAACACCAAAAATCCCAGACAGAATTGAAATCCGATCCTGATAAATATGGAATACTTCGCATAAAACCTCTGCATTTGCTCTCTCCAGACAAGTAACGTGCTCATACCTTCTTTTTCTCCTTCACTTCCATCTTACCCAGCCGGGATAAATCTCTGTAATACTTTCTGACTCTTTGCTTTGCACGGTTGTGCCGACCCCTGTAAAATACATTTGCGCAAATGATATAGATGATCAGCAGAGCGATATATCCTCCGCCCACACCGATACCCAAATACGTCACCTTTGTGATCGTCAGGTTCTCCAGCAGTTCGTCCATAAAGCATACTGCAAGCAGCGCAGCCAGGATCCCATAGCCGGCTGTCATCCACAAAATCGTAATCAGGGTATTCAGGCTTACATAATCCTTCTTATAATAGGTACTGATCTTCATATCTTTTCTGATGTCATTTTTCTCATATTGAGCCATCCTTGCCATCAGTCTGATCCTTTTTACATCCAGCATAGGCTTCCTCCAGAATTGTATATTTTATATGCTCACGGCGATGAAATCTGCCGCCCAGTATAAGCGTTGGTTTCAGTATAGCATATACTCAGAGCCCTTGTCCAATGCTTATGGTCAAAAAATAAACTTTTTCGGCTCCTGCTTTTTTCAGAACTTTGGAAATTCTGTGTATCGTACTGCCAGTCGTATAAATATCATCTACGATCAGCACGCTCTTCGGAGCCTTCCAATGCCTGGACACTGCAAATGCCTGCTTCAGGTTCTTCACCCGCTCCCGGTCATCCAGCTGCTTCTGCGGCTTCGTCTTTCGGATCCGGTATACCACATTTTTTCCAACCGGAATCCGCAGCTCCTCTGAAAGCCGTTTCGCCAGCAGATCTGCCTGATTAAAGCCGCGTGCTCTCATCCGGGCCGGATGGAGCGGCACCGGGATGATCTCTTCTATCCCGCGTTCGCGGATCCATGACCCGTATCTATCCGCCATTTCCCTGGCAAATATCTCCGCATAATACCGCTTATTATGAAACTTAAACTGATACACTGCCTGAGTCACAGGCGGGACATGCAGCCACAGGCTGCGGCCCTGCTCAAAATCCAGCCGACGCCTTTCGCAGTCACGGCAGTACTCCTGCTCCCAGGCTGCCACTGGTTTTCCGCATTTCATACACCGCGGTTCTCTGATCACCGGCAGCCTTTCTCTGCAGCTGTCACAGATTCCTGTTCCGGGCTTCTGCACCTCCCCGCAGAACGGGCAGACCGGCGGATACAGCAGTTCCAGAAGCTTTAAAATTCCTGAATGCGCTCTGCCAGGCTGGTATATCTGTTTTGTTCGCTTTTGTTTCTGATCATTTCCTGAAATACGCTTTCACTCCCCACAATTGTCA
>CAYQBE010000010.1:0-58668 GCA_964415625.1 uncultured Clostridium sp.
GGATCCCTCTGTGCACCAGCTCCATGGTGGGCGGGCATCCGCAGGCATTGCCCATATTGGATTCCGGATTATGTACGACCATGGTGTTGGTGTCCTTCACCAGATCCATCTCATGGGAGTTGATGTAAATGCAGTGTCCCAGCAGTGTCTTCTCTCCCAGGATGTTCCAGTCCATGAGCCGGTCCACGATCCGCTTTCCGTACTTTTTCAGGCAGTCATGCAGGTCTTCGATCCCCTCTGCCACGTGAATATGGTAGCCTACCTCGTCCGGCTTATTGGCTGCCGCCAGCTCCATGGTCTCGTCGGAAATAGTGAACTGGGCATGCATTCCCATCATGCCCGCCAGCATATCGGAATCGTCCTTCAATGCGTAGCGGATAAATTCCGCATTTTCCATGACCGCTTCTCTGGCCTTATCCATTCCGTCCCTGTCAGACACTTCGTAGCACAGGCAGGAACGCACGCCCAGCTCCTTCGCCACATCCGCGATGGTGAACAGGCTGTCCTTGATGTGGCCGAAGCTTGCATGATGGTCGAAGATGGTAGTCACACCGTTGCGGATGCAGGAGATCATGGTATCCACCGCGCTGTATTTTGTCTGCTCCAGGGTCAGATGCCGGTCAATGGTCCACCACTGTCCGTCCAGGATATCCAAAAATCCCTGGGGGTTGTAGCCCTTGATGCTGAAGCCCCTTGCCATGGCACTGTAGATGTGCTCGTGAGTATTGATGAACGCGGGCATGATCAGCCCCTTCTTCGCGTCAATATACTCCGCTCCCGGATAGGCTTCCTTCAAGTCCTTCTCCGCACCTACTTTCACAATCTTAGTTCCCTCAATCGCAACCGCTCCATGTTCCAGAAATGGAAGATTGCTGTCTCTGGTAATGACCTTACCGTTTCCAATGATCAGCATAATGCCGCCTCCTTTATATGATATTTTTTGGCTTTTCTATGTATAGATCGGCAGAACCCGAACAGCAGACCTCAGACCCGTCTGCCGTTCTGAATCTTAATCCATTTTTTTCTCTGCTTCTGTCAGGTCCATGTCCTTTGGGAGCACCAGGTTCAGAAGGATCGCCACGATGGTTGCCAGCACTACCGGGGATTTTCCGAAGATAGTCGTTACCCATGCCGGGAAGGACGCCAGCGCCGCGTTGGCCTGGGTGATCCCCATTCCAAGGGCGATCGCGAGACCTACGATGGTGGTGTTCCTGTAATTCATCGGGGATGCCGTGATCAGCTTCACGCCGGTCATTGCGATGGACGCGAATACAGATACGGTGGCTCCGCCCAGCACACAGGACGGGATCGTTGTCAGCAGGGAGGAAAACTTCGGGATCAGCCCTGCTACCAGCAGGATGCCTGCCGCCATGGCAAATACCCGCTTTGCCACTACCTTTGTGGATGACACGATTCCCACGTTCTGGCTGTATGTAGCGGTGGGAAGCCCTCCGAAGAACGCGCAGAAGATATTGCTGATGCCGTATGCCACGATTCCCCCGTTCAGCTCCTCGTCCGTAGGCATCCTGTCCAGGCCGCCCGTTGTAGTTGCGGAAAAGTCTCCGATAGCCTGGATGGAATTGATGGCAAACAGGACGCCGATGGCTACACACGATGAGGGTTCAAATGTAATCCCAAAGTGGAGCGGCTTGGGAAGCTGGAACATGGATGCCGATGCCACGGAAGAAAAGTTCACCATCCCGAATGCCAGCGCCACGATATATCCCACAACAATTCCTATTAATATGGAAGATAATTTCCAGATCCCTTTTCCATAATGATTCAGTGCGGTCACTACGACCAGCGTGATGATGGCGATCAGCCAGTTCTGCCAGGAACCATACTGCTCGCTTCCCGCCCCGCCTGCCATATAATTGATGGCCGTCGGATACAAGGAAAGGCCGATCGCAAATACCACCGTACCGGTGATCAGCGGCGGGAAAAATCTCCGGATCTGCTTGATGAAGATCCCCACAATGATAGCTATGATACCGCCGACGATCTGTGCCCCCAGGATCGTCGCCACATCATAGTCCCCCGCGATCGCCTGCATGGTAGGCACATAGGCGAAGCTGATGCCCATAATGACCGGGAGGCCGGACCCCAGGGAGATGGGGCCGTTCTTGATCAATGGAAATAACTGGATGAATGTGGTCAGCGCCGACATCACCAGGGCCGCCTGGATCAGGATCACCGAATCTGCCGGGGAAAGCCCTGCCACGCCTGCTACGATGATAGCCGGGGTGACGCATCCAACGATCATGGCCACTACATGCTGCAATGCCAGCGGAAGCGCCTGTGATACGGAAGGCTTTCCGTCAACCCTGAATAATTCCTGTGAGATCGCGCCTGATTCTTCTTTACTCATGTTTTTCGTTTCCTTTCTCTCCTTTTTAACTAACGTGTCATTTCTATAATATAGGAAATAACGTAGCTGCTCAGAACAGCAGACCCGATTGCTGCTGTTCTAAATTAAGAAGCATATTGTCGCCCGTCATGAGAGAGACCTGCCGGCATGGGGCAAAAGCACCTGCTATGCAAAAGTAACAACTTCTGCGCTTTTGCTTTCCAAACCAGTTCATGCACAATAAACAATTTCCGCTTCCATTGATTCTATAATAACATCAATCTGCTCAAAATACAAGTAAAATAAAAATTTTTTTGTTTCTTAAAAATTTTTTGTTTTTCCTATTGCTTTTTTCAAAATTTGTGTTATGATGTTTTGTAGAGAGACCAATAGAGCTTGAAATAACAGCCCGGTATTTCCAATCCACACAGAAAACCTGCCACTGGCAGCTTTTCTGCATACGATGGTATATAGATAAGGAAGGAGGAATGAAAGATGAATATTTCCAGGTTAGATATGTTGAAGCAGATCGCTGCCGGGCTTGCGGCACAATTTGGAAAGGACTGCGAGATCGTGGTTCACGATCTGACTGGTGACTCCCTTGAGCATACCATTGTACATATTGAGAACGGCGGACTCACCGGACGCAAGATCGGCGACGGGCCTTCCGTAGCCGTACTGAATGCCATCCGGCACCAGAGTGAACCATTGAAGGATAAGCTGGCTTATCTGACCCGGACGGAAAACGGACGGATCCTGAAGTCCAGCACCATTTACATTCACGATGACGACGGCAGGCCCTGCTACATATTTTCGATTAATTATGACATCACCGCTCTTCTCTCGCTTGAGAACAGCATACACGCGCTGGTCAGCTGCGAAGAGCCCCAGACGTCAGCCTCACCCAACGTCATTACCCACGATGTGAGCAGGCTTCTGGATGAATTGATCGAACAGTCCGTTGCACTGGTCGGGGTTCCCGTACCGCTTATGACGAAGGATGACAAGATCAAGGCGATCAATTTCCTGAATGACGCAGGCGCCTTCCTCATCACCAAGTCCGGAGACAAGGTAGCAAAATACTTTGACATCTCCAAGTACACGCTCTACAGCTACGTAGACATCAACAAGTAATTCTAAAATAATAAAGGAGAATTTGAAACATGAGCAGCACAGAGAAACAGTTAAAATGGACTCTGAATCAGATCGCCAAGAGCGATGATACACAGGTCCGGAACATGTCTATGGAAGAGATGTCAAAGGCGAACAACTTCCATAAAAGTTTTCCGCAGTATGAAGTCACCCCTCTGACCCGTTTACCCAGGCTGGCAGAGTACCTGGGCCTGAAACGCCTTTATGTCAAGGATGAGTCCTACCGCTTCGGCCTGAACGCCTTCAAGGTATTGGGCGGGTCTTACGCCATCGCCAGATACATCGCACAGCAGACCGGCAAGGATGTAAGCGAGATCCCTTACGACGTACTGACCTCCGACAAGCTGAGAGAAGAGTTCGGCCAGGCCGCATTCTTCACTGCTACTGACGGAAATCACGGACGCGGAGTTGCCTGGGCTGCCAATAAGCTGGGACAGAAGTGTACTGTAAGGATGCCCAAGGGTTCCACCCAGACCCGTCTGAACAACATTGCCAAGGAAAATGCGACCGTTACCATCGAAGACCTGAACTATGACGAGTGTGTCCGCATGGCCGCAAAGGAAGCGGAAAATACGGAGCACGGCGTGATCATTCAGGATACCGCATGGGAGGGCTATGAGGAGATCCCGACCTGGATCATGCAGGGCTACGGAACGCTTGCCCTGGAAGCAGACCGTCAGCTTGCGGAAGACGGATGCCGTCCGACCCACATCTTTATCCAGGCCGGAGTCGGTTCCCTTGCAGGCGCGGTGATCGGTTTCTTTGCCAACCGTTTCAAAGAAAATCCTCCGGTCATGGTGGTCTGCGAAGCCAATGCGGCTGACTGCCTGTACCGTTCCGCAATGCAGAAGGACGGAAGCCGTGTGGATGTGACCGGCGATATGTTCACCATCATGGCAGGCCTGGCGTGCGGCGAGGCGAACACCGTATCCTGGGATATCTTAAGGAACCATGCAGACGCGTTCGTTTCCTGCCCGGACTGGGTAAGCGCTAACGGCACCCGGATCTATGCGGCTCCGTTAAAGGGCGATCCGCAGGTGATCTCCGGAGAATCCGGATCCGTCACCATGGGTCTGGTACACGCGCTGATGACAAAGCCGGAATACAAGGATCTCAAGGATGCATTGAAGCTGGATGAAAATTCGGAGGTACTGCTGGTATCATCCGAAGGCGACACGGATCCGGACCGTTTCCGCGAGATCACATGGGAAGGCCTGTGCGGATCGGACAAGGAAGTGTTCGCAGATTTATAAGCAATTGCAGATGATCGCATTAACAATGAAACTGACCGGACAGAAGCCCCGTCTTCTGTTCCGGATATGAGAAACCTATCTATTCAATATCATAAGGAGGATTTTAAAAATGTTTGATTTCAACAAGATCAAGGAAGCTGCTCAGGGGTATGAGAAGGATATGACCGCTTTCCTGCGTGCCATCGTAAAGAACCCGGGCGAGAGCTGCGATGAGAAGGCTCATATCGACACCATCGCTGCGGAGATGAAGAAGGTCGGATTCGATGAGGTTCAGATCGATCCCCAGGGAAATGTGATCGGCTACATGGGAACCGGCGACAAGATCATTGCTTACGATGCGCATATCGACACCGTAGGAATCGGCAATATCGAGAACTGGAACTTCGATCCCTACGAGGGCTATGAAAACGAGACCGAGATCGGCGGACGCGGCGTGTCTGATCAGTGCGGCGGTATCGTATCTGCAGTATACGGCGCAAAGATCATGAAGGATATGGACCTGATCCCGGAAGGCTGCAAGATCATGGTCGTAGGAACCGTTCAGGAAGAGGACTGCGACGGACTCTGCTGGCAGTACATCATCAACGAGGATAAGGTCCGCCCGGAATTTGTAGTTTCCACAGAGCCTACAGACGGCGGGATCTACCGCGGACAGAGAGGACGTATGGAGATCCGTGTGGACGTGAAGGGCGTTTCCTGCCACGGCTCTGCTCCGGAGCGCGGGGACAACGCGATCTACAAGATGGCTGACATCCTTCAGGATATCCGTGCATTGAATGAGAATGACGCGGAAGACGGAACCGAGATCAAGGGACTGGTAAAGATGCTGGACGCAAAATATAATCCGGACTGGGAAGAGGCTCGTTTCCTTGGACGCGGTACTGTCACCGTATCCCAGATCTTCTATACCTCCCCGAGCCGCTGTGCGGTTGCTGACTCCTGTGCGGTATCTCTGGACCGCCGTATGACCTTCGGTGAGACCTGGGAAAGCTGCCTGGATGAGATCCGCGCACTGCCGAGCGTAAAGAAATACGGCGATGACGTGGTGGTTTCCATGTACAACTACGACCGTCCTTCCTATACCGGATGCGTATACGAGATCGAATGCTACTTCCCGACATGGGCGATCCCGAAGGACCACAAGGTAACAAAGGCTCTGGAAGCTGCTTACAAGGGACTCTACGGCGAGCAGAGGATCGGCGCTGCGGATACTCTGGAAATGCGTCAGGCACGTCCTCTGACCGACAAGTGGACCTTCTCCACCAATGGCGTTTCCATCATGGGAAGAAACGGAATCCCGTGCATCGGCTTCGGACCTGGCGCAGAGGCGCAGGCTCACGCTCCTAATGAAATGACCTGGAAGCAGGATCTGGTAACATGTGCGGCTGTATACGCTGCGCTTCCGACAGAATACTGCAAGTAATCTAAGCTTGTAACCGTAACTTCATTTAACCCATTTTTCACTATTTTACAAATTATTTTCAGGAGGATTTTACAATGAAAACATTACAGGATTATATCGATAAGCTCAACGCGTTAAACTTCAAAGACATGTACAACGGAGACTTCTTCCTCACATGGGAAAAGACAGACGACGAGATTGAAGCAGTATTTACCGTGGCTGACGCGCTTCGTTACATGAGAGAGAACAATATTTCCACAAAGGTATTCGAAAGCGGCCTTGGTATCTCCTTATTCCGCGACAACTCTACCCGTACCCGCTTCTCCTTTGCTTCCGCCTGCAACCTGTTAGGTCTGGAGGTTCAGGATCTGGACGAAGGAAAATCTCAGGTAGCGCACGGCGAGACCGTTCGTGAGACTGCAAACATGATCTCCTTCATGGCAGATGTCATCGGAATCCGTGACGATATGTACATCGGCAAGGGAAATGCTTATATGCACGAAGTTGTTGACGCAGTGACTCAGGGAAATAAGGACGGCATCCTGGAACAGAAGCCTACCCTTGTAAACCTGCAGTGCGATATTGACCATCCGACACAGGCGATGGCAGATATGCTTCACATCATCCACGAATTTGGCGGTGTTGAGAATCTGAAGGGCAAGAAGCTGGCTATGACATGGGCTTATTCTCCGTCCTACGGCAAGCCGCTGTCCGTTCCTCAGGGAATCATCGGCCTGATGACACGTTTCGGCATGGACGTTGTACTGGCGCATCCGGAAGGCTACGAGGTATTCGAGGAAGTAGAAGAGGTTGCGAAGAAGAACGCGGAGAAGTCCGGCGGTTCCTTCACCAAGACAAACAGCATGGCAGAGGCGTTCAAGGATGCGGACATCGTATATCCGAAGAGCTGGGCTCCCTTCGCTGCAATGGAAAAACGTACCGAGCTGTACGGAAACGGCGACACAGACGGAATCAAGGCTCTGGAAAAGGAACTGCTCGCACAGAACGCGGAGCACAAGGACTGGGCTTGTACCGAAGAGCTGATGGCTACTACAAAGGATGGAAAGGCTCTGTATATGCACTGCCTGCCGGCTGACATCACAGGCGTAAGCTGTAAGGAAGGCGAAGTAGACGCGTCCGTATTCGACCGCTACAGGGATCCGCTGTACAAGGAAGCAAGCTTCAAGCCGTACATCATCGCTGCCATGATCTTCCTTGCAAAATTCGCAGATCCGGCTGATGTCCTGAAGAAGCTGGAAGAAAACGGAACACCGAGAGTGTTCAAATAAACGTTGGGAACAGCAGACGCAGATGGGTCTGAGGTCTGCTGTTCTGAATCATTACGATTGCAATATAAGAATCTTTACATTCAAGAATCATTACAGATAGAGAGGCTAATATTATGGCGAAAAAGAAAAGAGTTGTCATCGCGCTCGGCGGAAATGCTCTTGGAAATACTCTGCCGGAGCAGAAGCCAGCAGTCAAGATCACCGCTAAGGCGATCGTAGATCTGATCGAAGACGGCTGTGAAGTCGTAGTGTCCCATGGAAACGGCCCCCAGGTCGGCATGATCAACAATGCCATGATCGCATTGACCCATGAAGATCTGGAACAGCCCAACACTCCGCTCTCCGTATGCGTTGCCATGAGCCAGGCTTATATCGGATATGACCTGCAGAACGCGCTCCGCGAAGAGCTTTTGAACCGCAATATCACGGACATCCCGGTGGCGACCATGATCACCCAGGTCCGCGTGGATGAAAATGACCCTGCTTTCCAGAATCCCAGCAAGCCGATCGGCAAGTTTGTGGATGCAGAGCAGGCGAAGATGATGGAAGAAAAGTTCAGCTATATCATGAAGGAAGACGCAGGACGCGGCTACCGCCGTGTGGTTGCTTCCCCGAAGCCGGCGGAGATCATTGAGATCGGCACCATCCGCACCATGGTGGACGCAGGCAATCTGGTCATTGCCGGAGGCGGCGGCGGAATCCCCGTCACCAGACAGGGCAATCACCTGAAAGGCGCCAGCGCCGTGATCGACAAGGATTTTGCAAGCTGCCTGATCGCAAAGGAGCTGGATGCGGATTATCTGATCATCCTCACGGCTGTAGAAAAGGTTGCCCTGAACTTCGGCAAGCCGGATGAAAAATGGCTCAGCGACGTCTCTGTCGAAGAGGCGGAACAGTACGTAAAGGAAGGCCACTTCGCACCGGGCTCCATGCTGCCGAAGGTACAGGCTGCGATGGACTTCGCATCCTCCAAGCCGGGACGCACCGCGCTGATCACACTGCTGGAAAAATCCAGAGATGCCGTACAGGGCAAGACCGGAACGATGTTCCATGCTTAAGATCATTCTCCCATCTGATTTCCATCAGATGGAAAGATGGTAAAATAAACATCCGGTCACGCCTGCCGCTGAGTACGCACAGCGGCAGGCGGAGCCGGAACGAAACTGACATGATTGCCATTATGGTTGACACCGTAGGTGTGAGCTGTAATTGACTGACTCCATAAAACTCCTCAAGAAGGGGGCTGTCGGAAAATGATGCTTGTCTTTTCCGCCGGCTCCCTTTTTTAGAGGGATTATCTTTTTTCTACTGTCTGTTGAACTTTTTATTTACTGCGTTATTTTTTTATGCTATGCTGTAGAAAATAGAGTTAATTTCAACAGACACCATCGAAGCCCCTTATGTGGAAGGAGCTGATTTTATCATCGGAGTAAGCAAGGAACTATGGATATAAGGGGTGACAATAAAATAATGAGTATAGAATATGAAAAAGAAGCCGCAAAGCATATCAATAAAATGGATAAACCAACTAAACAAAGAGTAAAAAAAGCAATTGAAAAGCTTCCATCTGGTGATGTGATCAAACTCCAAGGTTTGACAGATCTTATTGATGACAATGATATGGACACGATTTTCAAAGTTTTAGTAAGATTTGTTCCTGAAGAAACCCCACTTCCTGATGAAATCGAAGCTATAGAAAGAGCGAATAAAAGTATAGATGAACACGGAACAATTCCGCATGAAGCTATAAACTGGGACTAAACCATCAAAATCAAAGAATGGATTGAGGTTACTATTAAACGTGGACTTGAAGTTCCAGAGCTTTTCCAAACAGCTACGGAAGTGTACGAGAGATTTTATAGAGATACGAATAAGAATATAGTTGAACTTTGCGAAAAGGATGATTCTGTACATATCAAAATAAGTCTTGTTAATATCTTAATATAAAAATACTTTTGCATTCCATTTTTCTCTCTTGACTTAAAGCCCACTTTAAGGTGTATGATAAAAAACAGACTGATATATAGGCAATTATCGAATGAAAAAGGAGAGATGGATCATGGTTTATAAGAATTTTCAGGATTTAAAATTATCTGCTCTTGGCATGGGCGCCATGCGTCTGCCCACAATCGGCGGAGATGATTCCAAAATTGACGAGGCGGCTTCTGAAAAAATGGTAGCCTACGCCATGGAAAAGGGAATCAACTACTATGACACCGCATGGGGATATCACGGCGAGCATTCGGAGCTTGTCATGGGAAAGCTTTTGAACAAATATCCCCGCGAGAGCTATTATCTTGCCACAAAGTTTCCTGGATACGACCTGTCAAATATGGATAAAGTGGAGACCATCTTCGAGCGCCAGCTGGAGAAATGCGGCGTAGCATATTTTGATTTTTATCTGTTCCACAATGTCTGCGAGATGAACATCGACGCTTATCTGGATCCAAAATACGGCATCTTCGATTATCTGATGAAGCAGAAGGAAAACGGCCGGATCCGACATCTTGGTTTCTCCGCACATGGAAGCGTTGAAGTCATGAAGCGTTTCCTGGATGCCTACGGAGAGCAGATGGAGTTCTGCCAGATCCAGATGAACTACCTGGACTGGACCTTCCAGGATGCCAAGGGTAAAGTAGACCTGCTTCGGGAGCATCACATCCCGGTATGGGTCATGGAGCCGGTGCGCGGAGGAAAGCTTGCCTCACTGCCGGAGCAGCATGCCGCAAAATTAAAAGCGCTCCGCCCCGAGGAAGGCATCCCTGCATGGGCATTCCGCTTCCTACAGTCCCTTGAGGATGTGGTAGTCACGCTCTCCGGTATGTCCAGTTTCGAACAGATGGAGGACAATATCCGTACATACGAGGAAGAGAAGCCATTAAATAAAGAAGAAATGGATACGCTGCTCGGCATTGCGGACGAGATGCTCGGAAAAAAGACCCTCCCCTGTACCGCATGCCGTTACTGTGTGAGCCATTGTCCCCAGGAGTTGGATATTCCCTCATTGCTTGCCTTGTATAACGAGCATTGCTTTACAGACGGCGGTTTTATCGCACCGATGGCCCTGTCCTCCTATGAAAAGGAAAAACTTCCAAGCGCATGTGTGGGCTGCAGAAGCTGTGAGGCGGTCTGTCCGCAGCAGATCAAGATTTCCGAGGCAATGTCTGATTTTACGGCAAAGCTGAATATGTAAATCATTTTTCAAAGGAGACATTGAGCAAATGAACTATCGTGATTTAGGAAATACCGGATTAAAAGTCAGCGAGATCGGCATGGGATGCGAAGGCTTTGCGGAGGATCACTGCCGGAACGCGCAGGTTTTATTCGACCTGGCGGAAGAAAACGGCATCAACTATTTTGACCTCTACACCTCCAATCCGGAAGTCCGTGCAAGTGTAGGAAAGGCTCTGAAAGGGCGGCGGGAAAAATTTATCATCCAGTCCCATATCTGCTCTGTCTGGAAGGACGGTCAGTATAAACGCAGCCGTCAGATCGACGAAGTAAAAGCAGGCTTTGAGGAAATGCTGACTCTCCTTAAGACGGATCATATTGAAGTGGGAATGATCCATTATGTGGATTCCCTGAAGGACTGGGAGAATATTATAAATGGTCCGGTCCTCGCCTACGTTCTGGAACTGAAAAAAGCCGGAATCATCCACCATATCGGCCTGAGCAGCCACAACCCCCAGGTCGCGTTGGAAGCAGTCAACAGCGGGCACATTGAAGTGCTGATGTTCAGCGTGAATCCCTGCTACGACCTGCAGCCCGCCAGTGAGGATGTGGAGGATCTGTGGAGAGATGAAAATTATGCGGCTCCGCTGGTGAATATGGATCCGGAACGGCAGCAGCTATACGAGACCTGCCAGCGGCTGGGTGTCGGGATCACCGTAATGAAGGCGTTTGGCGGCGGCGATCTGCTGGACGCGTCCATGTCCCCCGCGGGAAAGGCCCTGACCGCCAACCAGTGTCTCCACTATGCCCTCACCCGTCCGGCGGTATCCACTGTCCTGGCGGGCACCCATACGGCGGAGCAGCTAAGGATCAGCCTTGCCTATGAGGACGCTTCGGAGGAAGAAAAAGATTATGCCGCGGCGCTCGCGTCCTTCCCCAATATCAGCTGGAAGGGGCACTGCATGTACTGCAGCCACTGCGCCCCCTGCCCTCAGGCAATCGACGTCGCTTCCGTCACCAAGTATCTGAATCTGGCGAAGGCCCAGGGAGAAGTTCCGGAGACCGTCCGGGAGCATTACGCACTGCTGCCCCATCATGCCGGAGAATGTATCCAGTGCGGAGCCTGCGAGACCAGGTGTCCGTTTGAGGTTTCTATTATGGAGAATATGAAGGCAGCAAAAGAAATGTTCTCATATTAGCTTTTTGGATTATCCCACCTGATATTATTATTTTAATCATTTATACTGAAAGCCTGCCACAGGCAACCTTTCTGCATACGATGGTATTCAAAAAAAGAAGTGGGCTGTTCATCAGCTCACTTCTTTTTCCCCTTCATAAATAAGACATCTGCAGCATAATATTTGTATTCAAGGCCAACACGGCCCTCACTACAGTACCATTATGCTCTTTTTCTTAATTTCATGCCTGTAACAGCCGCTCCTGACAATGCGATCAACATCACAATCGACAGAATCATTGTACTGTTTGATGTAGTAGATACCGGTGTGCTCTCACCTGTCCTGGGTGACTTATTACCGCTATTTGTGCTGCCTGGCTGTGCAGCAGACGCGTCCTCGATCGTAAATGATGTTTCTGCGGCGCCATCTGTATAATTCACACGGTAAATATGTGTTCCTACACTAAGGCTTTGCAGAAATTCCGGCTTCAATGAAACCACCGTGGATCCTGACCATGCGTCATAATTGCTTGGATCTACTGCCACGCCATCAATGGTAATGCCTGCAAATTTGGAAAAGTCTCCGTCGCATGTGATGACCAACGGATCACTGCTGCCAGGAACCCATGCAGCACCTGCCCCGCCTGTAAACGAATACTGCGGGCCTGTCGGCTCCTCCGGTGTTGGCTCTTCAGGTGCCGGTTCTACCGGTGCCGGCGTTCCGCCGCGGACTGTACGTCCAAATTCCTGTACCCAGTAATCTTCTCCATTGTACTGCACGTGTCCGATTCCAATCGCGACATAGCCGGGCTCAAGCATATTTCTCCTGTGTCCCTGCTGAGCGTAAGAGAGATTGTCCTCTCTCCACAGCTGAAACGCCCCGTTTGCTCCCAGGCTTGTCCCCATGGCAATATTCTCACCTTCGCAGAGCCCTGCCGATGTGACTGTGGAACCATCCGGCCTTGTATGGGAGAAATTAACTGCAATCTCCTCTGCCCTCTGCATGGCAAGCTCCGTCAGATAAGAGTCAACCGTCAGCGCCTGAGACGGCCCCATAACCCCCACCTGATCGCAGTCCGCCCCCGTCGCGCGGAATCCGTTTACCAGGCTTACCATCGTGCCGTCATCAGATACACGTGTACCGGCTGCAGATGTCTCTATCCCCATACCAAGTACCAGCGCACAAGACAACAACGCAGCAAGCCTCTTCTTAAATCCTGATTTCATAACTTCCTGCTCCTTCTTCAAAATATTGAATTTTAACAAACTTAATATTATGTCTGTTAGTAGCATTTTACCCCCCCCCACGGTATTTTTGTCAACAGGATTTTCACAAAATTTTCCAATTTTTTTCACATTTTTCCTTTTTCCACAATCTCCATCATAGAAGCGCTCTCACTCTTTAAATATCGTTTCAGCAAAAAACAGCAGAAATGTGGAAACGTAAATATCTTCCCGCTGTACCCGATATTCCCCTTCGCCAATTTGATCCCATACTTGATATCCGGATACCGTTCACTGGCGATCAGCGTCTGCAAAGACTTTGACCTCCCGCTCACTGCCTTCACTTCCACCGGGATCAGCTCCGAGCCTGTCCTGATAAAGAAATCCTCCTCCAGAGTAGAATTATCTTTCTTAAAATAATACAGTCCGTAACCGCTTTTAGAAAGCGCCTCCGCCGCAACATTTTCATATAATGCCCCTTTGTATACTCCGAGATTTTTATTTTCCCGCAGATCCTCCTGTGCCTCCTCATCCAGCATTGCCACCAGCAGCCCGCTGTCCGCAAAGTACAGCTTCATTTTTGTATCGTCGTAGTTCCCTTTCAGGGGCAGCTCCGGAAAATGCAGACAATAACAGGGATTTACAACCCCTGCATCCTTCAGCCATTCAATACACCCCCGATAATCCTTAAACCTTGCCCCGGATGCCACCTTGGAAATCTGAAACTTTTTATTGTCTTTCGCCAGCTGCACCGGGATATGGCCGAATACATTGAGGATCCGGGTCTGATCCATCCCTTCTGCATACTTGCGGATGTCTTCCTCATAATCCGCAAGAAGCTGCCTCTGTGTCTGCAACGATCCCTCAAAAGTTCCCTTTTCAATATAATCACGTATAACGGCAGGCATTCCGCCGAGGATGCAGTAATCCATAAACAGATCGGAGCACACCTTCATCATGACTTCCGAAAATGGTTTCCGATTTTTCATATGGTCCAGCATCTCTTCCACAAAGTCATCCTGATATCCCCTGGCCCACAAAAACTCTTCAAAATCCAGTGAGTGCATCTCATAGTCCTGTTTGTACCCTACACTATTGCTTTCGATCCTTCTGTAGCTGATCCCCAGCAGGGAACCGCTGCAGATCACGTCATAATTTCCATCAATGGAAAAAAATTTCAGTGCCGTTGAAATTTCCGGAAAATCCTGCAGCTCGTCAAAGAACAGCAGCGTACTTCCCGCTTCAAAACGTTTGTCCGGATCCAGCCGGGAAATATTTTTGGCAATATCCTGCACCGCATAACCATCTGTGGTGATCATTTTATATTTGGGTTCTTCTACAAAGTTAATCTCTATTATATGCTTATAATTTTCTTCCGCGAATTTCCGTATAGACTCTGTCTTACCGATCTGTCTGGCGCCTTTTATGATCAATGGCTTTCTGTATTCATCCCGTTTCCATTCCATCAGATACCGGTCTATTTTTCTCTGCAGATACATCCTATCACCTCTGTTTCCGAGAGTGCTCCCTCTGTACTCTGACTCTATCATAACATTTTATGAGGGAATTACAAGATATATGCCACAAAAAAATAGGGGATTATTTCTATTTTTTACATTTTATGAGCGAATTATACAGTATATTTCACAAAACATGAGCGAATTTCATTCCATTTCAACGATTTTATGAGGGAATCTTTCCTGTTTTATCACAAAACATGAGGGAATCGTCAGATCACCACCTCCGAATACATCTTGATATGAAACTCCGTCCCCTTCTCTTCTTCACTGCTCACGCTGATCGTTCCATTCTGCAGCAGGATCATCTGCCGGGACATGGCAAGCCCGATCCCCACACTGTCATTGGACTGGTTTCCCGCCTTATAAAAACGGTCAAAGATATACGGAAGGTGTTCCTTCGCGATCCCCTCTCCGTTATCCCGGATGAAAATGCTGGTCGCAAAGTTATTCTGACTTGCCCAGACGCGTACCTCCCCACCCGGCTGCGTATGCTCAATACAGTTCTTCACAATGTTGGAAATCGCTTCCGCCGTCCAGTGTGCGTCGCAGATCAGCCGAATATCACTATCCGCCGAAACGGACAGCTCCACCCCTTTCAGCTCCGCCAGTATCTCAAATGGATGACAGGCTTTCCGGATCAGCTCCCGAACCGGCACATCCTGTTTTTTCAGCTTCAGCATGTTGGCATCCATCTGCGACAAGGTCAGAAGATTCCGGATCAGCCATGTGATCCGGCTCACCTGGGAATCAATCTTATCGGTAAATTCCGCCCGCTTCTCTTCATTCAGGTTCGGGCTTTTCAGAAGGTCTGTCATGATCGTGATGGAAGTCAGGGGCGTCTTGATCTGGTGGGAGATATCCGAAAGCATCTGGGCCAGATACTCCTTTTCCTGAACTGCCCCCGCAGACTGCTCCCTGTTCTGGACTACCAGCTTATAGATCTCACTCTGCAGGACACCCAGCTGCCCCTCACTGTACCTCTTCAGCTCCGGGATCTCCGGATGATCCTGCAGCTTCATCAGATACAGGATCAGCTCCTCCAGCTGCTTTTCCCGCCTGTACCATGCTGCGGCGGAAATGAAGCACAGAGCCGTACAGCATAACAGCCCCAAAAAGGCGGCATGCGAACTTCCTGTAAAAATCACAAAAAAAACTGTCATCCCCAGAATGATAAACTGTATGATGATCTCCATATCCTGCCTCCTGTTTCTGCTATGCGCAGAGAAACCCACATCTCACTTACCCTTGCAGATGGATATGCCGGATTCCGACATATCCATCCCCACAGATCACCTTCTCTTTGCCTTACTCCATCCGATATCCGATCCCCCGCACGGTCCGGATCAGCTGCCCCTCCGCCGTATCCCCCAGCTTCTTCCGCAGCCGCTTGATATACACGCTCAGCGTATTGTCATTGACAAAATCCCCGGCCTCGTCCCAGATTCCTTCCAGGATCTGCCCCCGGGAAAGGGTCTGCCCCCGGTGGTTCAGAAAGACCAGCAGCAGTTTGTATTCCATTGCCGTGAGAATGATCTCCTCCTTATCCGAATAGACTCTTCCTGTCTGCAGGTTGACCTGGTTGCTCCCCACCCGGACGATATGCTCCGGGACGCCCTCCTGCGCGGAGGTTCTTCTCAGGATCGCCTTCATCCTGGCCAGCAGCTCCCGGATGCGGAAGGGCTTGCAGATATAGTCGTCCGCCCCCTGCTCCAGAGCCATCACCGTATGCACCTCATCCTCGCACGCCGTCAGAAAGAGGATCGGGGTCTCGCTGTGTTTGCGGATCTCCCGGCAGACCTGGTATCCGTCCCCGTCCGGCAGCATGATATCCAGCAGGTAGAACCTAATGTCCCGGCAGCTTCGGATCTGCTCCATGGCTTCCGATACCTTTGACGCGGCAAGCACCTCATAATTCTCCTGCAGCAGGGCAAACTTCAAACCTTCCCGGATGATCTCGTCATCCTCTACGATTAAAACCTTCATTTTCTCTCCTCCTGAATCCTGCTGTTATAAGAACATATCTCGTCCATTATGGCCCTTCGACCCACATCCCCATTGGCAAAGTTCCCACGGTTTTACACTTTCACACACGTTTTCGAATTGCTGATAATCCATATGAATTTAAACAGTGGCAAAACTTCCGCGGTTTTACACTTTCACACACTCTCCCTGCGTATACTCTCGAACAGCTCCTCCTGCCGCTCTTTTCCGAAGCCGTACAGCGTAAGCCCTGTCAAGACGATCCCTACGGTCACGGCCGCACCCGCAATTCCAATCCATGGCGTGGGAAGCTGCAGATTTCCGAAAATCCGCACCAGTCCGAACCGGACAAAATAGATCAGCATTCCGGAAAATACCCCTGCCAGCAGCAGCGCCCACAGAAAGATCCCCATACATTCGTACAGCAGCATTTTTTTCATCTGCCCTCCTGCCATGCCTACTGACCGCAGCACCGCAAACTCCTGCCGGCTCTCCAGCCGCCAGCCCCGGATCGAATTGAACAGGTTCAGAAGACAGATCACCGATGTCAGCGCCACAAAGCTTGCCAGCATCACATCCACAATCCCGGCAATCGCATTTTCCATGGTGAGCTCATATCCGGTCTCCACAATGATAAATCCGTCCTCCACCTCACCGACCTGCTGCAGCCGGTCTATGATATCCGTAGGCCTCCCGTTCATCCGGATCAGCAGCATCGGATCCATCATGGTGCCGAAATTTCCATCCTCTTCTTCCTCTTTTAGAAGCTCTTCCATCCGGGCGCCTGCCGCCTCATTTACGATGATCCACATATAATCGTTGTTGCTGAAGTTCACATAATCCTGTAATTGCTCCGCATCGGCAAAGCCCGCGATCTCTATAGGCAGCTCCACGTCTTTTTCCTCAGAAGGGGAATACAGGCTAAGCGGTATCTCATCCCCTTCCTCCAGATCCGTCATCCTGGAAATGTGGAACATCCGATATCTCTCCGGCTGCATCTCACTGATCCTGTAGGTCGATGTAGACAGGCCGCCCGTGCTCAGCACAATGGCTGACATCTGTTCCGGATCCAGCAGCTTCTCCGTGTCTGCCCCGATCTCCTCCGCCATTTCCCGCATGGTATCCATATCCACGGAGAGGATATCCACCGGCATCGTGCTTCTGCTGTCAAAAGCAGACTCCTCCCGGAACTCTTCCTCCGAGAGCTCCCTGTGATAGTACAGATTAAAAATCTCGTGAACCGCGTCCCAATACTCCGATCCATACACGTCCACCGGCACCTGCCCCGCAAATCCGCCGTCTCTCCATTCCACCGCGCATTCTACGCCGGCGTCTTTTCGGATTTCCTCTTTCAGGGCTTCATATTCCGGTTCGGGCGCACGGAAAATGTAATCATACCGCTCCGGATTCAGGGACATTTGCGCACGATCGCCTCTGACGCCGATGACCCTGTGAATGGCATCCGATCCGAAGATGGTCACGATCAGGACCACCATGAAAACAGCCGCCGCGGCTCCCACGGATCTGGCTTTTTTGTTCCGGCGGAGCAGCATATTTTTCGCCAGCATCCCCTCCGCGCCGAAAGTCTGGATAAACGGGACATTCATCCGATACTGCCTGCTCTTCTTCCATATATTTCCGCGGATGCATTCCACTGGGCCGATTTTCCCGATCTTTCTTGCCGGAAGCCAGGCCGAGACCAGTACGGTCGCTGTGCTGGCAAGGATCACGGCCGCCAGGTTCTCCCAGGAGATCCTGATCACAGCCGGGTCGATGGTCACCAGGCTGCTGATTCTCATGAAGGAACCGATGAGCGGACGGAAGGCTGCCATCGCCAGCCGGATCACCCCGATACCCAGCAGGATCCCTGTCGGCAGTGCAAAGATCAGCAGGAAAAATGCCTCATAAAAGATGCTGCTCCGCTTCTGCCTCCCGGTGGCTCCGACGGAACAAAGCATCCCCAGATATCGGCTCCGTTCCTGGAAGGACATGTTAAATACATTATATATCAAAAGCACCGAAGCCGCCATGATCAAAACCACAAAAAATACCGTCAGATACTGTACCACCAGATTTAAGGTCGTGTCCGTGGTGCTTGCGGAAAATGCCAGGACATAGTCATTGACATCCATTTCATAGCCTCCGGCCTCAGCCTCCATCCGCAGCGTGCGCACATTCTCATCCGGATGGTTCTCCAGATCCAGAAGCAGGGACATATTGAAGGTTTCCAGCGCTGCGGCCTGGCTGTCCTCCAGCAGTGTGATCGCCGTATACCCTGCCGCCCCCATCTGCTCATAGGCAGGTGTTTCCATGATCCCTGACACCTGATAGGTTTCCTTTTGGCCTGTATAGATCCGGTTTTCCCGAAATTCCTCGTTTTCCTCCCAGTAGGGGAAGTCCTCCGGCACTTCCTTTGTCTCCCCGTAACTCAGCGTAATTCCCTGGAATGGAAATACAGTCGATTCGGTTTCCGGATTGATCCCTGTGATCGAGCGTTCAAAAAGCTCTGCTTCCACCTGATCCCCGACGGCAATGTCAGAACCGTCCTCCACCGCGCTTTTACTGATCATGATCTCCCGGGAATTTTCCGGCAGGCGCCCTTCACTGAGTTCAATGTTCATCCAGTCGAAGCAGGCCCTGGAATAGGCCTTCACATTGAGATACGGCCGCTCCGGATTGGCAGATGCCGCAAACTCCGTATTGCCGTAAGCAACAGACCGGGCGGTTTCTTTGACACCGGGCATTTCCCGCACCTTGTCGTATTCCTCCGGGGTGATATCGTACAGGCTCACATGCCACTTTCCGTCCTTTAAGGATGCCACGTCCTGCAGGTAATTGATTCCCGTATCCCTTCCCACAAACACGCAGGTCATCAGCAGCACCATGAACACGATCCCTGCAAATGTAGTGAATGTCCGGCCTTTGTTCTGCTTCATATACTGCCTGGTGACGTAAAATACGATATTCTTTCTCATCGTCCGTCACCTCCCGACATCCGGATCCGTTCATCCCGGGTGATGCGCCCGTCCTCAATACTGATCATCCGATCCGCCTGCAGCGCAATGCTTTCATCATGGGTGATGAGAAGCAAGGTCTGCTTCTGGTTCCGATTGGATTCCTTCAAAAGCCGGATAATCTCCGCTCCGTTTTTCCGGTCCAGGTTGCCTGTAGGCTCATCGGCCAGCACGATGGCCGGGCGGTTATATAGTGCCCGGCCGATAGACACCCGCTGCTGCTGTCCCCCGGAGAGCTGCCCCGGCAGATTTCTCCTCCGGTCGGAGAGCCCCATGCTCTCCACGATCAGATTCAGCCGCTCCTGGTCCAGCTTCCGTCCGTCCAGTAGGTGCGGCAGTACAATGTTTTCATCCACATTCAGAACCGGCAGCAGATTGTAGAACTGATAGATCAGCCCCACCTGCCTTCTCCGGAAGATCGCCAGCTTATCCTCACTCAGCCCGTGGATATCCGTCTTTCCGATCAATACTTTTCCCTCGGTGGGCTTATCCACCCCGCCCAGGATATGCAGCAGAGTGGATTTGCCGCTCCCGGAAGGCCCCACAATCGATACAAATTCCCCTGCTTCCACAGAGAAGGAAATCTGATCCAGCGCCTTCACGCAGGTGTCGCCGGAACCATAAATTTTTGAAAGGTTTTCACATCTGAGAATTTCCATAAGAATGCCCCCTTGTATTAATTATAACCAGATCCTGTAAAATCAGCTACTTATTTTTTACTGCTTCCTGTCAGGATAGTTAAAATTATACAGGGGGCATATGACACTACAGTGAATTATTTGGTGACAGAATTGTCATCCTCCTCCATTTCCGGCCGTACTCTCCATTCCCGGATCACTCCGCAGGCAATCTTCACACCGCTGTCTCCCGATGGCTGGGAATGGAAATCATCCGGGTGAAGATGGATCACCACCGTTTTCCCGATCACTTCCTCCGGATGGATCCGCCCTGTATACACGGCCATCCACGCCGCCCCGCGGGTGGATAACAGAGGCGGCAGGTCTCCGGCATGCTGCGGATGCTCCTTCTCCTCCGGATTATAGTGCCCTCCGGTATTTTTCAGCAAGTCGGAAGCGTCTCCTGTACATGCTCCGCCCTCATGGATATGAAATCCGAAGAAATACCCTGCCGTTTCACTGTCTTCATCCGGCAGTCCGTAAATCTCTGCCATCAGCACCGTACCGCCGAATACATCATAAAAAGTAACTCTTCCATGGATCTCCGGATATTCTTCCGTACCCCGGATGTCCGCATACGCCTCCGGCGCTCCGTTCAATTTTTCAATCATAGCATTCACCTTCATGCATGCCCCTTGGGTTTACCTTATGCAGAAAGTGAAATTTTGTGAATATGTATCTGTTCCATCACTTTACAGATACCATTTTCTACGTTACACGAAGTCAAATCTCCATGCGTGATTGCTGCTTTCCCGTAAAAAAATGTGAAGAAATCCTCAGCAGCGACACAGATCATTTCTTCACAGTTCCGTACTCCAACAGAATCTGTCCTGCATATCCTCCGGCAGAGGCGCAGTAAAGTCCATCCTCTCTCTCGTGATCGGATGGTCAAAGCACAACCGATAGGAATGCAGGGCCTGCCGGCTGATCCATTCCATATCCGGATTATAAAGATAATCCCCGATCAGCGGAAAGCCCAGATATTTCAGATGGATCCGAATCTGATGGGTGCGCCCTGTTTCAAGGTGAAGAGAGACCAGGCTGTGGCCATTCTTCTCTTCCACAACCTGATAATGCGTCACTGCACGCTCCCCCTTTTCAAAATCCACCTTCCGCTCAATGATCGACCCTTCCCTGCGGGACAGCGGCGCGTCGATCGTCCCGGACGCCGGAACGACCCTTCCGCGTACAATCGCCAGATATTCTCTCTCAATCTCATGCCGATATCCCATCCCGGACAGGATATTTGCACTGACCATATGCTTTGCGACGACCGTCAGCCCGGAGGTATCCCGGTCCAGGCGGTTTGCGCACCGGAAGGTAAACGGCTCATTCTGCTGCTGATAATACCACACCAGCGCATTTGCAAGGGAATAACGGTAGTTCTTCATGGACGGATGCATGGGCAGTCCTGCAGGCTTATTAACCACCAGGATGTCCTCATCCTCATAAATGATCTGAAAAGGGATGTTTACCGCCGGAATTTTTTCGGAGCATTCTGTCTCCCGGATCCGGACTACAAGCTCATCTCCCGCTGACAATATTTTCTTCAAAATGCAGTGATCTCCATTGACCTGAATGCTATCCGGCAGCTTTTTCAGCTCCGTCAGGTTCTGCCTGGAATATCCCCGGCGGCGCAGATACTGCTCGATCCGAAGGTTCTGCTCTTCTTCATTGATTAAATAAACGAATATACGATTCACCGTCTGACTGCCCCGCTCCGCCACAATGGCGCAAATTTCTCCGTCATCTGTTCTGTCTGACCGATCTTTTCCAGTTTCCGCTCTGCCGCTACAGAACCCAGTTTCAATTCCGCTTCACAGATTCTCTTCTCACCCTCGCGCCGAACGCGTGCCTGATCTGCCGTCTGAGTCTTCTCCAGATCCGCGGACAATTTCGTCAATTCTGTAATTGTCTCGCCGTCAACGGCAGATGCATCCATTTCCTGATTTTTCTCCGGCTTTTGCCCCATGCTGCCCTGTTGTCTGGTACTCTCTGCCTGCTTTGCCATCTCTGCCGCAATCTGTCCGTTGATCTGATCCAGCTGCTTTTCGTACTCCTCCAGCTGCTCCTGCAATCCCGCCGGAGTGCCTCCATCCTCTTCGTCCAATATCCTCGTGATCAGGGACTCCTTGCTGCTTTGTATCAGTTCCTTCTGGTTCATCAGGTTTGCCAGAAGGCCGGATGCCTTTCCCTGTGGAGAGATCAGCGCCGTATCAGTCCGCATCTGTGTTCCCGCCTGCTGCCCCTGACCCGCCTGATCCGCGCGTTTTGTGTTGAAGCTCTGGTTCATTGCTGCCGCCTGAAAAAGCCTGGCAGCCTGACCTGTATAAATCCTCATGATCAATTCCTCCTCTTTGCCATTCTGTAAATGATTCGATCTGCCCATACATCTGGGAAATCTGATCCTGTCAATATAGATGTCGGTCAGCCAGACTCTTTTCATTACTTCTATGCTGTAGAAGGGAATTTTTTTGCAGTCAATGGAATTTTACATCCTATTTTTTTCTCCAGCCGCCCCGCCGATCCCATATGATTATTCCATTGCTCTGATCTGCTCGACAAGCGATTGCTTTTTCAAATTTCCAGTTGTATAAGAAATCAAAATAAACTGCACAGTCAGCAGAATCGCTAAATACATCAATATGACCAGCCACGGAAATGAATAATAAAAGTATGGATTCATCGTTTTTACAACGACCTGTACGGACAGGAACCCGAGTCCGGTTCCCAAACCCACTGTTACAAACGCTGCAAAAGCGGAATAAATCCACCCTTCATAACACAGCATTTTGCTCAGCTGTTTTTTACTCAGACCAATCGCCTGCAGCATTCCAATTTCCTGCCTCCGGGACAGAAAGTTCGTAATTGTCGTATTGACAAGGTTGATCAGAGAAAAGCACACAACCATAACAGCCACGATCAGCAACACCCCGAAAGACAGTTGCTGAAGTCCACTATAATAAGTGATACTTTCTTTTATGGTTTCCATAACCAAATCGCTGTTTCCGTCTATTAGCTGATTTAATGCAGCTTCAACCGTATCGAATTTATCTGTGTCAGTCACTACGGAAAGCGTTCCTGTGCAATCGATCCCGGCCGCTTCATTCATAAGCTGCTCTGGGAGCGTAAAGCATTTTGAGAAGCCAGCGTAAGAATATTTGTTTACAATCCCCATGACCGTATAGGCTTTTGTGTGAATTTGGCCGGATTCTGTTTCAAACTTTACTTCAACAGTATCGCCTAACGCAGCCTCTATATCATAGAGATCGGCACGCTCTTGAAGCAGGACAATTCCATTACCCGCAATCAGTTCATCATAATCAATCGTTCCTGCAATTCGTTCTTTCTCCAAATTCTGCTGCTCATCCCGGCGAAATCCCTGGATCCATTTTCCAGAATTACCATTTACGCTATATTCTGCGTCCGTATAATACCAGCGCACTGTTTCGGTAACTCCATCAATGGCTTCGATTGCTTTTTCAAAATCATCATGATATAGATTTTTTTGCTGTAATTTGGTCAAAGAAACGTGTGCGGTATCAAAGGATTGATTCGCGTTAAGTTTTATATTAAATTCACCGACAGGGAAAGCCCTTCCTCTTGCCTCCGCAGTGCCATCATAAGATACTAACATGGTCGAGATCAGTACAACCAATACTCCGCCGAGCGAAAGAGAAAGTATTGTTAAAATGGATTTTGCCTTTTGTCTGGACAGATTCATTTTCGCAAGTGAAGCAGGTGTTATTTTACGGTGCAGCACAGAACTTTCTTTCATCGTCCCTTTATAATCGGAATATCGCAATGCTTCCACCGGAGATACTGCCGCAGCTCTTTTTACAGGAGTATGAATGGCAATCATCACAATCATAAATGCAAAAAGTCCAACTCCAGCCGTCACACAGAAAGCAGTCATCCAGTACCAGCCAGCGGGAACTAGAAAATAGCCGATCACATTTCCAATCACCAAACCGATCGGGATACCAATGGCAGCGAGTAATTTTCCCTCACGGTAAACCATCTTTTTGATCTGTCGTTTTGTTGTTCCGATTGTGCGAAGCTGTCCATAGTTACGGATATTGCCTGCTACGGAAATATAAAAAATCGAATAGATCACAATACCAGAGCCAATGAAAGTTATAAATCCGATCAGAAAATAAAACAGCATGTCACTTCCACGGTTTTCGTCTCTCAGATTAAAATAAGTGGAACGGACAATCACATGATCATCGGAAATTTCTAATTGCGATGCCAGCGTATCTGCATAATCCGCGGCTTCTTCCTCGCTCATGTTTTGAGCGTCTTTCAGCCCGATGTAATAATCAATCATGCCCCCATTGCCGTACTGCTGTCTTACGAATTTTTTCGATATAATGGCTGTATATCGTCCAATATCGCCGGTTTTCACATCTAAGATTCCAGTCAATTTGAAGTCGTGGATCGTTCCGTCCGAAAAGGGGATTCGGATTGTCTGCCCTAATTCATTGGAATACCCCAAACTGTTCAAAAAGGCTTCCTGTACTGCAATTTCATCTTCCGAAACCGGTAAATCTCCCGACCAGGGCATACTTTGCGATTTTAGCATATCTGCATTTGCATAAGTAAAATGGACGGTTGAATGATTGACCTGTTCAGAAAATGCTTCAAAAAATTCTCCTACCCACGCAATTTCTTCTTGATCATATAGTTCCTGTTCCTGTTGTTCAGAAATCGCATGATACATCATCTGTGCCGTTTTCTGGTTGCGGTTTTGCGTTTCCTGTATCACCCCAAAGCCATAAAGGACAATGGCGGATAGTAATGCACTCGCAAGCGCGATCGTCAAAGCAATAAAGCAATTTCTTTTTCGGTTTGCTGATACACTTCGATTAGATATGCGTTTTACTATGGTACTGGTGTCATTTTCAAAAGGCCATGTCATAATCTGCCCCCCCTTTACAATCAGGTCAATGGTCTGCAAAATGATCATAATAAAAATCTCCTTTCAAGGCCGTCCGCCTGTTGACAGGTCTATTTTAAACTCCAAATGTCACAGGCAGGAAAACTGAAAAGACAGATCCTTTTCCGACTTCTGACGACACCTTGATGTAGCCGCCCTGCAAGGTGATGATTTCCCGCGCGAGGTATAGCCCGATACCTACACCCGCTTTATCGTGTACCTCATCTTCCCGATAGAACCGCCGGAAGATTGCGGCTTGATTGCTTTCAGCAATGCCTTTGCCTGTATCTGCAACATTCACTTTCACATACATTTCCCACTGCTCAACGGTTATAACAATTTTGCCGCCGGCAGGGGTGTATTTCACAGCGTTGTCCAGCAGGTTAAAAAGTGCTTCTGCTGTCCACTTGTTATCATGGCACAGGCGCAGATCTTCGGGGCAGTCCACGGATACGGAAATATCCTTTTTTTCCGCGTCATAGACAATCTCGCTACAAGCCATAGCAAGCGTATCAAATAATAAGCTGTCTTTCTTTTCCAGCCGAATCGTTCCCGTTTCCAGCCGGGAAGTCTTGACGAGGGCTCCAAAAAGGAAGTCCAGCTTGTCCGTCTGGCTGCGGATCCCCTGTAAGAAGTCTGCCCGCTCCGCTTCGGTTACGGGCTTTGAAAGCAGCGTATCTGTTACCATTTTCAGATTTGCCACGGGAGTTTTAACCTGATGTGAAATATCCGAAACCAGCATTTGAAGCTCGGCACGTTCCGCGTCCACTTTTCGCCTGTTCTCCTGCATGATACTGTATAGCCGGGAAAGCCTGTGGCCGATACGGGCAAAAAGTGTTTCGCTGTCCTGTAATTCTACGGGTTTTTCATTCCCACTTATCATGCCGTCCAATGTCCGGCACAAGTCATTCGTAAACAAGGACAGCCTTTTCCCAAACAGAAGCACAAGGAAAGCCAGCCCTGTGAGCGCACAGGCCGTCAGCGCAGCCCCGTACAGCAATATCATTTTGTCGCCTGTCAGAGCAAAGAACAGAGCAGTAAGCAGGAGCATGAAAAAAAATGTCCCCACTCCTATAAGCAGACACAGGCTTTTCACAGAAAGCCGATTAAGCTTCATTTCTTCTCGCCCCCTGTCCATTGATAGCCCATACCGTAAACGGTCTTGATATAAGTGGCGCCGCCCGCTTCGATTTTGGAGCGTATGCGGCTGACGGTTGTCGTCAGGGTATGCTCGTCAACAAAGTTTTCGTCTGTGTCCCATAGCTTTTCTAAAAGCTGTCTGCGGGTAAGCACCTGTCTGGGATTCCTGCGCAGCAGGTTCAGCATTTTGAACTCCATCGTGGAGAGTGTCAGCGGTACGCCGTCCAGCTTTGCCGCCTGCTCTGAAAAGTCAAGGAACAGCCTGCCGTCGTCGTAAATATCCCTTGACAGCCCCCGATGTTCCAGCATGGCGAACATGGCGCTGATTTTCCGCTGCAAAGCCCCAATAGAAAAGGGCTTGGTGATGTAGTCTACTGCCCCCGCTTCATAACCGCGGATCTGGTCGCTCTCCTGATCGTTGGCGGTCAGGAAAATAACCAGCGTGTCGGGGTGTTCCGGCTTTATGAGCTTACACAGGTCATAACCGCTGCCGTCCGGCAGGTTAATGTCCAGCAGTACCAGGTCATATTCTGTTTCGGACAGCAGCCTGGCGGCAGTTTTGGCGTTTAAGGCGGACGTGACATGGCAGCTGTCAGAAGTCAGGTTGTAAGTCAGCGTTTTATTCAAAAGGGCGTCGTCCTCGACAATGAAAATCTGTTTCATGGATTGTCCTCCCTTGCTATATGTAACCAATTTGCGCAGCAAATTGATTGCCTACTTGCCCGCCATCTGCGAAGCAGATTTTTAATGCGGGCAATTTCCGTATCGTTTTTTCATACGATACTTTACACTACCGCTTGTTGAGGATAGTATAGCAGGCAAATGTCCGCGAAATGTTACAGCGGACTAATTTTTTCAATGTATTTCCATTATAGAAAGCTGGTAGAGGGAAATCAAGTGGGAATCCGGCTTTGAAATTTTTGAAGCAGACGTAAGAGCCGCCTGACTGGAAAATCAGCGGTCTTTATATTTTATGCATCCGTTGACAAAAATCATAATTTCAAGTACAATATTTATATAAATGTGCAATCGAGGTATGTAAATGAACTATCTTAGTCGATTAAAAATGATAGCCGAAAGCAATGGCAGCATTATAAACAACAAAATAGCTGCAGAGCACGGTATCTCAAGAGCAATACTCTCAAAATTATGCTTGGACAATAAAATCCAGCGCATTGCCCGTGGCCAATACGTCTTCAGCGATGATATGCAGGACGAATTGCTATCCATCAGCATGCGTTCCAATCTGTTTGTCTTCTCTCATGAGACAGCACTGTTTTTACACGGGATTTCGGATCGCACTCCGTTTGAGCATACAATTACCACGCCTTCAGGAAAAGTCCCCTCAAAGGCAATACAGGAAGAATGTAAAATATATTATATCAAACCTGAACTGTTTGATCTTGGTAAAACAATGCTTACCACTCCTTCTGGAAATAAAGTCGCCGGGTATGACTTGGAGCGAACGATTTGCGATATTGTCAGGAGCAGAAATAAAGTCGGCAGCGAAACATTTCTTGCCGCACTCAAAATGTATGCCGCCAGCCCCAAAAAAGATTTAAACAAACTGAACACTTATGCTACGGAAATGAGAATAGCCGGAATTGTAAGAAAATATCTGGAGGTACTTTTATGAGCAACGCTATGAGCTTAAAAGCTAAAATCAGAAATATCGCAAAGCAAAAGACTCTTCCTGCTCAGATAATTCTGCAAAACTATATGTTTGAACGTCTGCTGGTCCGTCTCGCCAAATCAGAATATAAAGATAAATTTATTCTGAAAGGCGGCATGCTGGTTGCAGCTATTGTAGGTCTGGATAACAGAGCCACCATGGATCTTGATACTACGCTCAAAAATCTTCCACTAAGTCCCGAAAGAATAAAAATTGCATTGACTGAAATTTGCGATATTCCTTGCGAAGACGATGTGGCCTTTGAAATCAGTAATATTGCTCCTATAAGAGAGGACGATATCTATGGTGGTTATCGGATTATGATAAAGGCAAAATATGATACATATCCGGAGAGGATCAAAAACACCTACAGCAAAACAAAGAACGAAAGTTATCCTATGAATGTCTGCAGGAATTGTGGAAGCGGACAAGGCTAGTATTTTATTTATCGAGATATCAATAATGCGATTAAAAATAAGGCAAAAATCCAGACATTCGATAAGTAAGCGTTCGATTCAATAGGGGTATGTCAGATAAAGTGTGTAAGTAAGTTGTCTGAAAATTCCCTTTGTACGACTTGACTATCCAAATCAAAATGCTGGAAGCCAGTCAAGGCAAGGGTTTCAGCATTTACGGGCTTCCAGTATTTTGATAAAATTCATCGTGGCAGTTCAGAGAACTTACACACTTTATCTGACACTCTCCTCAATAGCATTCACATCCTTTCCCTTGTTTAGTTGAGGAGAGAGTATAAGGGCAGCCGATCCTCTGGTAAAGTTTCCGGCTGCTCTCATTTCCTGTTTCCTTGTATCGTTCTACGACCATACTTCTTCATGAAGAAACAACTCTCTTCTTTCGATTTCCTGTCTGGCTTCCCATATTGCCTCCAATTCATCCGGCGCTGCTTCATCCTCCGCTTTCAGTTTTCCAATTCCCAGAGCCTCCAGCTTTGCTTTTGTTGTCTTTAACTGATACTCAATTTCTTTGTCCTTATCCCCTGCCGCTTTGATTCTCTGCAAATTAATAAACTTATCCATCAAATTAATAGCCTGCTCTTTTTCACTCATTTCCAATACCTCCACATGATTTGCTCCTTTCCTGGCTTGTTTACAAATGCACGAAAACGGTGTCAAATCACAAGCATCGCATCCCCAAACGAAAAGAATCGATACCGCTCCTCCACAGCCTCCTCATAAGCCTTCATCACCTGCTCCCGTCCTGCCAGTGCGCAGACCAGCATGATCAGCGTGGATTCCGGCAGATGGAAATTGGTGATCAGCCCGTCCAGCACCTTGAACCGGTATCCCGGATAGATAAAGATCTCTGTCCAGCCGCTCCCTGCCCGGATGTGTCCGTTCTCATCCGCCGCCGATTCGATTGTCCGGCAGCTGGTCGTCCCCACACAGATGACCCGGCCCTTTCCGGATTTTGCCCGGTTGATCTTCTCCGCTGCCTCCTCATTGATCTGATAAAATTCCGAATGCATATGGTGATCCGTGATCTCATCCGCCTTTACCGGACGGAAGGTCCCAAGCCCCACATGGAGCGTGACCCTGGCGATATCCACCCCTTTTTTCTCAATCTCCTGCAGCAGCTCGGGCGTAAAATGAAGCCCTGCGGTCGGCGCCGCAGCGGAACCTTCATGAACTGCGTAGACCGTATTGTACCGCTCCCGCTCTTTGAGCTGATGGGTGATATAGGGCGGCAGAGGCATCTGCCCCAGGCGGTCCAGGATTTCCTCAAAAATCCCTTCATAGGAGAACTGCACCAGACGGTTGCCCTCTTCCACAACCTCCAGAACCTCCCCTGTCAGTAGTCCGCCGCCAAAGCTGATCTTCGTTCCGGGCTTCGCCTTTTTCCCCGGCTTGACAAGCGTCTCCCATATATTATTTTCTTTTCGTTTCAAAAGTAAGATCTCAATCTTCGCTTCCGTTCCCACCTTGGAGCCGATCAGCCTTGCCGGAATGACCTTGGTGTCATTGATCACCAGACAGTCTCCCTCCCGCAGATAATCCGCGACCTCCGTAAATACATGATGGGAAACAGCCCCGGACTGCCTGTCAAGCACAAGCAGCCTGGAGCTGGAACGTTCCGCCAGAGGATCCTGGGCGATCAGTTCCTCCGGCAGTTCATAATAAAAATCCTGTTTTTTCATAAGTTGTCAGAATCCCCTTTTTCTACCATCTGCGCGTCTGTTTCCCTTTCACCAGATGTGCCTCCTGTACCAGATATGCCCGGCTGCACCATGCGGTACGGCCCGTTATGCGGCATTGTCGGATATGCAGGTGAAACTTTGTCAAAGCGATTCTCCTGTCCGGATGCCGCTGTATCTGCCGGAGACATACCCTCCGTATTCTCTCGTACACTTGCCGGCGAATCCACAGGCGGCACGCTTACAGTATTAGCTGGCCTATCTGCCGTATGCATCATTGAAGAAAGACCTGAGCCGTTTTCCGGACTCCCCGGCGCCGTCCCCACAGGCGGCGCTCCAACCGGCTGCATCGGCGGATATGGATAGGCCGGGTATACCTTCACCCTCTTCCCGTACACCACCCGGGTATCGCAGAGCATATCATGAAAGCCCCGCTTTTCTCTGTCCACCCCGATGATCAGATACCCGATGCAGATAAAAATCCCGCTTAAGAATCTTCCCACTGTCTCCCGGTACACCACGTTCAGCAGATCCAGCTCCCCGCTTTCATCCACCGAGATCACACGCAGGTTCAGTGCCCGCTTGCCGGGCGTCGTCCCCGTATACCGGGTACACAGGATAAAATACAGCACCTGTCCCAGATACAGCACAATATCCTTTAACGTATAGTCGAACAGGATATTTCCGCCCAGCACCGTCCCGGACAGAGCGGATATCACTCCTGAAAGGATCAGCCTGACTACAAGCAGCATGAAAAATACGATCACGCTGTCGATCGCATATGCCGCCAGACGCACCCAGAAGCCCGCATACGTCACGTCCGCACAGGTTCCCCGGTTATCGTAATTGTTCTGCATAATACATCGGCACCCCGCTTTCCATAGATGATGCGGTTTCCTTTAGTATCTGGGCTTCCGACTTCGGAACGATCTCCTTCAGTTCCGAAAAAAACGACGCAAAGATATTTTCCTCGCTGGCCGGCTCATAGAAATCCCATACGCCCAGCTCATCACTCATCTCAGTCTGCATATCCTCATAAGAGCTGATCTGATCAATGAGCCCGTTCTCCAAAGCCTGCTGAGCCGTATACGTCCGCCCGTCGGCCAGCGCGCGCACTTCCTCCTCCGGCATGCTCCGCCCATCTGCGACGATCCCGACGAATTTCCCATAATATTCATCCACCTGTTCCTGGTAAACGGCAATCTGTTCGTCCGTCAGCATCGAACTGTCTTTGAAATCTCCGCTGGTAATGCTGACATAGCGGATCCCCAGTTTTTCATACAGGCCGGTCATATCATAGCCTGACATGATCACGCCGATGGAACCCGTTGTCGTATTGGCATTGGCAAAGATCCGGTCCGCTGCCATGGAGATCATATAACCGCCGGAAGCCGCGTAATGGGACATATAGGTCCACACCGGATTGCCGGAAGCTTCTTTATACTCTTTCAGCTTGTCGTACAGTTCCTCCGATTCATAGACTGCTCCGCCCGGCGAATCCACATACAAAAGGATTCCCTTATTGTTCTCGTCATACATCAGATGATCGATATAATCCATGGTATCGTCATGCTGGTACCCTTCCACGATCTCAAATACACCGGCCTCTGTCTGCTCCTGGATCGTGCCGACCACCTTCACCACCGCAATATAATCATAATCGGGGGTGTCATAACCATAGTCCGAAGTCAGCATTTCAACCATGCTCGCCTGCAGCAGATTCTGGGACACCGTATTGGTCAATACGCTGGTCACTCCCACCGCGATAAACAATACCGCCGCGACGATCAGGCCGCCTATCTGTTTTTTCTTCATTTCTGCCTCCTTGTTGTTAGGAACTGTATGGAAATAACCTGAAGCATCTTGCGCAATCTGTTTAGGTTATTTTCCTATAGTTCCTTACTGATAAGACCGGAAAAACCTGCTCATCCATCCGCAAAACCGCGCAGGCGCACCCTGCCTCTTTATTTCCTCAGCTCGATCCCCATGCCTTCCAGCGCTTTCAGGATCCGCTCCATGGCTTCCGTCACTTCCGCATCCTCCAGCGTCTTGTCCTTCGCGCGGAATACGGTCGAATATGCCACGGACTTGAAGCCTTCCTTGATCTGCGCGCCTTCGTACAGGTCGAACAGGGCATAGCTTTCCAGATACTTTCCTCCCTTAGCGGAGATCACCTCTTCAATCTGCCCTGCCAGGATATTTTTGGGCACCACCATACTGATGTCCCGGGTCACTGCCGGATATTTTGCGATTCCATAATATTTCCTGTCAAATGTAGCATACTCCATAATCTCCGGCATGTCAATGACCGCTACATAGGCCCGCTCACCGATCCCATAGATATCCGCCACTTCCGGATGAACCTCTCCCAGATAGCCTACCACTTTTCCGTCATACACGATATTCGCCTGACGTCCCGGGTGGAGATAGGGCTTTCCCGCGTTCGGATCATAGGTCTCCCTGTTCTTCATCCCGATCTTCTCGAAAAATTCCTCCACCACGCCCTTCATGCTGAAGAAATCCCCTTTTCCATACATTCCCAGCGTAAACTGCATCCGTTCCTCGGGCAGCTCCGTCAGCGGAAGGCTCTTGGGAAGATAAATATTTCCCAGCTCATACAGGCGCACATCCTTGTTCCTTCTATTATAATTGGTCGCAAGGGAGGTCAGCATTCCATTCAGGGAGGTGGTCCTCATGATGCTGTAATCCTCCCCCAGCGGATTTGTGATCTCTACCGTGCGGCGCAGCGGCGAATCCGCCGGCAGCAACAGCTTGTCAAATACCTTGGGGCTTTCGAAGGAATAGCACATCCCCTGGCTGAATCCGTAGAATTCCGCGATATCCCTCGCCACCTGCTCGATCCGCAGCTTGAAGGACAGCTTACCAGTGGTCGCTTCCCCATTCGGCAGTGTGGTCGGAATATTGTCATAGCCGTAAAATCTCGCCACTTCCTCCGCGAGATCCGCAAGCCGGAACAGATCCTGACGGAAGGTCGGCGCGATCACTTCCTTCGTCTCCGGGTCATATTCCAGATCGATCTTCTTGAAATATCCCAGCATCGTTTCCTCAGAGATATCCGTTCCCAGCATGGCGTTGATCTTTTCCGCGTCAAATGGAACCCGCACCGGATGCTTTTCTTTTCCATACACATCCACGGTTCCGCCCACGACTTCTCCGGCGCCCATCTCTTCCACAAGCTGGCATGCCCGGTCGATGGCCGCCTTTGCGTTGTTCGGATCCAGACCCTTTTCAAACTTGCCCGACGCGTCCGTCCGAAGCCCTACACGCTTACTGGATTTGCGGATATTCACGCCGTCAAAGCATGCCGCCTCGAACAGCATGGTCTTCACGTCGTCCGTGATCATGGAGTTTTCGCCGCCCATGATTCCGGCAATGCCGATGGCCTTTTCACCGTCGCAGATCATCAGCACGTCCTTATCCATCTTCCGCTCCTGTCCGTCCAGCGTGGTAAATGTCTCCCCATCCTGTGCGGTCTTGACCACGATCTGATGTCCGGCAATGGTGTCCAGGTCATAAGCATGCATAGGCTGTCCGTATTCTTCCATCACATAGTTGGTGATATCCACCAGATTATTGATGGGGCGGATCCCCACGGAAGCCAGCCTTCTCTGCATCCACTTGGGGGACGGCCCGATCTTGATGTTCTTGACGACCCTTGCACAGTAACGCGGGCACAGGTCCGTATTTTCCACAGAAACCTTCACATAGTCGTTGACGTCCTCGTCATTCCCAGTCCCTGTCACCACCGGAGGCACAAATTTTTTATCAAATGTAGCCGCCGCTTCTCTTGCGATCCCGACCACGCTGAAGCAGTCCACCCGGTTGGAGGTCACCTCATATTCCACGACCACATCGTCCAGACCCAGTGCCTTGACCGCGTTCTCACCGACCTGAGCATCCTCCGGGAAAATGTAGATGCCTTCCTCCGGTGCTTCCGGATACATGTCCCGGTTGGAGCCCAGCTCTTCAATGGAGCACATCATCCCGTTGCTTTCCACACCCCGGAGCTTCCCTTTCTTGATCTTGATCCCGCCCGGCGTTTTGGAGCCGTCATGCCCCCCTGCCACGCGTCCGCCGTCCAGAACGACCGGAACCTTTGCCCCTTCAAATACATTAGGAGCGCCGGTCACGATCTGGGTGGTCTCCGTTCCCAGATTGACCTGGCATACCACCAGCTTATCCGCGTCCGGGTGCTTCTCAATCTTCTCAATCTGCCCGATCACGATCTTGTCCAGATCCGCATCCAATTTTTCATAGCCTTCTACCTTGGTACCGGACAGTGTCATTGCATCCACATATTCCTGCGCAGTCACATCCAGATCCGGCACATATGCTTTTATCCATGATAATGAAGTATTCAATGTCTGTTCCTCACTTTCTATATTCTTTTTTTATTTCATCCTCAGAACTGCTTTAAGAAACGGATATCATTTTCATACAGCAGTCTCATATCGTCGATTTCATATTTCAGGAGCGCGATCCGTTCCAGTCCTACACCGAATGCGAATCCGCCGTATTCCTCCGGGTCGATCCCGCACATTTCCAGCACATGGGGATGTACCATACCGCAGCCCAGGATCTCGATCCAGCCCGAACCCTTACAGAAACGGCATCCCTTTCCGCCGCATTTGAAGCAGCTCACATCCACCTCCGCGCTTGGCTCCGTGAACGGGAAATGATGGGGACGGAATTTCGTCTTTGTCTCCGGTCCGAACAGCTCCTTTGCGAATACCTCTAGGGTTCCTTTCAGGTCCGCGAAGGAAATATGCTTGTCAATGACCAGTCCCTCGATCTGATGGAAGGACGGAGAGTGGGTCGCATCCACTTCATCGGAACGGAATACCCTGCCTGGCGCGATCATTCGGATCGGCAGCTTTCCCTGCTCCATGACACGCGCCTGCACCGGGGAGGTCTGGGTACGCAGCACAATGTCTTTGTTGATATAAAATGTATCCTGCTCGTCCTTTGCCGGATGATCCGCCGGGATATTCAGCTTTTCAAAATTGTACAGGTCATATTCCACCTCCGGGCCTTCCACAACCTCATAGCCCATTCCCACGAAAATCCTCTCCACCTCTTCCAGGGCGATGGTGTTGGGATGCCGGTGGCCCACACGGTTCTTTTTCGACGGCAGCGTCACATCAATGACCTCTGCTTTCAGCTTCTCCTCGCGGATCGCCTTTTCCATTTTCTTCTTCGTGTCTTCCATGATCGCTTCGATGGCAGCCCTGGTCTCATTGACAAGCTGGCCTACCTTCGGGCGCTCCTCCGGCGCCACATCCTTCATTCCCTTGAGTACAGCGGTCAGTTCCCCCTTTTTCCCCAGGAAACGCACTCGCACGTCGTTGAGCTTTTCCGGCACATCCGATGCCTGGATCTGCGCGATCGCTTCTTTTTTGATCTGTTCCAATCTGTCTTTCATTCTGGTTTCTCCTTTCTTAGATACAGAATTTTCCATTCCGTCTGAATGTCCGCCGCTCTCTGAAAAGCAGCTTCTAATGCTCAATTTCCCGAACAAAGTGTGCGTCTTGACGCACACTCGCGCCGAAGCGCGGCTGCGACAGCAGCCATTTTCCTTATGCGCGTAGTGCGCATCCTCCGGAGGATTTTTGTTCTATAGGAAAATTCGGAGAAGTTTCCTATAGAACAAAAAAGACTCCGTTCCCTCCAAAAAGGGACGAAGTCATGATCCGCGGTACCACCCTGATTCCCATGGACACTCCACGGGCGCTCTGCCGCTGTGTAACGTACAGCCTACGGCATTCCCTACTTACCAGATTCAAAGCTGCGCTGCATCTGCTGTGTCTCAATGACAGACACTCCGATACACAGGTTCAGGAATACGGCTCGCGTGGGAAATTCGATCGTCATCTGAACTAAAGAGAACTTTCAGCCGGTGATTCTCTCTCTCTGCTAGAAAATGAGTCTCTACTCTGCACGGTCATTGCCTTTGCTGTTCATTTATCTTTACATATCAATACATTCCAGATACTTTTCTATTTTAACATAGGATGGTTGAATGTCAATACCCATTTTTTCCGTTCACAGGAACTGCCGCATCTCTGCAAATTCGGCAAACCTCGGCAGTGCCAGCGCAAGCTTCCCATACTCCGAGGTATCTATGACCCCTTTTCTTTTCAGCCTGTCTCGATAGACTGAGAACAGCTCCGACTTCATTTCCAGGCGTTCTCGGAGCTCCTTCACCTTACATACGCCGCTTTTCGCAAGCTCTGTCAGTATCTTTTTATCCAGTTCAGAGAGTTCGGACCAGATTTTATCATATACATACTCTTCCAGATATTGATCATACTCCGGCAAAATGTCATCAATACTTTTTCTATCCCGGTTTTCCCAATAAAGATACCCCAGCACCTGGAACGCAAACGGATAGCCTTTTGTCAGGGCTGTCATTTTCTCCGCCGCACTCATATCCAGATCAAATACGTCCATATAGCTCTTCCGCACGGCCGTATAGTTCAAAGGTTCTAATATCAGCTTCGGCGCCCTGTATAAAAATGTAAGCGACTCATGGTTCTGCAGATCATAAATATTCTCATACAGGCCGGTCATCAGCAGATAGATTGGATAATCCTGCCTCAAAAAAATCTGAAAAGAGCTTACAAATATTTTGATATATTCCGAACAGACCACCTCATCGATTGTGACCAGCAATCTTTTCCCTGCCCTTCTGATGTGCTCCAGCATTAACTCAACGGCATTTTCTATATCTGTAACAGGCGCCGCGTCTTCTATAGATACCCCCAGTCCAAACGCCGAAAAATCCAATCTGGCTTTCAAAAACTCCGAATGCAGCTCTGGAATGCTGTACAGCTTCGCTGCCAGGCTCTGCAGCAGATCCCGCGACGGGTTTAACTCGATCACGATCCACTGCTCTTCTGCCCGCATTCTCCCGGCAATACTGGTCATTAGGACCGTTTTACCGGAGCCTCTCACACCAGTGATCATAAAGATCTGATTCGAGGGGATCTCCGCCTCAAAGCTGTCTATGACCTGATTTGTCTGTGAAATACGTGAAATGTACTGCAACGGCTTTTTTCCGAAAGATAATGTAAATGGATTGTTCATAGTCCCTCCTTATATAACTCTATATAACTTGGTGTATTTTATATAACTTTTTATAACTTTATTTTCATTATATAACCTTATATAACTTTTTTCAACGATTTTGCTATACATCCACAAAAAACCGTCAATACCCTTAACCAAGGTGTATCGACGGTTTTTCGATTAAAATTTACAAACCTCCTGACTTTACCTTTTTCTAATAATGAAGCAGAATTAATGCGCCTGTTTTTCAATCTGGTTCAATTGATGGTTCAGCTCCAGCATCTGCTCTTTCGTCATCGACATGCCTGCAGCCCCCATCAGGTTCAGCAGCCGAATGGCGGAAAAGCCGTTCAAAAGCTGGGTCATCGCTCCGGATGACATGTCATACCCTCCTGTCTCTGCTTCCGCCTGCCCGCTCATCTTTCCCAGAATCCCTCCCAGAAGCTCACGCCCCTGTTCAGATGCCATGATATCCCCCATCGAATCATTCAGGCAATAGTACCCGTCTCTTTGCGTAATGTCAAACCAATTCAGAACCGCCCCTTGTTCTTTCAAGCGGTACACCTCGTTAAATACTTCCACTTTGCGGATCCTGCTCTCATCCCTGCATATTCCGGCAACAGCCACAAGCGTGGTCTCCCCCGCGTTGGGCACTTCGAAATAGAAGAAATGATCCAGACAATTCTTAACGCCAAGGCTTACTCCGTTGGCAAACAGTTCTACCTCCGGCTGGTTGGAATATACGGTAACTTTCGTTACATCTTCCACACGATCCACATACCGTTTCCCACAGATATGGACAAAGGGATCCTCGGACAGCCATGCTTTATATGCGTAAAACGCGTCTTTCTTGTATTTACGGTCAAAGGTTACAAGCCCTTTGTGGTTCTGTCCATTCTCGCCGCCCTCATTCCGGGCGTCGGCGGCAAAGTCAAACATATTCCATACATGTGTCGCCCAAATATAAGGCCTCGTAAACAGCTGCCTGATCAGTTCTTCATGGTAGTATGCCTGATACTCTTCCGTGTAATCGCCCTGTCTTGGTTCGGATGTATGCCAGTCCAGCGCTTCACATCCATACTCGCTGACCCCGACCGGTATCTCCGGGTGGTTCGCGTGGAACCGGTCAAACCACGGGCCGTTCATAGATGTGTCCCCGCCATACCAGCCAAAATAGTGGTTATACGAAATACAGTCTGGGATCTTCAGATATTCGGCATCGGTCGGGCACATGGAAATCACCGCCATTGTCGTTTTCCTGTGCGGATCCAGTTCTTTTACCAGTTCATTTAAAATCCGGTGGTTTTCAATCAGGTCAGGATCTTTTTCTCCCTTCATGGTAATTTCATTTGACAGCCCCCACACACAGATAGACGGATGATTATAGTTCTGGGCAATCAGTTCACGCATCTGGGAAATCGTATTTTCCCGTCCTCCTTTCATGTGCTGGGAAATATATGGAATCTCCGCCCATACTACAAGCCCGTTTTCATCACACAGGTCATAAAAATACTGGGCGTGCTGGTAATGTGCCAATCGTATCGTGTTTGCTCCCAATTCCAGAATCAGATCCACGTCCTCTTTATGGTGCTGCGGAAGAAGCGCGTTGCCGATGCCTGACCGATCCTGATGCCTGGAAACGCCGTGCAGCGGATAAGGCTTCCCGTTCAGCAAGAATCCTTTTTCCGGATCGATCTCATACGTGCGGCAGCCAAACCTTGCCGATACGCAGTCCTGCACTTCTCCACGGCAGACAAGCTCCGCTTTCGCCGTATACAGATACGGATCTTTTTTCCCGTTCCATAAATGCGCATCCGGTAATACGAGTGAAATGGTTCCGCCCTCTCCGGCCTCTCCTGACGCCGCCTCATCTCCTTTCGCGTCTAATATGGAAACCTTCACCCGGCTGTCCACATCCCCTCCGGTTACATATGTTTTTACTTTTACACTCCATCCTTCCTCTTTCAGTTCCGGCGTAACTTCCAGCCCCGGGCCTCCATAGTAATCCAGAGAAAAGTGTGAAGCTCCAACAGCAATCAGATTTACATCGCGGTACAGTCCTCCATAAAACGTAAAATCAGCGACCTGCGGATAAACCGAATCATTCGGTGAATTGTCCACCGCAATAACGATGAATGTCTCTTCTGTCAGTTTTTCCGTAATATCAATACGCCATGTGGAATAGCCCCCGTCATGATGCCCTGTCTTCTCTCCGTTCAAGTAGACGTCCGCAGAGGAATTTGCCCCGTTGATTTCCAGATAGTATTGTTCTGCTTTCGGCAAGTCGCCTGTACGAATCGTCTTTGCATAATAACAGATTCCACGGTAATAGTCGTTAAATCCGTCCTGCCCGTCAATTGCGTTCCACGTATGGGGAAGATTCACCCAATACCAATTTTGCGGCATTTCCTGCGGTATTTCCGCCGCCTCCTTTGAAAATGCCCATTTTCCGTTTATATTGATAACTTCTCTCATAAATAAACATCTCCTTATCCATTATTATGCTTTTTCTTTAATATTTCTATGTTTTCCTCGACCTGTTTCCTGTGCAGCGGATACCAGAACCACAAAACGACGGTCAGCAGGCCAAAACCGATTGCCGGCACGATCGCAGCAATATTGTATACACCATCTAAAACCGTCCTGTCAAACGCGGTTGCCGCCGTATACCCCACCAGGCTCAGCAGCGCTCCGCTTAATCCAGCCGACAATGCCTGCCCCAGCTTTCTCGCAAAGGAATATAACGCATATACGCTGCCGTCTTCCCTTACTCCATTTTGAATTTCCGAATAATCGATCACATCCGTGATCAGCGCCCAGACAACCATATTAAAGCAGCCAAGCCCAAACCACGTCAGCACGGAAAATCCGACATAGACCCATACGTTAGATGGGCGTAAAATGAGCAGAACGATATTTACTGCTACGGCGAATAAACTGGAAAGGATAGAAAGCTCCGCCTTTCCTATTTTTTTTGAGATCGGTTTTGCGATTCCTGCGGCAATCACCATGCCGACCATCATCATCAGGCCGGATACCGACTGTGCTTCCGCATTTCCATAATAATTCGGATATATATATCCCGCCATACTCTGCATCGTGAGCTGCGCAAGAAGCATCAGAATCGCCGCCGCGATAATAGAAATCAGCGCACGGTTCTTTACTGCATTTTTAAACATATTGAACACCGAATTCTTCTGCAATTCCTCCGGCTCGATCTCAACCTTCACACGCTCTGTCGTCAGATAATAGCATAACAAATAACAGATGACCGCTATAATGGAAAAAATTCCTGAAATTACAGTAAATTTTGAAGCGCTGAGGATCGTATTCCCGTCTCCATTTACCTCGTAGGCAACCAGCGGCACGCCCACGCCGATGATGAGCCCCGCAATAGTACCTCCCATGGAGCGGAATGTAGACAGCGACTGGCGGTCGCCGGAATCCTCTGAGACAGCGGAAGCCATAGCCCCGTAAGGGATATTGATTGAAGTATAAAAAATCGATCCCCAAAGAATATATGTCACTGCCAGATAAACGACTTTTACTGTATGGGGAGCGCCCGAAAGTCCGCTCTGGTAAATTAAAAAAGATGCGATTGCCACTGGTGCGCACATTCTGCGGATCCAGGGCTTAAATTTCCCGACAGGCGTAATTTTGCTGCGGTCGCATATCCTTCCCATCGCAACATCCGTAAAAGCGTCCACAAAACGGGCCAGCATCATGATAATTCCCACGATATAGGCATCCATCCCCATCACATCCGTATAAAACTTCAATAAATAACTGGATGACAGGACAAACGTAAAGTCGTTTCCGACATCCCCCATCGCATATCCAATCTTATCTCTCAGACCAAACGGCCTGACCTTTCCCTTTTCCATCTGAATACCTTCCTCTCTCTTTTTTCGCTTGCAAACGTTTTATCTAGCATAGCAAAGTTACGCAGCATACGTGAGGAATGTATTACGGAATAATAGAAATATTTTCTTGTTTTGGCCAGGCGAATTGAAATATTATTCTAAATCCATTATAATCAGGTTCATAAAAGCGTACATTACATTACGAGGAGAATCTTTATGTTTTATGATGCAGAATTATCTTTTTTTAAAAACATCCTTGACAATATGAATCTGCCCTTTTCCATCCTCACCGGAGATTCTCCACCGGAGGCTCTTTATGACCGTGGGCTGAGCCAGCTGCTCAACAATGGCCAATATTACGAAAAAATGATCTCCAACCTGCTGCCCCATATACGCGCAAACACATTTTACCGTTCCACAGATGCCTTCCACTGCAATTATTTTTTGTTCCTTCTCCCCGATATACAGCCCAGAACCATAATGCTCATAGGCCCCTATTTAACGGATCATTTTACAAAAGAACAGATTCTCGCGCTGGCTCTGGAAAAAAAACTGCCAGACTACGCCATTCAATATCTGGATGATTTTTATACAAAACAGCGTATCATCCGCAATGACGAATTCCTTCTTTGCCTTCTAAATACATTTGGCGCTCAAATCTGGGGAGGGATGGATCATTTTAAAATATTTGATACGAACATTCCGAGTTTATTTGCGGACTTCCTTGATTCCGGTTTGATTTCCGAAAGTAATATTGAAAAGTCTATGCCGGACTCAGAGATGATCACAGAGAGATACAGAATGGAAAACGATTTTATGCATGCCGTTTCCATCGGACAGACCAGTGAAGCGGAAACGATTATTAACAATTTAAACCTTCTGGAACTGACCAGCCAGAATGGCTTTTCATTGGAACGAATGCGCTCTTATGCAACCGTCACCAATACCATATTGCGGAAAGCCGCGGAATACGGCGGCGTACACCCCATACACATTCACCCTCTGTTTCATGCCTGCATACAAAAAGCAGAGGAGATCTGTTCTGTAGAAGAGGGGAAAAAATTGATCCGCCATATGGTGAGAAAATATTGTATGCTGGTGCAAAATCATTCTCACAGCCAATATTCTCCTCCCATAAAGCAGGCCATTACTGAAATCGAATTAAACCTGAGCAAAAACCTGAGTCTGCACACACTGGCCAGACAGATCAATATAAGCCCAAACCATTTATCCACCCTGTTCCGCAAGGAAACCGGCAGCACCCTCACAGACTTTATGAACCAAAAACGTATTGAGCACGCACTGCTCTTGTTAAATACCACAAACTGGCAGATTCAGGTCATCGCGCAGGACTGTGGCATCACAGACGCAAATTATTTTACGAAATTATTTAAAAGGATTGTGGGAATGACTCCGAATGAATATCGTCGGCAGATCCTGCAGGCAGAAAGGTGACGCCATCTTATTGGTAATCACTTTGTGCCCATGGATCATAAAACGACGCTGTCTTTCCATTTACGCTCATTAGAGCGCCTTTTCATACTCCCCGTAATTCCGGAAAAATACAGCCAGCCCATTCAATGTCCTGGCCAGCAGCGGCAACTCCTCTTCGCTCAGATTTTTCACAGCCGCATTGACCATCTCCCTGTGGAAATTTTCATGATGATAATACGCCTTCCTTCCCTTCTCCGTCAGGCTGATGTACACGATCCGGCGATCCTGTTCGGAACGGCTGCGCACCACATACCCCTTCTTTACCAGACTGTTCATGGAGGTGGTCAGCGACCCTGCGGTAACCCCCTGCCTCCTGGCAACCGCGGACATCGTACTGTCATTCCCCAGGCCGATGGCTTCTATGATATGCATATCATTATTGCTGATATCCCGAAATTCATCCGTTATGATTGCTTTCTCTTCCAGTTCCAGGATCTCATAAAATAAATTCACCAGAACATCATTGATTGTTTCATATGCATCCACAGCGTTCCGCCCCTTTCCAGTTTTTACTGCGTTTTTTTCTGCGCCTGCCCAAGCCGCAGGCGGCTTCCGGGTCTCTATCCCTTATGAAGCGGCTGCATGGCCAGAGTTTCCTTAGGATTCCTGTCAGAAATCCGGAAACAGCGACTCCACCACTCCCCTCACCGTCTCGATCCGTTTTGCCCGATACACTTTTGCTCCGCAGAATAAAAGCCCTTCTTCTATTCTTCCCTCCGCCGCCGCGGTTAATGCATCCGTAATGCAGTACGGTATTTCCGCCGGACTGCATTTTGCCAGGCATCCGTGACAGGGCGTATGGGAAATCCTTTCTCCTAGCATAACACGTTTCATGAAAGGATTCAAGATTGCTCTTCCCGGCATTCCCACCGGACTTTTTACAATGACGATATCCTCTTTGGATGCCCGGATATAAGCCTCCTTATAGCGGAAATCCGCATCGCACTCTTCCGTAGTCACAAACCGGCTGGCAACCTGCACGCCGTCCACGCCGGATTGCATGACACGCTCCACATCTTCCCGGTCATAGATCCCGCCTGCCGCCACAACCGGAATCTTCCTTCCGAATTTCTTCTCATATCCCCGGACCACCTCCAGGATGCGCCGGATTTCTTCCATATAATCTGATTTCGCGTAAAAATCCAATGCCTCCTGGTCAAATCCCAGATGCCCCCCGGCTTCCGGCCCTTCGATCACAACCAGATCCGCTGTCTGCTGATATTTCCTGTCCCAATACTTCAAAATGACCTTGGCCGACTTTTCTGTAGAGACGATAGGCGCGATCTTCGTTTTGCTCCCCTGGGTCAGCCTTGGAAGCTCCACAGGAAGGCCTGCCCCGGAGATGATCAGATCCGCACCGGCGGCCACCGCAGCCTGCACATGGGCCTCGTAGTCCCGAAGGGCCACCATGATGTTATAGCCGATGATCCCATCCGGCGAGATTGCCCTCGCCCGCGTCATCTCTTTTCGAATGGCACGAAGATTGGCTGCACCGGGATCTCGGTCAAAATCCTCCTCCCGGAATCCGATCTGGGCCGTGGAAATGATTCCCACACCGCCCTGGGCCGCAACCGTTCCCGCCAGCCGCCCCAGGCTGATCCCGACTCCCATGCCGCCCTGGATCAGGGGAACCCTGACCTCCTTGTCTCCGATTCTCCACATGGCGTCTCCTTTCCTTCCTCTTCTGCGAAATTTATCAGCTGTGCGTTTTGATGATTCAGGGATTATCAAAACGCACAGCTGACAGATCCCCCCAAAGCTTTACATCTTACGGAATCTCCCATACCGCTTCGCGGTCAGTTCCTCCGTCTCCATCCCGCAATATCTTTCCAAAAAGGCCGCAATCCCCAGCTTTAGCGTCCCGCACACCGGATCCATGCTGCCTTCCGTATAATCCGCAGGCTCCGGAATGATCTGCTCAATGATCCCCATATTTTTCAGATCCAACGCGGTCAGCTTCATGACCTCTGCCGCCTCATCCGCCCGTTTGCTGTCCTTCCAGAGGATACTTGCGAAGCCTTCCGGCGAAAGGATGGAATAAATGGAATTTTCCAGCATCCAGACCTCATCCGCCACGGCCATGGCAAGCGCCCCGCCGCTGCCGCCCTCTCCGATAATAATGGAAAGGATCGGAGTTCTCAGATCTGAGAGTTCAAACAGGTTCCTGGCAATCGCTTCCCCCTGTCCCCGCTCCTCCGCTTCCAGACCGCAGAACGCCCCGGGCGTATCCACAAAGCAGATCACCGGACGGTGAAACTTCTCTGCCTGCTTCATAAGGCGCAGCGCCTTGCGGTATCCGTCCGGGGAGGGCATCCCGAAATTGCGCTCCACATTTTCTTTGGTAGACTTTCCCTTGGCCTGTGCGATCACGGTCACAGGCATCCCCTGAAAATATGCCGCCCCTCCGACGACCGCCGGATCGTCCTTATAATACCGGTCGCCGTGCAGTTCCATAAAATCCGTGAACAGATGGGAAATGTAGTCGCTTCCCACAGGACGGCCTTTCTTCCGGGAGATCTGCACGCTTTCCCAGGCATTCCGTTTTTTTCCTTCATTTCGCGTATGCGGATTCTCTTCTGCAAGAACCGCCTGCTTCTCCGGAACTTGCATTTGCGGATTCCCTGCGTGATCAAACCGTTTTTCCAAAATCTGCACATACGGATTCTCTTCCGCGAAGCCGTCCCGTTTTTCCGGATTCCGCGGCCATCTGCTATCTCCTGCAGCAGCCCTGTTCTCACTGCCTGCTGCCGTCTCATTCTTATGATGCATCCTCAGGATCTGCGCAAGCACCGCTTTCTGCTCTTCCCGGCCCACAATCCGGTCAATGAAGCCATGCTCTAAAAGGAACTCCGACCGCTGAAACCCTTTGGGCAGCTTCTCCCCGATGGTCTGCTCGATCACCCTCGGTCCCGCAAACCCGATGAGGGCATTGGGCTCCGCAAGGATGATATCTCCCAGCATGGCAAAGCTGGCCGTCACGCCCCCGGTGGTGGGATCCGTCAGCACGGAGATATAGAGCTGTCCCGCATCGCTGTGCCGCTTCAACGCGGCAGAGGTCTTTGCCATCTGCATCAGGGAAACGATCCCCTCCTGCATCCTGGCGCCGCCGGAGCAGGCAAACAGGATCACCGGGAGCTCTTCTGCGGTAGCGCGCTCTACGGCTCGGGTAATCTTTTCCCCCACGGCCTCTCCCATGCTTGCCATCAGAAACCGTCCGTCGCAGACGCCGATTACCGCAGGCTCACCGTCAATCTCAGCCCTGCCTGTCACGACAGCCTCTCTCAGGCCCGTCTTTTCCTGCAGCGCCGCCACCTTTTCTTCATATCCCCGGAACTGCAGCGGGTTGCAGGTCACAAGCTCTTCATCCCACTCCTCAAAGGTATCCGGATCCGCGATCATCTCGATTCTTCGGCGGGCATGCACCCGGAAATACCCCTGGCATTTCGGACAGATATAGTTTTCCTCCCGTACCTCCTCCGCAATGATCGCCGCCCCGCATTTATTACATTTCCGGAGAAGCCCCTCCGGAACCTCCGGACGGGACTCACCGAATGCATTCCGGTTCCGTCTGTTTGTTTTTTTAAACATATTCTGAAGCTTCATCCGTCATTTCCCTCACATTCAGCCTGCCATTCTTTTACCCACGGCCCATCTTCTCTATCCATGTTACAGCATTTATGTGCATCCTCCTGCCAATCAGCGCTGTGATCGGTCAGTGTGTGACATAGAACTTATAAATTCAATATCAATATCCCCTGACACAAAATCCGGATGGTGCAGGATCTCATACTGATAGTCCACATTGGTATCGATCCCTTCGATGATCACCTCGCCCAATGCGCTGCGCATCTTCCGGATCGCTTCCTTCCGGTTTTTGGCATGGACGATCAGCTTGGCAAGCATGGAGTCATAATAAGGCGGCACCGTATATCCGGAATAGATCGCGGCATCGATCCGCACGCCTTTTCCGCCGGGAAGGTACATATCCGTGATCGTTCCCGGAGACGGACGGAAGTTCTTCTCTGGATTCTCCGCATTGATCCGGCATTCTATGGCATGGCCGGTGATCCGTACATCCTGCTGGGTATAGCTTAACCGTCTGCCGTCCGCGATCCGGATCTGCTCCTTCACCAGGTCGATCCCTGTGACCCACTCCGTCACCGGATGCTCCACCTGGATCCGGGTATTCATTTCTATAAAATAAAACTGATTGTTTTTCTCCAGTAAAAACTCTACTGTCCCGGCGTTGGTATAACCTGCCGCCTTAGCCGCCCTCACCGCGGCTTCTCCCATCCGCGCGCGCAGATCCTCAGACAGAGCCGCGGAAGGTGCTTCCTCGATCATCTTCTGGTGGTTTCTCTGGACCGAGCAGTCCCGCTCTCCCAGGTGGATCGTATTTCCATATTGATCCGCCAGGATCTGAAATTCGATATGGCGGGGATGCTGTACATAATGCTCCAGGTACATGGTCCCGTCCCCGAATGCCATCTGCGCCTCTTTCTGGGCGGTTTGGAAGCTGGCCTCAAATTCCTCCGGAGTCTCAGCCACACGCATCCCCTTGCCGCCTCCTCCAAGGGCCGCCTTCACGATCACCGGATATCCGATCTCCCGTGCAAGCTCTGCCCCTGCTTCCGCGTCCATAAGAGGCTCCGTGCTGCCCGGTACCACCGGCACGCCCGCGGCGATCATGGTATTTCTGGCTTCCTGCTTATTTCCCAGCTTCCGGATGATTTCAGACCGGGGACCGATAAATGTAATATTACATTGTTCGCACAATTCGGCAAACCGGCTGTTTTCCGAAAGGAACCCAAAGCCCGGATGGATCGCGTCCGCTCCGGAGACAATGGTGGCGCTGATGATCTGCTCCATGCTCAGATAGCTTGCGGCCGACGGGGCGGGGCCGATACAGATGGCTTCATCCGCAAGCTGGGTATGCAGCGCCTCCCGGTCTGCTTCCGAATACACCGCCACCGTTTCAATCCCCATTTCCCGGCACGCACGGATGATCCGTACCGCGATCTCTCCACGGTTGGCAATCAATACTTTTCCTATCATAGTCTCTCCTCACCCTACCATAAATGTAAGCTCTGCGCTGGCAACCACCTTGCCGTCCACCGTCGCCACCGCGTCTCCAACACCGTAGGGTCCCTTTTGCTTGATGATCTTTGTCTCCAGCCTCAGCTTATCCCCGGGACGTACCATCCCCTTGAATCGGCATTTCTGGATGCCCCCGAAAAACGCGATCTTGCCTTTGTGCTCCGGCATACTTAAGATCGCCACCGCGCCCACCTGAGCCAGCGCTTCCACGATCAGCACGCCCGGCATGACCGGCTCTCCCGGAAAATGCCCCGCGAAAAAATCCTCCCGATATGTGACACATTTATAACCGACGGCGTACTGCCCCGGCTCGTAATCTTCAATTTGATCCACCAGCAGAAACGGATGCCTGTGCGGAATAATCTCCATGATCTGCTTTGTATCCAGACTGTTCATATTCTTCTTCCCTTCTTTTGTCCTGAACCGATGCATTCCTACTTGATCACGAACAGCGGCTGCCCATATTCCACAGCCTTTCCGTTCTCCGCCAGGATCTTCACGACCTCTCCGCTGAACTCACTTTCAATCTCGTTCATCAGCTTCATGGCCTCCACGATCGCCAGCACCTGGCCTTTTTCCACCCGATCCCCTACCTTTACATAAGGCGCAGAGTCCTCTGAGGGAGCCGCATAAAATGTTCCTACCAGAGGAGAGGTTACGGTCTGCCCCGCTTCCTCCTCAGCCGAAGTCCCCGCCGTAGCCTCCACGGCTGCCTCTTTTACATCTGTTTCCGCTGCAAGGTTCGCAGGTTCCGTTTCTATTCTCACAGCAGGTTCCATTCTTCCAGAAAGAACAGCTTTCGGATCCACGGTTCCTTCTGCCGCTTTTTTCATGGAAATCTTGACTCCGCCCTCTTCATATTTGAATTCCGTCAGGGACGAAACGGATACAGCGTCTACCAATTGCAATACCTGTTCAAACTTCATGATTTGTCACCTCATATTCTATCCACCCATACCCTTACCGTACAGTTAGTATTTTTTCAAAACCAGAGTGGCATTATGGCCACCGAATCCCAGGGAATTGGTCATACAGATGTTTACCTCCTTCTCCACCGGCGCGCCGATCGCGTAATTCAGGTCGCATTCCTCGCCTGCCTCTGACGTTCCCACGGTCTGGTGGATAAAGCCATCCTGCATGGTCTTCACGCAGACTACAAACTCCACGCCCCCGGCCGCGCCCAGCAGATGCCCGATCATGGATTTTGTGGAGTTGACGACCGTCCGATGCGCCGCCTCTCCCATGGCGTACTTGATGGCCCTGGTCTCATACAGGTCATTGTAAAAGGTACTGGTGCCGTGGGCATTGATGTAGTCCACCTCCGCAGGAGACACCCCGGCCTCCTGCATCGCCAGCTTCATCGCCATGCCCGCGCCTTCGCCGTCCTCCGCAGGGGAAGTGATATGATAAGCATCCCCTGTGCAGCCGTATCCCGCCAGCTCCGCATAGATATGCGCGCCGCGGCGTTTCGCGTGCTCCAGCTCTTCCAGAACCACGATCCCTGCACCCTCGCCCAGGACAAATCCATTTCGGTCTTTATCAAATGGAATCGACGCACGGAGCGGATCCTCGGTTTTCGACAGTGCCGTCAGTCCGGTAAAGCCTGCCACGCCGGTGGGGCAGATGCAGCTTTCCGTACCGCCTGCCAGCATGATGTCCGCGTCTCCGTACTGGATGGCCCGGAGCGCGTCTCCGATGCAGTTAGTTCCGGTCGCGCATGCCGTCACTACATTCGTACATTTTCCCTTCAGGCCAAGCTGGATCGACACATTTCCTGCCGCCATGTTGGAGATCATCATGGGGACCATCAGCGGATTCACCCGGGAAGGGCCTTTTTCCACGATCCGGGTGTAATTATCCTCCACCGTTTTCAGGCTGCCGATCCCGGAGCCGATGATCACTCCGGCACGGTACGGATCCTCCTGAGCCAGGTCGATCCCCGCATCTGCGAAGGCTTCCTTAGCCGCAGCAACCGCATACTGTGAAAAAAGCTCCATCCGCTTTGCGGATTTAAAATCCAGCCGTTCTTTTGCCACAAAGCCTTTGACCTCTGCCGCAATCCTTACTTCATATCCGGACGCGTCGAATTTTGTGATCGGGCCGATCCCGACTCTGCCCTCTCTGATGCCGTTCCAGAATTCTTCTACCGTATTCCCGATGGGAGTCACCGCTCCCAGTCCGGTTACTGCTACTCTTCTTTTCATCGCCTTCTCCTTTATCGTTACAAATCTTTTCCAACTCACAGCTGGAATTTTTCACATCGCCATGCCGCCGTCTACATGGAGCACCTGCCCGGTCATATACCTGGCACTCTCAGATGCCAGAAATAGAGCCGTCTCCGCGATATCCTCCGGCTCACCGAATCTACCCAGAGGGATCTGCGCCACTGCGCCTTCCTTTACTTTTTCGGAAAGGCCTTCCGTCATTTCCGTGTTAACGAAGCCCGGCGCGATCGCGTTGACCGTGATTCCCCGGCTGGCAAGCTCCCTAGCCGCAGATTTGGTCAGTCCGATAATCCCGGCCTTGGATGCGGAATAATTGGCCTGCCCCGCATTTCCCAGCACGCCGGAAACCGAAGAAATATTGATGATCCTGCCGCTTTTCTGCTTCAGCATCTGTCTGGACGCAAACCGGATACAGTTGAAAGTCCCTTTCAGGTTCGTATTCAATACCGCGTCATAATCCTCTTCGCTCATCCGCATCAGCAGTCCGTCCCGGGTGATCCCCGCGTTGTTCACCAGAATATCCAGCCGTCCGGTCTGCTCTGTCACTGCTTTCAAAAATTCCTCACAGGCCCCGAAGTCCGCCACATTGCACTGATACAACAATGCGTTTCCGCCCTGTTCCTCAATCTCTGCTTTGACTGCCTCTGCCCGTTCCTTAGAACCCTGGTAATTGATCACCACCGAAGCGCCTTCCGCCGCAAGCCGCAGGGCAATGGCCCTGCCGATCCCGCGGGATGCCCCGGTGACTACGGCCGTCTGTCCTGCCAGACGCCCGTTTCCATTTTTATTTTCATTCTGCATAAATCCTGTACCATCCTGTCTCTGTCTGAAATCTGCTGCCTGATCAGCCGTGAGTATAAAATCGCCTGCGTCTCCTCTTGGGCGTCCTCACTCTCACAGTTTTTCCCGGTCTTCCCAGGCCGCAATATTGATGACCTTCACATCCCGGCTGATCTTCTTTAAGAATCCTGCCAACGTCCTGCCCGGCCCGATCTCGATAAAGGTCGTCACCCCATCGGCGATCATCCGCTCCATGCTCTGCTGCCAGCGTACGGAGGATGCCACCTGCTCCTTCAAAAGCTTCCTCGTGTCACCGATTTCCTTCACATATTCCGCCGTCACATTGGTCACGTAGGGAATCCGAAGAGGCGACAGCTCGATCTCCTGAAGAACCTGTTCCAGCTTCTCCCCGGCTTCCTCCATCATCGGCGAGTGGAACGGACCGCTGACCTTCAATGGCAGCACCCGTTTTGCCCCCGCTTCCAGAAGGACCTCCGATGCTTTTTCCACGCCCTGCGCGTAGCCTGTGATGACGGTCTGTCCTGGACAGTTATAGTTGGCGATATAGACGCCTTCCAGTCCGGCGATCACAGCCTCGATCTGTTCCCCGGTCAGTCCAAGCACCGCCGACATGGCGCCTTTTCCATCCGGAACCGCATTCTGCATGAAAATGCCCCGCTTCCTCACGGTGGTAACGGCATCCTCAATCCGCATCCCGCCGGCCGCCGCAATGGCGCAGTATTCCCCAAGGCTTAAGCCTGCCGTCACATCCGGCGCCGGAAGGACGTCTCTTAGCGCCTCAGCCATTGCCAGACAGGTGGTCACAAGAGCTGCCTGAGTGTATTCTGTCTGATCCAGCCGTTCATTTTCCTCAAAGCACAAGGCCGCCATATCCAATCCCAGCAGCCGGGATGCCTCGTCATAAATCTGTCTCGCGGCTGTACTCTTCTCATAAAAATCCTTTCCCATGCCGCACTTTTGCGCCCCCTGGCCGGGAAAGATCCACGCTGTTTTTCCTGTACTTCCACTCATTTTTAAATTCCTCCCGAATCTGTAACCAATCTGCTTTGCATATTGATCAGATATCCCGTTATACTAAGCGGCAGATTTATCTGGCGCTCAGCCTATTTTCCCAACAGCGCTTCTGTCTCCCGCACCAGCTTCTGGATCAGCTCCTTGCAGCTCAGCTCTTCCTTCACCAGCCCGGCGATCTGCCCGGACATGACGCTTCCGCTCACCACGTCCCCTTCTACCACCGCCTTGCGGAGACCGCCCAGAGTCAGGTTTTCCAGTTCCTCGAAGGACGCTCCCTCCTGCTCTCTGCGGAGATACTCCCTGGTCATCTGGTTTCGGATCGCGCGCACCGGATGTCCCGTGGAACGCCCGGTCACACGGGTATCAATATCCTTTGCCTTGATGATACATTTCTTATAATTTTCATGCACCTGGGACTCTTTGGTCACTACAAAGCAGGTTCCCATCTGCACGCCCTGAGCCCCCAGCATAAATGCAGCCGCGATCCCTCTGCCATCGGCAATTCCGCCTGCCGCCACCACCGGGATCTCCACCGCGTCCGCCACCTGGGGAACCAGCGCCATGGTCGTGCTCTCCCCGATGTGGCCGCCGGCCTCCATGCCTTCCGCCACCACCGCGTCCGCGCCGCAGCGCTCCATCCGCCGTGCCAGAGCCACGGAAGCCACCACCGGGATTACCTTGACTCCGGCTTCCTTCCACATGCTCATATACTTTTCCGGGGAGCCTGCGCCGGTCGTCACGACCTGCACGCCTTCCTCCACAATGATTTTCGCCACCTCATCCGCATAGGAGCTCATCAGCATGATATTCACGCCGAAGGGCTTCCCCGTCAGAGCTTTTGCCTTGCGTACCTGCTCCCGCACCCATTCACCGGGCGCGCTTGCCGCCCCGATCAGCCCCAGTCCGCCTGCCTCAGACACACCGGCGGCAAGATGATACTCCGCAACCCATGCCATGCCGCCCTGGATGATCGGATATTCTGTTCCTAAAAGTTCTGTCAGTCTTGTCTTCATTGCTAAAACCTCTTTTTCCTCAGCATTTATTTATGCTCTTCGATATAAGCCTTTACATCGCCGATGGTCTTGATCTGCTCCAGATCTTCTGTCGGAATCTTCACCTCAAATTTATCCTCCAGTTCCATGACCATCTCAAACAGATCCAGTGAATCCGCGTTCAGGTCGTCTGAAAAAGAAGTTTCCTCCGTCAGGTCCTCTACGTTTGTTCCCAGTGTCTCAGCTACTAATTCCTTGATTTCTTCCAACATGATTTTTCTTTCCTTTCCTGATTCCATTTCTGATTTTCATTTTCATAGTTCATTTATATTCATGAAAGCATTGGCCATCGGGCCATGCCGGCATGACTCTGGTATAGGCGATTCTTTTGTTTCGGACCGGCCTTAGGAACTGCGCAAAAAAGACGGATTTCATCGGCCGTGAAAATTTTTTGCGCAGCTCCTTATCTCCATTACTCATGCAGCAGACAGCTACCACTTCAATATAGCTGCCCCCCAGGACAATCCTGCCCCAAATCCGGCCAGTACAATGGTCTGTCCCGATTTCAGCCTTCCATCCCGGTTCATTTCATCCAACAGGATCGGAATGCTTGCCGAGGAGGTATTGCCGTACTCTTCCAGGTTCATGGGGAATTTTTCTATCTCCGCATCCAGGCGCTTTGCCACGGATTCCACGATCCGCCTGTTTGCCTGGTGGAGTACAAAATAGTCGATTTCCTCCAGTCCCATCCCGCTGCTATCCAGCAGCTCCCGGATGACCTCCGGAACCCTTTTTACCGCAAAGCGGAAGACCTCCCGTCCATCCATGCGGATAAACTCTTCCGGATGGATGGATGCCTGGTCAACATGTGATTGTATTGGGAGATCTTCCGCCGCGTTCCCCGGCGAATCCTGGCCTGCCGGGGAAGCAGCCGGCTCCTGCCCCGCATTTTCTTCCTCCGCCCAGCCCTTCCGGTGGCGGCTCATCAGGGTCAGTGCCGGTCCTGAGGCCCCGTCCGAGTGCATCACCGGAGAAGGGAGCTCTCCCGGCTCCGCTTTCAGCACGGCAGCCCCGGCTCCGTCCCCGAACAGGATGCAGGTTCCCCGGTCCTTCCAGTTCACCATATTGGACAAGCTTTCGGAACCGATCAGCAGGGCAGTCCTGCATAAGCCTGCCGCAATGTATGCCTGTGCCGTATTATACGCGAACAAAAATCCGGTACAGGCTGCGTTCAGGTCGAAGCAGGCCGCATGGACCGCTCCCAGCTCCTTCTGCACCTCACAGGCTGCACAAGGGAGCAGCACTTCCGAGGTAAATGTACACACGATCAGCAGATCGATCTCTTCGGGCTGTACATTTCCATCCTCCAATGCCCGCCTTGCGGCCTCCGCCGCCATGGATACCGTTGTCTCTTCCTCAATGATATGCCTCCTTGCCACTCCCGTCCGCTCCCGGATCCAGGCATCGCTGGTGTCTACCATCTGAGATAAAGCATCATTGTCCAGAATATGACCCGGCACACAGGAGCCGGTTCCGCATATCTTTCCTCTCATCTGTCTTCTCCATTTTTCAAAATATCTTTTATTTCAAATTATTTTATTTTAAAATGTTTTGATTATCAAAGTATATACGTATATCTGTATCTTGTCAATACCCAAAATAAAAAAAGCCTCGAACGAGACTTTTTCTTCTTAATCATCATAAATCATCAAGAGTCATACATTTTATTTGATTAAATTACTTTAACTGTTTATCATTAGTCAAAAACAAATCGCAATTTTTCAAACAGGCAGAAGCCAGCTGCAAAGAATCCATAGAATTCATCAAAAAATACTTTAACTTTTCAAAATAATGAGGATTATTTTCATCTTTTTCAATATAATATATGAATGGTGCCGTATCGACAAAAACCCTGTTATATTCTGTCATTTTCCCGCATCTCCTTCATATACTCAGATACATTTTTTCCGCGTTCACTTGGTATAACAAAGCTATCCCAGTCGATCTGTTTCTTTTTTTTCTCTACGTTTTTCTCTACATGGGGCACATTCAACACAGTAACCACTACATCTGCGCCATCAAAGACTCGAATATCATCTTCTACCTCAATAATATTTCCACGTACAATTCCTTTTACTGCTGCTAACATACTTTCACCTGCTCTCCAAAACTACATAAAACCAAAAACCTCATCCTATGAAACAGTATAGGCTATTTATTTTGTTTTTACAAGTGATACTGCGGAATCCTTATAAATCACAACTAAATTCTCCTTGAATGCCCATACTTTTTGTGATATTGTATCCTTGAAAATAAAATTTTTATTTTACGGGAGGAACCAGAAAATGAAAAAGAGGATCTCACTGATGATCGCAATGGCGGTCTGCTTTTCCATGCTGCTTGGCGGATGTGGGAAAAAACTGACTACGGAAAATGCGCCGGATTATGTAAAATCCGCATTAGACGCATGCTACAAGGCCGAGTTCGATACCTACATGGAATTTACAAAAAGTACACAGGAAGAAGCAGAAGAACTGTATCAGACAGGCTTAGATACCAATATGGAGGCCAGCGGAATCGTAACATCCTCCGTTGGCTCTGATCTGCAGGAACAGTACCGCCAATTATTTGCGGATATCCTGCGTATCAGCAAATATGAAGTAGGGGAAGCCAAAGAAGACGGCGACGGATTCACCGTGGAAGTAACTGTAGAGCCCTTCCTCATGTTCAACGATCTGGATCAGGAGCTGCTCCCGCTTCTGGAAGCGACAGACGCTCAGACAATGACCGACGAAGAGTTGGAACAGTTGGTCTACCAGAAGATGTACGAGCTGATGGCCTCCAAGCTGGACGCTCCGGAATATGGGGAACCGCAAACCGTGACGGTACACATCCAGCCGGACAGCGACGGCGTTCAGACCATCGATGAAGATGATCTGGCCGCACTGGATGCCGCAATGTACTCCGCGGTTCTGTAAGGAAGCACTCAGAAGTTGTCCAAAAGCTTCCGCCTGTACGGTTGGATATTTCTATGGGCCTCCAATCTACTCGTCCATTCGCAAAAACCATGCTAACGTAATCTCCTTTTGCTCATTCATAAGCAGGTTACTAATAATCCGCCGACTCATTTGCATTGCAATAAACTATGTGCAAGTGAGTCGGCGGATTGTAGCTTATCTTTTCCATACCATAACTCTCAGCCTACGGAACCGCCCTGCTCTTCATACCTTTCCAGCAGGGCATTGATCTCCCCGCCCAGCAGGATCACATACATACACATATAGAACCACAGCAGGATCAATATGATCGTCGTAAGGCTCCCATACATCGTGGAAAATCCCGTAAACACATCCAGATAGATGGAGAATACGAACGAGATCAGCTGCCATCCGCAGGCAGTGAAAACTGCTCCCGGAAGCTGCTTCTTCATGGTGGTCTTGATCCCGTCCTTCCGGTTCGGCAGATACTTATATACCAGATCCCAAAATACCGTCAGCACCCCCAGGATCAGAAGCGTCCGGATCCGGATGATAAAATCCGTCACATGCCGCAGCAGCGGCACATGCTCATTGATAAGCAGGCTGATACTGTTCCCAAACACGGAAAGCAGCAGGGAAAGCACGATCGCCAGTATAAAGATCACCGTGTAAGCAGAGGCCCGGATCCTAAGAAAAATATAATTACGGGTCTCTGGATTTTCGTATACGCAGTTCAGGCCGGAGGTCATGGAGAGCACGCCCTTCCCCGCAGACCACAGCGCAACCAATATGGTAAACGGGATGATCGAACCGGACTGATTATAGACCTGGGTCACGAGCATGGCGATCAGTCCTTCCACTGAAGAAGGAAATACCTGCAGCACCCCGTGCATGACATCCTCCTCCGTAACCGGTGTAAACTGCACCAGTGTCAGCAGCAGGATAATGATCGGAATCAGAGACAGAACAAAAAAATATGCTGCCTGCGCCGCATAAGCCCCGGTATGGTGGGAACGGAACTGTTTCGTCACATTCAGCGCTTTCCCTATGATCCCTTTTTGATTCTCCTTCATAAAACACCTCTGATCTGCTTATTCTTGTTCGAAAGCGGGTATACTGTAACTATTCAGCACAGGATAGCGAAGGTGCTGAACAGATACGGTATACTTAAAAAGAGGCAGCTGTATCGCAGCCGCCTTTTTTCCTTGTATAATCCAGCAAAACGCGTCAGCGACGCGTTTTGTCGGATTGTCGTATATCCCCAAAATGCCGTTCCCTGTATTTTGACTCCTAGCCGCTGGCTAGGTGGGCAACCGCATCTGCTTTTTTGTCTTCCACTGCTGATTCGGAGGCCTGACATATTACAGAAATATAAGAATCCCGTTTAAAGTTTTGTAGGTTCAAAATTACAGGGGTATCGAACATTCCAGGTAGTACTTTTCTTGTCTGAAAGTATTATAACCTATTTGCCGAAAAAATACAACTACTATCCTCAGAAATTCTTACAGGAATCCGATGCAAATTTAACCATTCCATGTTATAATAGGTATTGCGCCAGAGCGCCACGCAAGTCATCAATTTCCTTACGGAAATTGGTGACAAATTATAATTGTTTTTATCGTATTTAATGGATAAAGGAGTTTTTTACTATGAAGATGAACGAATTAAAGCTGGTTTATTTCAGCCCCACAGGGACTACAAGAAAGGTCATTATGGAAGCCGCCGCAGGCATCGACCTCAAATCTGTCTCCTACGACCTGACGGTACATAAGGAAAAGAAGCCGTCCCTGAAGTTTAAGAGCAATGATTTTGTGCTCTTCGGGATTCCGGTCTATGCGGGACGTGTGCCTGCCACTTTCCTGGAATATTTTGAAAATCTGTCCGGACAGGGAACGCCGGCAGCTTTGATCGCCACCTACGGCTGCCGGGAATACGAGGACGCGCTGCTGGAACTGAAAAATGAAGTGGAAAGCCGGGGCTTCAAGGTGATCGGCGCAGCCGCATTTCCCACCGAGCACTCCATTGTCCGCTCCATCGGTCTTGGACGTCCCAACAAGCAGGATCTGAAAGAGATCGCGGATTTCGGCAAGCAGCTGAGCCGCCGGATCCACACCGAAGCTTCTTTTGAGCAATTCAATATCTCGGTTCCGGGCAATACCCCTTATCGCAAGGCCGGCGCGGCATCACTGACGCCAAAGGTCGATGTTACCATGTGTACAGAGTGCGGCGCCTGCGCCAGGAGCTGCCCGACAGGGGCCATAAACACAAAGGATCCGAAAAAGACAGACAAAAAGAAATGTATCAGCTGTCAGAAATGCCTCCGCAGCTGTAAGCAGAAGGCCCGTTATGTCAGCTCAACAAAAATGAAGCTGCTGGCCGGAAAGCTGAACAAAGCCTGTCAGAGCGACAAAAAAGCGGATATCTTTCTCTAAGCGGCCTAATGGAATCAAAAAACAGACTATCTTTTTCAGATAGTCTGTTTTTTGATTCTTCTTCAGCTATTCGAGATGAATTTAATCATCCTCCAATCCATCCTGCGCATCCTTTAACAGTTCTTCAATAATCCGCTGTACCTCTTGCTGGTCACCGTTATCATGCGCTTTCTTCAAGGCGTTCAATTGTCTGATAAGCTGTCTCAAATAACTTTTAAATACTGACATAATCCAATGCCTCCAATCTGCCTTTTTTCTATAGCCATTGTAACAGATTTTATCTGTATTTTAAATAATTATTTTGTCAGCAGCATCATAATCTCATTGCTTCTCTGCACAAACGCTGTCATCTCCTCCGGGTTCAGCGGCTTGTGGGCGATCATCGCCAGGTCGTAGAGCTGCTTGCAGATCATGGAGGTATGTTCATCCTCCTTGTTCTCTGTCACGAACTTCACAAGCGGATGGTTGGCGTTGAGAACCAGTGTCGCCTGTCCGCCAAGACCCATATCCATGCCGCCACCCATGCTGTACATGCGCATCATTTCTTCCATACGCCTGGACTGCTCGGAAAGGA
>CAYQBE010000011.1:0-48305 GCA_964415625.1 uncultured Clostridium sp.
GGCATGAGGCTTGCCGCTAGGGTCATATGTACAGAAATCCCAATGATTGTGTTTAGGAAAGGGGAATCCTGCAATGAGAGTATCAGATATAGCATATGCGAAAAATGAATATGTGAAGGAAGCGGAACCTATAAAACCGCTGTGGGAAAGCAGCGCGGGAAAGGCATTAGAGGGAACGCGCCTGCCGGAAGAAACACGGATGGACGTTATCGAATTTCACGTATATGAAAGAACCCCGCATACCACCAATGTCCCTGCAAAGAAAAGAGAAGACTGTGTCATAGTGCTTCAAGGATATCATTTTCTAAATGATATGGATCAATATGTAGGTATATTTGAGAAATATGCAAAAGGCGAGATAAGCGAATATGACTTCGAAGGGTATATAGTAGGTGCAGAAAAAGCACTTGGCTCGGCTCTATGCCCGGGAGATTTTTACGGAATATATCAAGAGATACATAATCTTGTCGATGAAATGAAAGAGAACCTGAAAAACGGAGTTGCAAATACTCTGGATAATCTGAAAACAAAGTTCACCATTGAGGGAAGGGATTTCACGTACAAAGAAATGTCTGCGCTTTATAAAACGGGAAGCTATCTGCAGAAGATGATCGGAGGAAACAGTCCCTGCGGTTATGATGATTATATGAAGATGGGAATGGCAAGGGCGTATGCTTATAAGCCAGAGCTTGGGCTGACCAGGGATCAGGCGGATGTTTTAAGGATAGCGGCGGAAAGAAGGATCAATGAGAGATTAGAGAACAATAAAAAGTGGATAGAAATTGCTGCCTCAGAGGAACAGAACAGCCGATGGAAAGGATATTATATCGGTGGGACAATCGCGGTCGCATCGAATACGCAGGTGATTTCCGGGATTATGAAGGCGTTCTCAGAAATGGATCCGACAGATCCAGACTCTGTTGAAAATGCGGTGAAGAGATATCAGGAATTGCTGAAGCCCTGGAATGAAAGGTGCGCAAGCTATATTGCAACGCAGGCTCCCGGGTATGCAAGCGGATACGTACAGCAAAAATCTGCGGACTTCCGGAAAGAGTTCTATTCATATTGGAATCAGAATGTAGCTTAAATCTTAAAAAAATTCTCTGTGTATTTACCACATACACAGAGAATTTTTTTGTTTGCCAGCCCTAATCCGGATAACCCGGAAAAAAATAATTTTTTGACTATCCTTTTGGCGGCGCCAGTTGTTTTTTAATATATAGGCGTGAGAAAAAAAGTGTAATGTGTAGATTGGGAAGGGAAACATAAGTGGAGCTGGACTTTTTGCTGGTAGAGAAAATAAAAGCCGGAAATCGTAAAGCGGGAGAACGATTTGTAAAAAAATATTATTCTTCCGTATATCAATATTGTTTTTTGTATATCCATGATCGAAATTGTGCGGAGGATATGACGCAGGACACGTTTTTGCGCTTTTTTGAAGCTATAGATACCTATACGGAACAAGGCAGGGCGAAAAGCTATTTATACCGTATCGCAGGAAATATCATAAAGAATTATTACAAAAAGAAGAAAGAGATTCTTCCAGGCGAGATGCCGGAAATACCGGGACAAAGAATGGGTGATATAGAGCTCAGGCTGGATATAGAGCGGGCTGTGGACGGTCTGCCGGAGAATCTGAAAGAAATCAGCATTTTATTTTTCTTTCAGGGGCTGAAACAACGGGAGATTGCAGAGTTATTAAATATCAGTGTACCGCTTGTAAAGTACCGTATCAGGGAAGCAAGAAAAAATCTAGTGGAATGCTTGGAGGTGTGAAATGATATGAGGCAGTATCAAAAGAAGATGAAAGCGTATCAGGATCTGATACAGAATCACTATGTCCGGGAAGCTTCCATCCAAAAGGTCATTGCGCGATGTGAAACCGTGATGGCAGAACAATCAGAAAGAAGGATATCATTTTATGAATTTTTGTATGTACAGTCCAGATATATCAAAAAAAGATGGTGGGCAATGCAGGGGGCTGTACTGCTGTTCCTTTGGTATTTGCTGATGGATAATGAGCTGGAAAGAAATGTGGAGCGGATGATGGGTAGCTTTGCCGCAATATTTGTAATCTTAATCATTCCTGAAATGTGGAAGAACCGCAGATATTCTTCTGTGGAGATAGAAAAGGCATCTTACTATTCATTGAGAAAAATATGCGCTGCGAGAATTTTAATGTTTGCTGCCGTGGATCTGGTCATGGTTACCGTTTTCCTTTTGGCAGCAATGCAGACCAGACACATGATGGCACTTGATCTGGCAGTCCATTTTCTGATTCCGTTCCTTGTATCCTGCTGCATCTGTTTCCGGTCGTTATGCGGCAGACAGCGGGAAATGGAATATGTGGCAGCCGCAATGTGTATGGCATGGAGTGTGATCTGGACGATCGTGGTGGCAAACAATACGGTTTACGATATGATTGCCGGACCGGTCTGGATGGGGTTGATCCTGCTTTCCTTTGGATATCTGATTTTTTGCATCCGGAAATTGCTGTTTAGCGGCGAAATGCTATGGGAGGGTTCGTGAAATGGAATTGAGATTAAAAAATGTATCAAAAGATTATGGTGAAGTCCTTGCGGTTGATGATGTTACTTACTCTATGGACAAAGGGGTGTATGGACTTTTAGGGGTGAACGGAGCGGGAAAGACAACGCTGATGCGGATGCTGTGTACAGTCATTCGTCCCACGAACGGGGAAATTACGTGGGATGGGAAGGATGTCTTTGGATTAGAGGAAAGCTACAGGGATCTGATCGGATATCTGCCGCAGGATTTCGGGTATTATCCGGATATTTCGGTTTCTGATTATATGATGTATATTGCGTCGATCAAAGGGATCCGCCCGATTGTCGCCAAAAAAAGAATGGGGGAGCTGCTGGAAATGGTCGGAATGTCAAGATATAAAAGCCGAAAGATGAAAACGTTATCCGGCGGGATGGCAAGGCGTGTTGGGATTGCGCAGGCCATGTTAAATGATCCGAAAATTTTGGTGCTGGATGAGCCGACAGCAGGGCTTGATCCGAGTGAACGGATCCATTTCCGGAATTTGATCAGTGAATTGTCAGAGGAGCGGCTGGTATTACTTTCTACCCATATCGTTTCGGATGTTGAATTTATTGCGGAACAGATTGTGCTGATGCGAGATGGAAAATTTTTTTACACCGGAACACCGGAAGAACTGATTGCCAATATGGATGTGGATGTTTGGAACTGTACAGTGCCGAGGCAGAAGGTGAATCCATATTTACAGAAATATCCGGTAGGGAATGTGAAACACGTTTCCGGAGGCGCGGAACTGAGGATTCTTTCAAAAACCCCGCCGTCTGAAAACGCGGTACGTGAAGAACCCACACTGGAAGACGCCTTCCTGCTGTATTTTGGACAGAGAGCAGGTGATAAAGATGCTGAAATATGAATTAAAGAGGTTCTTTTCAAAAACGATTAATAAGGTCATACTCATTGCATTGCTATTGGTGACAGTAATTCTTAGCTTTCTTGCGGCCGGAAGTATAACCTATACAGATAAGGACGGGATGCATCTAACGGGGATTCAAGCGCTCACTGCCGGACGCAGGCTTACGGCAGATAAAAATCAATGGAAAGGCGAACTGTCAACAGAGAAGCTTACCAAAATGGCGAAAAGCTATCATGAATTAAGACAACAATATCCGGAAGGAATCCCAGATACAGAGTGGGGAAAAAATGCACAATCCTATTGGGATATTTTGTATTTTGCAGCCAAGGTGTATACAACAGAATCCGATTTTATTGGGGATGGTGTGGAGAGACTGGCAGAAGAAGACCTTGCTCATTTCTACGACACATATTCCGATAATCTGCGGAGAATGCCGGAAGAATATGGAGATACACCGGAGAAGGAAGAATTTCTGAGAGAACAATATAACAAGATAAAAATCCCGTTTATTTATGAAGCGGACGATTCGTGGGAAACCATGACAGTATATATACAAACATATGCGCTGATCATGACGATTGTGATTGGATTCCTGGCGGCGGGAATTTTTGATGAAGAGTTCCGGAATCATGCGGAAGCGGTATTTTTCACTTCAAAATATGGGCGGTCGAAAGCGACAAGGAATAAAATCGCAGTGGGAATGATTACGGCAACCCTTGTTTATTGGATCGGAGTCGGACTCTTGTCATTGATCTCATTTGGGATCATGGGAACGAGTGGCTTCGATACACCGTATCAATTTGTAGACCCTTATAGTATTTATGTAATTACAGAGGGGCAGCATTATCTTCTGATCGCGGTGTGCGGTTATATTGCCAGCCTGCTGTCAGCCTCAGTAACGATGCTGGTAACAGCAAAGCTGCATAATGAAAAAATAGCGGTCTGTATTCCATTTTGCATGTATTGTGTCATGCTTTTTATTGGAGGGGCGCTTTCCGATATCACGAAAATTGTTTACTTTACGCCGGATGGGCTGATCAATATTATCAGAGCTGTGAAAACGCAGTTTATTTTCCAGATAGGAGGCGCAGTATTTCTTCAGATTCCGTTTGTGATGATATTATATTCTGCGGTTTCCATTCTATTGCTGCCGTTGATATATAAAAGCTACTCCAGATATGGGCTTTGACACAGAGCGTCAGTTAATCGTTACTGGCGCTCTGTGTCATATGAAAATAAATCTTTACAGGATAAATACTCAGGGCTATACTGGAATCAGGTAGAAGAAAGGAAACAAAAGAGATGGAAACAATCGGCATTATCGAAGACGATGAGCTGCTCGCCCAGGCGTTGGCCATCGCGCTCCGAAAGGAGGGATACCAGACGTTGTCCGCCGTGACCTGCAGGGAGGGCAGGCATTTGTTGGAAAAAAATCCGGACCTGCTGCTGATCGACATCAATCTGCCCGACGGCGACGGGATCAGCTTCTGCCGGGACATGCGCAGATATCAGGAGATCCCGGCCATCTTCCTGACCGGGCAGGATGAAGAGGAGGACATGCTGGGGGCGTTCACCGCAGGAGCAGACGACTACGTGGTGAAACCATTTCCCATGCGGGTTCTGATCAAACGGATCCAGGCCGTTTTGTTCCGCTGCGGAGAGAAAAAAGAGGCATTTCTGTACCGGGGGCTTGAAATCGAATTTGCCCGCAAGCGGGTCACCCGAGGCGGAGAGGAGATCCCGCTGACGATGAAGGAATACCGCCTGCTGGAATATCTGGCAAGGAACAAAGGGCAGCTCCTCACCAAAAATCAGATCCTGGAGCAGGTGTGGGATGTGGACGGCACGTTCGTAGGAGAAAATACGGTCAGCATGACGGTCACCCGCCTGCGCAGGAAGATCGAGCCGGATGCTGCGAATCCGGTGTATATCAAAAATGTATTCGGACAGGGGTATGTATTCGGGGAGTAAAACAGGTGAGTATCAGCGATTCAGAATGGCAGATGCCGCTATTATGAACAGGACGTAATTATGAAAAAATTCTACCTGTAACCGTACAGGTGGAAAAAATGAAAAGGACGGAAATAAAAATGGCAGTATGGTGTATGATCACGGCGGCACTGGTAGCTTTCAGTACCGGCGCCGTCTGGTACGGACAGGGAAAATACAGGGAGCGGGAGCTGGCAGAGATCTCTTCCATGCTGGAATGCGTTCTGGACGGCAGGGAGTTTCCGGAGTATGTGCCCTGCCGGGAAACGCTTTCCTCCAAGATACAGCATCAGCTCTCCCGCCTGCAGCGCATGACGAAGGGATATCATGCGCGTCTGGAACAGGATCGGGATTCCATCAAAAATCTGATCACGGAGATCGCGCACCAGATGCGGACGCCGCTGACCAATATCGAAACCTATCTGGATTTTTTACAGGATACGGATCTGAGCAGGGACGAACGGGAAAGCTATCTGAAAGCGGCGTCGCTTTCGGAAAAGAAGATCCATTTCCTTGCGGAGAGCTTTATCCGGATGTCCAGGCTGGAGCACCGGATCATCCGCATCCGCCCCGTTGACACCGATCTTCTGCTGACCCTTGAGGAAGCGGCGGACCAGGTGCGGAGAAAGGCTCAGGAGCAGGGGCTTCGGATCCGCACTGATTTTCCGGAAAAGTTGCTCCACCCTCATGACGCAGACTGGCTGGGGGAGGCTGTATTCAACCTGTTGGACAATGCGGTAAAATACTCCCTTCCGGCGGCGGACAGGGCAGCCGGGAATGCCGGGGAGAATTGTCAGGAAGCGGGAAGCCGGACCGGGGAAAGGAATGAGATCCTGCTGGGCGCCCAGCAGAATGAAATGTTCGTGCGGATCTGGGTCAGCGACCATGGGACCGGGATCGAAGAGGGGGACGAAGCAAAGGTTTTCCAACGTTTTTACAGAGGAAGCAACGCGAAGAAAACAGAAGGCTTTGGACTGGGGCTCTACCTGACAAGAGAGATCGTCCTTCTTCACAACGGATTTGTAAAGCTGAAACGGCAGAAGGACGGAACCTGCGTGGAGATCTATCTGGGAAGTTCCTCGACAGCTTCCTGATGAAAGATTTTCCAACTGGATGAGCAGATTGGAATATTTTTTGATTTGTTAGTAGTTTGTTAGATTTCCCTTTTATACTAAAAGCAGTGTACGGAGCAAGGGAGTTCCTTACACGGATGACTGCAGACAGGAGGGATTTCAAGCGATGGAGATCGTAAGAACAGAGGGACTGAAAAAATATTTTGTGAACGGAGACTATGAAGTCCGGGCCCTGGACGGCGTGGACATTTCCATTGAGGAAGGGGAATTTGTGGCGCTGGTAGGCAGCTCCGGATCCGGAAAGAGCACGCTTTTAAACATGCTGGGCGGCCTGGATACGCCCACGGAAGGGGACGTACTGATCCGCGGGCAGAGCCTGAAAACCATGAAGAGGGATGAAAAGACCATCTTCCGGAGGCGGAACATCGGATTTGTATTCCAGCAGTTCAACCTGGTGCCGGTGTTAAATGTCTATGAAAACATTATCCTGCCCCTGCGCTTGGACGGCCTGACGCCAGATGAAGCGTTTTTAAAGCAGATCGTGCAGACCTTGAAGATAGAGGAAAAAATGGGGCAGATGCCATCCACCCTTTCCGGCGGCCAGCAGCAGAGGGCAGCCATCGCAAGGGCTTTGAGTGTAAAGCCCGCCATCATCCTGGCCGACGAGCCCACCGGAAACCTGGACTCCCGGGCAAGCATGGAGGTGGCAGGGCTTCTGAAAACCTGTGCGGTCCATTTCAACCAGACGGTCATCCTGGTGACCCACGACGAGGAAGTTGCCCAGATGGCGGACCGGATCCTTCCCATTGAGGACGGGAAGATCGTGATGCGGGAAGGGAGGGGTTGAGATGCGGACTTTCGGAAAAAACACTCCCAACAACAACCAGAGTGCGGTCAGGATTTTAGCAAAGGCAGCCAAAAGGAGCAGCAGGGGGCGGAATCTCCTTCTGGCAGGAACGTCTGCTCTTGGGATTGTGGTATTATGCACGGTATTCAGTATCGCGTTTGGAAAGATAGAGGCAGATTATCTGCAGTCGGCCAGAACCTCCGGCACCGTTGCGTCTACCATCCTGGAACGGGGAACTATGGAGCAGTACCATGCGATCCGGGAACTGGATTATATCGAGGACGTAGGCAGAGAAGTGGATGCGGGCAAGCTTTGTCAGGGGGAAGCTTTTATTGCCGGGCTGACCGTGCTGGATGAAACGGCATGGGAGAAAATGACAGTGCCTGCGTATACCCATATCCAGGGAAGCTATCCCCGAAAGGAAGGGGAACTGATGCTCCCGGAAAGGGCGCTGGAAGCCCTGCATATTACCCGGCCGGAAATCGGGATGGAACTCCCCCTGTCTGCGGAACTGGACTCCGGGGAGAAGCTGGACACGGTATTTACCCTGTGCGGGTGGTATCGGGATTATGTGGATCCGGCAGTGTACCCGCCGAACGGATATGTCAGTGAAGCGCAGCTGGAGCAATGGGGAGGAAGCCTGGAAGAGCCGGATGTCCTGATGATCAGCCAGAAAAATACCATGGACGGCTATGAGACAGAAGCGCGGCTTTATGAGGACATCCAGGTCAGAGACCGAGTACAGCAGTTTCAGGGCGGAAACCGCCTGCTCTATCTCATTATGGATGATTTTGTGGGAGGCTTTCGGATGGCAGCCATTTGCGGGGGGCTTGTCCTGCTGGGCGTTTTTTTCCTGATCTATAATATCTTTGGAATTTCTATCCAGAAGGAAATCCGCCAGATTGGGCTGTTGGATACTCTGGGCACCACGCAAAAACAGATCTGCGCAATGTATCTTCGGCAGACCGCGGCGACGGTTCTGCAGGGAGCGGTGCTTGGCGCGGCACTGTCCGCCGCGGTGATCCTGTTCGCGGTTCCACGGGCGCTGGGGAACCTGTACCTCTATAATTACGGAAAATCTGCGGAGCTGATGGTATTTCGGCCGGAGCTGCTGGGGGCAGCCGTGCTGTTTACTGTGGCCGTTATCTTTGGGGCGGCGGCATATACCATTGTCCGGGCGGCAAACATGACCCCTTTGGAGGCGCTTCATTTCACAGGGGTGACGGAAAAAACGAAGAGAAACAGAAAAACAGCGGAAACAAAAAGCGGTAGCGGCAAAGAGCAGCAGAAACAAAAGGAGCAAGGACAAAAGCGGCAGAAACCAAAGCCGGTGCAAAGGCTCCAAAAGCATCTCCATGCGGCCTTCCAGAAGCCGGTGCTTTATCTGGCATGGCAGAACGTGTTCCGGTATAAAAAACGGTTTTTCCTGACTGTACTGTCTCTGTTTCTGGGAGTTGTCACGGCGCTGGGAGCAGTCGTCCTGACGAGGGGGAGGGATCAGACCTACGCCATTGAAAAGAACAGGGATTTTAAGATCGGCGGCACTACTATGGGAACCGTGGCTACAGTGGACGGCGTGGAGATATCGAACCAGGATGATGAGTTTGAACTGATCACACCGGAGGCAAAGGAGCGCCTTCTGGCCATTCAGGGGATGCACAGGGAGAGCGCGGATATGATAAGAGGGAGCTACCTCTTTCTGGATGGGACGGCAGAGGCGGTAAAGCCTTTGGCGGAAGCCTACGTATACGGAACCTATGAAGAAGGGGGAGAAGCGGATATGGAAGAAGAGGAGCCGGGGCTGCCGGATTCCTGGATATATTCCTTTGTTCAGATTGTGGATGAGGAGTATATGCAGGAGCTGGAAGCCTATGTGGAGAAAAATCATCTGAAAGCGGATATTGAAAGCCTGCGGAACGGAACCGTGGCCATCCTGCTCCATTACCATGCGCTGTCTCCAACTTTAAGTGAAGAGGCCGATGAAAAAACAGGGCTTCCCCTGACCTTCTGGCAGTTTCCGTCCAGGGAGGAACGGACGGAAGCCTGGGACACGATGGATCTGGACGGTTTTGAAAACTGGCGCCGGGAGAACTGCGATATCGTGCAGCTGGAAGCAGCCGGCTTTCTGAATATAAAGGCAAAGGGATTTCCGAAGCCGCAGATGTATTTTACCAGTTCGGCCATGTGGTATGCGCTTGTCAGCGAGGAGGGCTTCCAAAGGCTTGGCACCAAAGAAAAAACGTACGGCATGGAGATGGACGTGGAGCGTGCTCATGAGCCGGCAGCCAAGGCGGCGGTTCAGAAGATCATTCAGGATGAGAACCGCAGGGATCCCAGCCTGTACCTGCATGTATATTGTAAATCCGATGAACTGGCCAGTAGTCAGAGCTATATCCGAACCAACCGTATTATCCTGAGGGCGCTCAGCCTGGTATTGATCCTGATGGGCTTTCTGAATTACCTGAATGTGATCGTCACAGGTATCCTTTCCCGGCAGAGGGAGCTGGCGGTGATGGAGAGCGTGGGGATGACAGGAAGGCAGATCCAGCAGATGCTGGCGGCAGAAGGCGCGGTCTACTGCGGGATTGTGGGGGCATTGGTGTTCACTGCGGGAAGCGGGATCCTGTACCTGCTCAAGCTGTATATGGAGCACAGGATCGCGTACTTCAAATTTCTTTATCCAGGAGCCGCTGCAGGAGGGACTCTGGCGCTGATTTTCCTGACCTGTCTCAGCGTTCCCCTGATCATGTACGGGCATCTGGAAAAAACGAGCCTGACCCGGAGGACGGCGGAGGAGTGAGCGGCAGATTATATCACTGCCGTGCTGCCGTTAACCGATTGTATGTGCGATATAAGTCAGATGATCGCCCAGCCATTGGACACCAGAAAGAATGAGACTGACGACTTTTAGTATATGATGATACAAAAGGAGGAGATGAAACAATGACGGCATTTTTAAAGGACTTATCAAAATTTTACGGAACCGGGGAGCGTAACCCGGCGGGACAGACGCTGGAGGAATTTTTAGAGGGCTATGACCCTTATAAATACCGGACTCCAAGCTGCACGGCGGATGCCGTGATCTTTTCCTGCGCAGAACCGCTGACCAGGGAGCTTCGGGGCATCCGGCTCCTGCTGGTGAAGCGGAGCAACCATCCGAGCATCGGATATTGGGCGCTGCCCGGCGGTTTTGTGGATATGGAGGAGAACCTGGAGGAATCCGCAAAACGGGAATTGCTGGAAGAGACGGGGATCAGCGGCCTGCCTATGGAACAGATCGCATCCTATGGGAATTATGACCGGGATCCCCGGACACGTGTGATCACTACGGCATATATGGCGCTTGTACAGGGGCAGGAGTTAAAAGCCCAGGCCGGGGATGACGCCGCAGACGCGGTGTGGTGTGAATTAGAGCTGGAAAAAATGGCGGACAGCAAGGATCCTGGCGCGGAAGCAAAGCCGCGGCAGGCAGAGGAAAGCAAAGACTCTGGTACAGATGCTTCCCGGAGCGGCAGGCAGCAGGGACAGGAGACCAAGACCACAACCTACCGGCTTTCCGTGAAAAACCGGGAAAAGGGTCTGGATACCTGTGCCCTGGTGGAGCGCAGGAGGCGCCCGGGGCTGATCCGGGAAGAGTCATTTACGGTAAAGGATTGCGGACTGATCGCAGTGGACCATGCGGCGATCATTGTCCAAGCGCTGACGATCCTGCAGGAGCGGTGCGGGTGATCGGACCAACAGGGAAGGGCGGCTGACTCATCACATTTTCCCAAACTGCTTTACGGAATGGGGTGGTTTCCATCGAAAGCTTTCTTTTAAGTACATAGAATCCAGCAGGTCAATTCCTGTTTTTGTTTTGAAAAACCGTTCTCGTGCAGCCTTAATTGCAGTGAAAGACATTTTGCCCTCATCTGCATTCACAAGGAAATCCGCTTCCAGCAGGATTTGATAGTCCATACCGTCTATTACGGTATAGGTGTGGTGATGACCCACGAGGTAGATAATTCGTTCTTTCGCTTCATCCGATAATTCCATACCAGATAAGAAATTCCGTGCAAGCAGTACGCCTTCCTGCTCTTGAAATTTTCCATTTGTGTTTCCATATTTTTCGCGGCATAATGGGCAGGCAATATCATGGATGACCGCTGCGGCTTCCAGTATTGTCTGCGTAATTTCAGGCAGACCTTCCTGAAGTCCTATCATCCGTGAAAATGCGTAGACTTTCATAAAATGATTGATGTCATGCATATTTCCATTGGACATGTCGATCATCTTCTGCATAATGGCTGAAATATTTTCAATCACCGTGATTTTCCTCCAATCATTCTGGCTTACACCATAATATTATCACGGTTTTCTCATAAATAATATCATTTTTTTACCAGACACTATCATAATATTTCCAAAAGCACGTGACTTCAAACAAAAAATGACGGCAAGGCTTTTTTCTCCCGAATAGAGTTAAAAAATAGCTTTTTGGATTTTCTGGCAGAGCAGGAGAAGCAGTAGCCAAAAGCGGCGGTTTATGTTATACTCGAATTACAGCTCCACAGAGCAGAACGATCTGGTTCAGCCCGATTGGAGACAGTTACGAGAGACAATCGTATATTCTGATTTGAAAAGCAGGAGGTCAGATTGCCATGGAATCGAACGAAGATTCTATTAAAATTTTGGAAATGCGGATCCGACAGCAAATGAACAATTCCTTACAGAAGAACATGAAACCGGAAAATATAAAATACTATATGCCCTCAGCAGTGCTTCCGAAGCGGGATATCCTGCAGGACCCCCAAAGTGCCGATGCGGCGGGAACTGTTAATCCGGCCGGAAACGGGTCGGATCCCGGTTCGGCGGCGGATGTTCTGAAGATGAGCATGCCGCTGTCCGATGGTTCGAAGCCTGTCACGCCGTTACCCGGTGGTCCGAAGCCTGTCACGCCGTTACCCGGTGGTCCGAAGCCTGTCACGCCGTTACCCGGTGATCCGAAGCCTGTCATGCCGGTATCCGATGTGCCGGAGCCCGGGTCACAGGCAGCCGATGCGGACTCGCCTGTCGGTATAGAGTACATAGACAGGGCAGTCGGGATGCCACCCATGGTGGAATACGAGCATATAGAAATCCCGGAGTCAAAAGAGATCCAGCATGCAAAGGCATTGACCGGCTATGAGACATCCCGGTCACTGGATCGGAAGGGAACTTTTCGCATGGAAGACATGCATTTTCTGGATGCGAAGGGATAGGAAGATTAGTAATTCCTAAAAAGGCGGCTGGCTTTACTTCCCCAGCCGTCTTCGAAATTCTTCATAATTCCGGGTATCTCTCGGACTGCAGTATACCGCAAACTCGATGGTCTTAAAATCGCATTCAAATTCCTTTACCACCCGCGCCATGGCTTCTGCCACCACTCTTGGGGAATTGCAGAAGGCTCCGCATCCGAAGGCACCCAGGATCAGGATTTCTTCCTCTTCTTTTTTCGCGATTCCCAGAATCCGTCTCATCCGTTTGATATGAAGCTCAAGAAGCTCCCGCTCAGACACGCGGATGGGCTTTTTCCCGCTGTTCGGATTCATGGCATTGCTGGGCTGTTCCCGCAGGTTGGGGGCTGCACAGGTGATCACATCGACCTGGTACCAGTCCTTTTCCGGCATCCTTTCCGGCTGTGCCGTATCGGTTTTGAATACCGTAACTCCCGGGGTGAAAATGCAGTCGTCGTTATAGCGGGCATCCATCTGTTCCGCGCGGAGCTGTTGCCGATGCCGCTCATGGAATTTTTTCACCACATCCTTTTCCGAGATGTGAAAATACAGGCTGCTGCACCTGCAGAGGGCCTCCTCCTGGGCATTGGAGCCTCTGACTACTCCGCCGCCGGGATTGGTGGCGGAGGCAAAATTGTGGATGCAGACCCTTTGGCTCCGGTATGCGCCTGCCGCTTCCAGAGTCCTCTTTTTTGACACCACGATCCTGCAGGGATGGTCATACCGGCTCTTGGAGCTGATTTCCAGCGTGTCCTCCCCGGCCAGCATATATTGTCCGGCATTGGAGCGTTTGATAGCATCCAGCAGGCGCGGATTGGTTCTGCACAGGTTCTCCGTGTCCTGGAAAATTTCGATATTTTGATTTTTCCTGCTATTCATAGATCCTCCTCCTGTTCATATTCAAGTGCGGGCGGATTGCCCGTTATTCATTTGTGCCTACAGACCATCCATTCCTTTTATAGGGTGGATCATGACAGTCATCGGATTCTTTCTCAAGGTAGATCATGACGGTGGCCATCGGTCAGCGCAATACATATTATACCAAGTTGGCGGCGTGATTGCCAGCCCCAATTTGCAGTCATACAGTCGGCATATAATGACTGATGTTACAGGCCGCACTCTGACCAGGCGTGTTCTATAACTCAGCTGCCCCCCATTTTAGCAAAAAACAGCAAAAAAACAATTGTAAATATTTACGGTTGCTTTTTTGCGTGATTTTGCATATAATACAAGCAATAAGATTGGAAAGGATGTGATTCCTATGCGTGAGACACGAACATTAGAATTCAAGGAAACAATTACCAATACGTTTTTAAAAACAGTCAGTGCCTTTTCAAATTATGATGGCGGAACAATTTATTTTGGAATTGACGATGATGGAAAGATAAAGGGATTACCGGATGTAAGGCAATCTTGTCTGGATATTGAAAATAAAATTAATGATAGTATTGCTCCCCAGCCCGATTATATGCTTGAAATACAAAATAATGATCAAACGATCAAGCTTACTGTAAAAAGTGGTGTTCAGAAGCCGTATTTATATAAATCAAAGGCCTACAAGAGAAATGATACAGCAACGATAGAAGTAGACATTCTGGAATTTTCCAGACTCTTATTAGAAGGAAAAAATATCAGATTTGAAGAGCTGCCATGCAAGGAGCAGGAGCTTTCTTTTGAAACTTTGCATCGTAAGTTAAAAGAAAGTATCCAAATCGAAACATTCAATCAGGATACATTAAAAACATTGAATCTTTATGACAATAACAAAGGATATAATAATGCGGCGGGGATTTTGGCTGATAAAAATCATTTTCCGGGAATTGATATCGTAAAATTTGGTGAGAACATCAGCATAATTCAAAAGAGAGCAACTTTTGAAAATAGATCGGTATTAGAAGTATATGAAAAGTCGATCGAGGTATTCAGAGACTATTATCAATACGAAGTCATACAAGGTGCTGATAGAAAGAAGATAGAAAAAATACCGGAGGCTGCTTTCCGAGAAGCCATTGCAAATGCTTTGATCCATAGAGTCTGGGATGTGGAATCCCAAATTCGGGTTTTGATGTTTGATGATAGAATTGAAGTTGTTTCTCCGGGAGGTTTGCCATCTGGAATCACAGAAGAAGAATACTTATCCGGAAAACTTTCTGTATTAAGAAACAGGAATCTTGCAAATGTATTTTACAGATTGGGATTTGTCGAGATATTCGGAACAGGAATTACAAGAATAAAACAGATCTATGAAGAAGGATTGATAAAACCGGATTTTGAAGTATCTGAGAATACCATCAAGATTGTGCTTCCGATTTTTGAAAAGAATCTGAATTTGACGGAAGAGGAAAGAATGGTATATAAAATTTTAAGTAAGACATTGCTGAAACCAATGAGTGAAATTGCACCGTATGTACCTTTTGGCAGATCAAAGACAACACAGCTGCTGAAAAGTATGAGCCAAAAGGGGATTGTAGTCGTTGAAGGGAAAGGCAGAGGTACAAGATATCAAAGAAAACGATAACTTCCCATAGGATAGCGCATTTACTGCGCTATCCGTACGAAAACTAAACTGCAAGAGCAATCCTCATTGCCGCTATTTTGAGTCAGGCCATACGGTTCCTTACCGCGAGATCTCAGCCCGTACCCCTATTTCCGTATTCTGCACGGTGAGAGATAGATGATGCAGGGCGCAGATTTTCCGGGTGAGATACAGGCCCATCCCTAAGTGCTTTTCCTCATCCCCGAAATGTCCCTGCCCGCTGTAGAACATTTCAAACACATGGGGCAGATCCGCTTCCGGAATATGCTCCCCGGTATTTTCCAGACTGCACCGGTCCCTGCCGACGATGATCCGGATCGTCCCGCTTTCTGTATTGTAGGAAACTGCGTTGGACAGCAGATTCCAGACTGCCTTTTCCAGGTATTTCCGGTCGCCGGTTACATGAAATTCCGCCTCCGCCTGATACAATACCAGAAGCTTTTTGCCGGAAATGACCTCATCCAGCTTTTCCAGCTGTGCCTGGATCAAGTAATTGAGGCAGACCGGTTCTTTTTTCAGGACCAGCTTTTCCGAATCCAGCCGGGACACATAGATCATTTCCGCGGCCAGGCCGTCCATCTCTTCTGTCTTAAGGATGATCTGATCCAGATAATGATCCCGCTTTTCCTGTACCGTGTCCTCCTTTAAGTTTTCCGCATAGCCGCGGATCGCGCACAGGGGCGTTTTCAGCTCATGGGCGATGGCATTGGTGAAGTCCCGGCGGTTTTCCTCCAGGGCATCCCGCCGGAGGTTGGTCCGGTAGATGGCAAAGGATAAGACGCCTGCGCATACCAGCATGCAGGCAAAACCCAGCAGATAGAAGTATCTCATATAATCCATGGCGGCAAGCCAGGGATGGCAGTCCACAGCCGCAACCAGATAATATCTGCCTGCAAGCCTGTCATCCTGGGGAATGAAGATTTCAGAGACCTTTTTTGTCTGCGGCTGGAAGGGCGGGAGCGAGTCAGCAGACGCATTGTACTGGGGCAGTGTATTGAACAGGTCTTTGTCCAGCTTCAGGTTCTGTAGAAAGGAATTTTCCTGCCAGGAAAGCCAGCGGTCATATCCGGAGGAGAGATAAGGAAAAAGGTAGTTGGGGTAACACTCCAGCTCAAAAAAGTAATTTTGTGGGATCCCGGAAATATCAATATCCGGATTTGTCCATGACCAGACGATCATGCTGTGATCCCAGATGTCGTTTGAAAAAAGGATTAATTCATCCTGTTCCGGGTGTGTCTGGCTGTCAGCAGATACTTCGGAGCTGTTTTTTTCTTTTTGCTCTTTGTTCCAGTTCATTTCCTGCACTATGATCTGAACCGGCACGTCGCTTCCTCTCTCGAATGCCATAGTGATACGATAGTCTATAGAGTTATATTCAGGCGGGGATCCTCCTCTTTTAGGAGAAATATTCCATTTGGCTTGAAGGCTTGTGAGCTGCTGTTTTCCATAATATGCCAGTTCCTTGAGTGCTTCCTGACTGAGGTAATTCTCTATAGGAGAATAGCTCTGGGCCAGATTGGTATCCGGATACACAAGGCCGACCAGATTCTGGCTTTGTGAAAGTAAGGCCTTCTCCTCGTCAAACAGTGCGAAGGAGCACTGGAAATGGACACTGTTCGTCGTTGTCATAGAGCATAGAACATAGTTATAGCGTTGGATGGCTGCTCTCATGTTTCCATTTGCCAGCCATGCGTTGTCTCTTTCAGCCCCAAGTATCGTTTCTTCCGTTTCATGGATTACGGCGTTAAAATCTGTTTCAAACTGTTCCATAAATGTTCCTTTGATCAGAAATGTAGCGATTCCCACCAATGCCAGATACAATGCCAGAAATCCCGCCAGTACCGGCAGAAACGTACGGATCCATTTTTTCTTCGTTTTCATTCCGTCACCTCCAGACAATACCCGGACTTTCGGAAGGTCCGGATGCTGCATTTGCTGCGTTCCATTCCTTTCCTGAGCATCTTGATGTGGTTGTCCACGACCCGCTCATTTCCCTCAAAATCATATCCCCAGAACCGGATCAGGAGCTGCTCCCGGCTAAAGACCCGGCCTGGGTTCTCCATAAAGAAAAGGAGCATCTCATATTCCCTGGGCGCCAGCGGCAGAGCGGCTCCCTGCACCAGGATCTGCCGTTTTCTGAAATCCGCCTCCAGATCGCCCCGGCGGAGGCTACGAAAGGGGGCCTCTCCCCGGACGCGGCTCATCAGGGACATGGCCTTGGCGTACAGCACCGGCAGGGAAAAAGGCTTGGTCACGTAGTCATCGGCTCCCAGAGAGTAGCCGTTCAGCTCGTCCTCCTCCATGACCCGGGCGGTGATGAAAATGACCGGCACGTCGCTGTCCTCCCGAATCCGCCGGCATACGGCAAATCCATTCAGCTTCGGGAGCATGACGTCCAGCAGGATCAGCTGGAAGGAGGTTTCATTTACTTTTTCCAGGGCATCCTCCCCATTTACCGCTTCGGTAATCTGCCAGCCCTTGCTTCCAAAATAGTCGGAAATGGTTTCGCGCAGGGCAGGATCGTCCTCTACGATCAATACATGCATTGCCATGTTTTTCACCTCCTCATGAGTGATATGGAAAATTCTTGGTTACATGTCATCTCCTGACCAATCACTTTGCTGATTGATCAGGAGGAGGCACATGAAAGCTGGGATTCAGGCCGTCCATTGCCGTAGGCAATTTTAAATGACTTAAATGACGGCCTGAGTTACAGGGCACGCCTGGTCAAGATGTGACCTGCCTGCGATTCAGCGTAATTCATTATACCACGGAAATATATACTTATTGTATATAGGTGGAAATTTTTCAATATACATCGGGCTATCCATGAAGTAAAAATTTTACAACATTCTCCTTTAAAATTTACAATCATTTTCTTGCAGAAGTGGTAATCTGTTTGGAGAAAACAAGATATTTCCATAAAGTTTTTACAGTGCGGAAAGGATGACGAAGATGAAAATTGAAGGATTGAATGTTGAACTTGCACCGATCATGATCGGTACGTCTTCTGCTTTATTTACAGACGAAACCACTCCCTGGATCCATACGGATCTGACACAGGCGGAACAGTTTGCTGTCATTGATGAGTTGTGGGATATGGGGCTGCACAGCTTTGACTGCTCCGCCGGATACGGAGAAAAAGTTTTGGGATCCTACCTGGAATCCAGAAACAGGACCGGCGAAGCAGTAATTCTGACAAAAGGCTGCCATCAGAATCCCTACAGGAAGCGTGTGACTTCTTTTGATCTGCTCAGCGATTTCCATGATTCTATGGCAAAATTAAAAAGAGATTATATTGACATTTATATGCTGCACAGAGATGACCCGGATGTCCCTGTCAGCGAAATCATCCCTACATTAGACCAGTTAAAGAAGGAAGGGAAAATAGGCATTTACGGTGCCTCCAATTGGTCCATGGACAGAGTGCGCGAAGCCAATGCATTTGCCAAAGCCAACGGAATGGAGCCGTTTCGGGCAATCAGCCCGCACTATAGTCTTGCGCACCAGATTAACGACCCATGGGGCGGAGGCGTGTCGATTACAGGCCCTGAACATGCCGGGGACCGCCGGTGGCTGATTGAGCAGAAAATGCCGGTATTTTCTTATTCATCTATGTCATGCGGATTTATTTCCGGGATGTTTAAAAGCAATGATAAAGAAGCAGCAAAAAAGCTCTTAAGCCCTCCTGGAATGAAAGGATATTATGCGGATGAAAATTTCGAGCGCCTTGCCCGCGCGGAACAAACGGCCAGGAAATATGGCGTGTCTGTTGCACAGATTTCCATGGCATGGCTCTTCAGCCAAGAACTACAGGTTATTCCGCTCCAAGGCGGTGAAAATGCGCAGATGTACCGCCAGACCCTTGAGACATCTAAAATAGAATTAACAAAAGACGAGATTCAATGGTTAAATCTGGAGGATTAACCCGCGCAAAATGTCTGCCGATCAAAGGCAATCACAGATCGGCAGGCATTTTTTCTGATTTTTTCTGCCATTTCCTGGCTGTTTATGGAATGGACGCAAGATATTGTTTTGGTGATATTCCGTATATATTTTTGAATTTCTTATAAAAATGGCTGGAATCAAAACAGCCTACCGCATGCGCGATCTCGGTCAGATTATGTTCTCCCGATTTCATAAGCTTCACGGCGTGATCCATCTGAAGTTCCGTAATGATCGTATTGTATGTCTTTCCGGTGTTTTCCCGGATGAACCTGCTCAGATACGCAGAGGAATAACCGAAAAACGAGGCGGTGTCATGCAGGGTGGAGGAACTGTAGTTTACACTCAGGTAACTTAAAACCGCCACGATCAATGTGTTCTGGGAGTTCCCCTGCTGATCCGGCACGATAGCAAGGGCTTCATATTCGCGTGAAATGTGGAGCAGAAATTCATTTGCAAGCAGGCTGATGGAATACTCATAAGCATGCAATTTAAGTTTTTTTTCGGTGAGCAGCCGTCTGGCAAGTTCCAGGAGCCATGGATCACGTTTCGTCGGAAACAAAATATACGGGTTTACCGTGTGCTGATAGATGATCTTTTCCAAAAACTCCGACACCACTTTTCCGCCGCGCAGCAGATCCAGAAAGTTCTGGTCAAATACTTTTTTGCTTACCATCAGGTTGAGAATGCAGCTCTCATCATTCGTACATGACAGTGCATGCAGAGTAAAGGGCGCCATGATACAGATATCCCCTTCGTACATTTTAAAGGAAGTTTTTTCAAAAAAATGCTGGCAGCTTCCCACGGCAACATAGATGATTTCAATATAATCATGGTTGTGCAGCACCGGATAGCTGTACCGTGTGTGGATTATGACATCCGTATGGGAAGGTGAGATGACATCGTTTACGGTCACGCCTAACTGGCCGATGGATTTTTCTTTATAATAATGTCCGGTAGGAGTGGGGATGATGAATCCTTCGGCTTTGTATTGTTCATATTCCGTAAATGTCATGGGCTTCTCCCACAAAAATAAATTTTCTTTTTTATAACTTTTCTTCAGCAGCATCTCGTCTTCTAACAGCGGACGATTGTAAATTTTTTCCAGTCTCATTTCAGGATTCCCCTCTCTTAGAGATTTCACGAGTATCATCCAAAGTATCGCAGGATATCTCCTGGCCAGGTGTGTTCTTTAATATCAAATTACCACATCCAACAGAAAATGTCAAAAATTTACCGGGGCAGTGATAGTTTACATACAATTTTAAATTTATGAAATGTTATAGAATCAGACCATATAAAGGAGGTACAGACGATGAAATTTAACGAAATCTTTCACTTGGGGATCGTGGTGCGTGATCTGGACAAAGCCGTGAAGATTTATCAGGAGGAAATGGGATACGGTCCGTTTGAATTTGGGGACGGAGCCTTTTTCAATGATAAGATTGTAAACGGCGAGATCGGACCAGGACTTCCCATGCGCACGGCGACATTCCGGAGCAGTACATATGAGATTGAGCTGATAGAACCGACAGGGCCGTCAATCTACATGGATCATCTGAATAAGAAAGGCCCCGGAATCCATCATGTGATCTTGAAGACAGACGAATCTTATGAAGATGTTCTGGCAATGGCAGAAAGAGTATCCGGAAGAAAACCGCGTCTGGAAACGAAATTTCTGGATAACAGGCCCATTGTGGCATATGCGGACCTGGAAGAGGAAGCAGGAATCTTACTGGAGATTGGAGCACATTAGCAGAAAAAAGGAATGGCGGTCTCTGGATTTTCTAAACGATTTAGAGATTGGAGCACATGAATTACAAAAAAGGAGAGAGAAAAAATGAGTCAGAAGCAGACAGCAGTTTCCAGAGAGAAACTAAATACAACTTCAACCATTGCATACGCGATCGGTAGCTCCGGAGCGAATGCAAGTTTCTACATGATCAATAACTATTTGATGTTATTTTATACGGACGTCGTAGGACTGGCGGCTTCAGCTATCTCGCTGATCATGCTGATCGCACGTATCTGGGACGCGGTGAACGACCCGATGATGGGCATCATCGAAGACAGGACCCATACCAGGATTGGAAAATTCCGCCCATGGCTGGTTGTGGGGCCTCCCTTCCTTGCAGTGTTTAACCTGCTGACATTTACCGTATTTCCGCTGCAGGGCACATTGAAGGTTGTTGTCTGCGGAATTTGTTATATCGGCGCCGGAATGGCATACACCGTTGTGCAGGTCGCAATTAATGGCCTTGTAAACAGAATTACCAATGATTCTAATAACAAGATGAAAGTAATCTCCATTGCACAGATCGCAAACCAGATTGGGCAGATTGCCATTGCGGCGGTGCTAATGCCGGTCATCCTCTATTTTTCAGGTGGAGAAGTGCCAAATGCCAGAGGATATTTCTGGGGCACCTTGCTGGCCGCGCTCGTTACGGTTCCAATGATCTGGCTGGCCGCATGGAAATGTAGGGAAGTATCTGTCGAAACAGAAGAACCGGCCGCTCAGGAGAAAAAAGAGAAGAAGTCTTTACTGCAGTCGCTTCGCCTTACACTGTCCAATGACCAGCTTGTGATAGCGGTGGCAACCACATTTTTATCCTGCGTTTCCATCATCGGAAGATTTGGACTTTTGAGCTACTACATTATTTATGTCGTAGGTTCCTATACTTTGATTGCGCCTGTATTTTCCATTATGAGTTTTGCACAGATGCTGGGAAATATCCCGATTCCGTTTTTGACAGGAAAATTTGGGAAAAAGAAAGTGTTTATCGGTTTCAATCTTGTAAGCATCATCCTGTTGGCCGTTCTGTTCTTTGTACCGGCAGGTGCGGATATGCTTGTGGTCGTTCTCTCTGCGGGAATCGGCTTTGTGGGGGCATCAGGAAGTATCACATATTCACTTGTCTGCGACTGTGTGGAGTACGGCGACTGGAAATACGGGATCCGTGACGACGGGCTGGCATTTTCCATGATGTCCTTTGGAGTGAAGCTCGCATCCGCAGTGACAGGAGCCGTAGGCGTACCGCTTCTGATGGCAGTAGGATATGTTGCCAACGAAGCGCAGTCCGCAGGAACAGTAACCGCAATCAATGCCATTGTAAATCTTGTGCCGGCAGTGATTCTTTTTATCTCGCTGATTCCGCTTTTGAAGTATAAGCTTGATCCTGAAACGATGGATAAGATTACCGCGGAGCTGGTGGAGAGAAGATCGAAAACGAAATAGGCAGAAAAGTATCTGCCGGAGATTTATCTCAGGATAACAAAAAGCTGACTTTCCCTTATGAGAGACATTGGATCCGGCTTTTCCCTGCGGCGGAACCGCCATAGGGAAAAGCCGTTACTGTTGATATCAGACAGTTCAAGAGAACTCATTCCCACGGATTCCCGTCCGGGGAGACACTCTGCTGTTCCCGCAGCCATTCCCGGAGGAAGTACCGGAAGGAACCCTCCTCCTCCCGGGCGTGGTAGAGCTCGCCCACCTCGCGGGTATAGCTCTGCATCAGGAAAGCGATGTCATAGGTCTGGCTGTCTTCCAGCTCGGCACCGCCCTTTGTCACCAGGATATAGGGATAGGGTCTTCCGTCTTCGCCCAGGTCATAGCCCTCCTCTGCCAGCTCTTTGGCCTCGGCTCCGGTCATGGTCAGGATGGCATATGCTCCGTCGTGTCCCGGGGAAATGGTGCTGGCCGTCTCGGCAGTGACCGTGCCCCTGTAAAGCCTTCCGCTGATGCCGGCTCCCAGCCCCCGCTCCTTATAAAAGGTAGCGGCAGGGATCATGGCCGCGTCCGCGCCCACGCTGCTTCCCAGAGCCTTTCCTGCCAGCGCTGCGGTTTCCTCAATGGTAAAGTCCGCGGTGCACTCGCACAGATCCTTGATGTCCTCATTGCTGAGCTCCCGGGCCTCCAGTTTGTCCAGGATGGAAATGCATTTTGCGGTGTCCATCCCTTCCTCCCGGCCGAACCACCGTTTGCAGACCTTTCCCATGTCATAGAGAATATTTTCCCAGCGGGTAAAGGTGACCGGAAAGACGCGGCCGTCACGCTGGGCCAGCAGCGCGTCATAAATCAGAGAATCCTTCTCGGCTGTTGCGCTTGCCAGTACACTCAGCCTGCAGAGCGTCTGATCGGTAATGAAGGTGTCCTGCCCCTCGGGGGAATAGAGCAGGGACAAGAGCTTGAGCGCGTCCTCTAATTTTTTTTCATTGCCAGGCTCCGTCAGCCGGCTGCTGATGCCGATATAGCTGACCGGCTGATAAATATAGATATTATTGCTGCCGTCCTCGCTGATGTAAGGCATCATTCCCAGCTGATCGCCGTCAGGCAGCGCGGTTTTGCTGACCTCCAGCATGGAGGTGCAGAACATGGCCTGCCGGTCTCCCAGCTCCTCCGTGATCAGGTTCTGGGCGCTCCGCTCCTTTGGGTCTGCGGAGTACATCCCGATATCAATGTACTGCTGGACATAGTCCATGGTGTCCTCCCATGTCCCTGCGGCGGTGGCATTGCCGGACAGGAAATCCTGCTCCCACTGGATCCCTTCCGGAGTCGAGAACCAGCCGGTCTTGGCCAGGTTGAAAACCGCGGAAAAAGAGTCGTCATTGAACCGGGTTCCCACCAGTCCGGGCGTCATCCCGGCTCTTTGGATCTGGCCGCACAGCGCATCCAGTTCGTCAAAATCAGCAGGCACCGTCCAGCCGTTCTCTTCCATCAGCGTTTGATTGTAGTAGATTCCATGCAGGGAGGTGCTGACGGGCAGGAGATAGACCCCGCCGTCTACGGTGGCATCTTCCACAAACGCCGGACAGATCTCATCTATAAAATCAAAGCCGGACAGGTCTGCCAGCCGTTCACTCGCAAGCGTAGGATCCAGAACCTTGGAGGTGACAAAAATGTCCGGGATATCATTTCCACGCATCTGTTCCCATTCATAGCTGGTGGGGCTGGTGCCCGCATAGGCGGAAAAACCGAGACGGATCCCGGGATAAGTTTCGTCTGCCAGCTGCAGAAAGCGTTCATAGCCGGTCCGTGTACCCCAGGTCAGGTCCGGCTCACCGGTATCGTCTTTCTCATTGGTGCAGGCGGTTAACAGGAATATCGCGGCCGCAGACAGAACCGAGATGCGGCGCAGCAGTTTTGCGTTCATGAAAAAAACTCCTTTCGTGTGTCATTGCTTTTTGTAAGAATATCATATCATATCTGAATACGTTTTTCAAAATTTAATTGCGGCAGGACAGACCATACAATACCGCATTCGTACAATACACCCCGCCGCCGCATCCGGTCCGCAGGATCCCGTCATATTTCCGGACAATTTTCTCCACATTTTTCATCCCGATCCCGTAGGGCGCGGCTTCCGGTTCCGTGCAGGGGTTCTCCATGCAAAGAAGCAGCGTTCCTTCCTGATAAGAGATCTGAAGCCGGATCGCCGTATCCCCGGAAATCTTTTGGCAGGAATGGATTGCGTTATCCAGAAGATTTCCCACCAACGTGACCGTATCAGAAAAGGAAAGCTCCAGGCCGCGCGGAATGGCGATCTCCGGAGTACAGCGGATGCCGGATCGTTTCATTTCGTTGAGCTTGAGATTGAGCAGGGCATCCAGGGAGGCATTGCCGGTCATGACAAACTGCTCGGTCTGCAGGAGCGCGTCCCAGGTATCCCGCAGATATTCCGCCAGCTCGTTCTGCTTTCCGCCCTCATATAAAAGGGAGATGGTCTGCAGATGATTTTTCAGGTCATGGCGGATCTGCCGGGTCTGCTCCGCGGCCTGGGACAGCCCCCTGTAATACGACTGCTGGTATTCCACCTGCTGCTCCAGCAGATCCTTTTCCCGCTGATGTGCCGCGTAAATGCAAAACCGCCGGAACAGATCGAATACCAGGACGTTGATCAGGAAAAATGTGGTCTGCAGGACCATATGTAGGATGCTTAAAGACGGCTGGGAGAGGGGACTGCTCTCGAACACCAGCACCAGGATGAAGGAGCATCCCAGGGTGAGCACCGGGATCAAAAGGAAGATGCACCATAGGGAAAGGGGCAGGTCCATGTCCGTTTCCCGGCACAGCCGCAGGCACAAAAACAGAACCGCCCAGAGTCCTATATGATAGCCGATGAGATACCACATGACCCAGATCTTCCCCCGGGGCAGGAGATTGGTGATATCATTGAGGATCAGCAGGTAGGAGTTGCAGACGGTGAACAGACAGCACGAAAACAGCAGCTTTTTCCGGCCGTTCTTTGGATAAAAGCCCAGCAGGAGGAAGCTGGCGGGCACGGTAAAAAAGCTGTTCTCATAAGAGGACGGCAGCAGCATCAGAATCAGGACGAGCAGCACGGCTGTACAAATGACTGCTTTTTTGAAATGCTGTACGGAGCCGTACATGCGCTGCATCAGTTCGGTCAGGATGCACATGTCGATGGTACACAGAAACAGATTCACCGGCAGGTCATACGCTGTGATATATGGTTCAAATGTCATTGCCCGGCCCTCCATTTTAAATACTGCAGATGTTTTTCGCGCACCGTTTCCCGGTAGCGTTTGCTGATGGGGATATAGGTTCCCGTGCGGAGCGTGATCCCGGTGTCCGTGATGGACCGGATATAGTCCAGGTTCACGATGTAGGACATATGGGTCCGGACGAACAGCATGGGGTCAAGTTCCTGTTCCACGGCGCCCAGTTTTCCATAGAACTGCCAGGTCTGCTCCTTTGTGTATAAATGAATTTCCCGGAGACGGGATTCCAGATAGAGGATCTCCTGCAGCGGGATCTGATACCGGCAGCGCTCGATTTGAAAATGAAAAAGCTGCAGGCGGCTTTCCAGGTGCCGGACGGCATCGGCAAGGACACGCTGCAGGGCGGATTCCTCCACAGGCTTGATGAGAAACCGGAAGGGCAGTGTCTCAAATACCTGATACACATATTCTTTGTGGTCGGTGACGTAGACGATCAGCGCGTAGGGGTCAGACTGCCGGATGGCCGCCGCAGCCTCGATCCCGGACATGCCGGGCATGGAGATATCCATCAGGTACAGGTTGAAGCGCTCCCGGCCGGAATGGACGTGTGCCAGCAGCTCCTCGCCGGAAGAGAAAACTTCTGTGGGGCAGTCCGGGCAGGCGGCATGGAGGATGGATTCGATCTGTGACTGGACAGGGATGCTGTCCTCGCATATGGCTATGGAAATCATAGTGGGCTCCTTTTTTCGTATTATATTTATTTTGTAGGAAATGGAGGAGAATGTCAAGAACAGCCAGAATCAATTCTTACAGATTTCCCGGCCAGATATGACATCCGGAAAAATCAATGTCCTGGAACTGGTACAGTAGGAATTGTGCTGAAGCGCAAGTAGGTCATCAATTTCCTGACGGAAATTGGTGACAAATACAATTCTCTATGGAACAAGTTCTAAAGCATAATAGTAGAAGGGAGTCTTAAAATGAAAGAAGAAACAAGAGTCACGATCTGGAGTCTGTCCGCGGCCGGGATGCTGTGCCTGGTTCTGGTATCCGCTTCCCTGACGCCCCTTGCAACGGAAGGTCACGGCACCCGGTTCGGGACGGCGGGAATGTGGTATAACCTGTGGTATGTCAGCTCCGGTTATCTGATCCCGCTTGCACTTTACCGGCTCCGGATCCGCGCAATGAAATATGTCATCGGAGCGGTCAATGGGTTCTGGCTCATCCCGCTGCCGTTCATGAGCGGGATCGCGTTCTGGGGAAGCAGGCATATGCTTCCTGACGGGAAATTATCGGTATCCTGCGTCGCAATGGGAATCCTGGCGTTGATAAGCATGGGGGTCAACATCCTGTGGTTTTTTGGGTGTCGGAAAAAAAGGACGGAGAGATCGGAATTTGAACGATTGTTATAGAAAAACAGCCTATTCCGAAAGAATCTCCGAGTAAAATATGATATTGTTAGACGGAGAATGGCGCAATCTTTTCCCGGAACAGAGGCTTGCATGCAAAGGGCAAAAGTGATAGCAGAGGAGGAATAAAAATGAGTGGAATGAAGGAAAAACTGCACAGCGGAGAGCTTTATCTCCCGATGGATGATGAGATCATGAAAGAGCAGGTGGTCTATCAGGACCTGCTGTGCGAGTACAATCAGACGAAGCCGTCGGAATCGGAAAAAAGGGCGGAACTGCTGAAACAGATGCTTGGTGACTGCGGGGAAGGAGTTTACATTGAGGCTCCGTTTTATTCGAACTTCGGCGGACACCACTGCCATTTCGGGAAGATGGTATATGCCAATTACGGCCTGACCTGTGTGGATGATACCCACATTTATATCGGAGACTATACGATGATCGGCCCCAATGTAACGATCGCGACCGCAGGGCACCCCATCCTGCCGGAGCTGCGGGAGCAGGGATATCAGTATAATATGCCGGTTCATATCGGCCGGAACTGCTGGATCGGCGCCGCGGTGGTCATCATGCCGGGCATTACGATTGGAGACAACACAGTGATCGGAGCGGGAAGCATCGTGACCAAAGATATTCCAGCAAATGTGGTTGCGGTGGGGAATCCCTGCCGGGTGATGCGTGAGATTAATGAGCATGACAGGAAATACTATTATAAGGATCGGGAGATTCGGCTGTAAGGATATGTAAAACTGATAAAGGCAGCAGGAATCGAATATCACTTTGATTCCCACTGCCTATTTTTCTGTTAATGTGTAAATATTGTCCATGGCATTATTTTCTGCCATACGGTACATGGAACTGCCCGTTCATCATTGCCAGTCCGCCGCAGATCACTTCCGCGTTCTCTTCCCAATATTTCTTCCACGCATTGATGAGCGTTTCTCCCAGCCTTGCATTCGCTTCAAGCATATACTTTGCGTCTTCCGCAGTCATACTCATATACATAATCTTGTTCTCCTTTTCTGATAAATTTATGTTTGTCTTACTGTCTGTTTCCCTGTGACGTGTAGTATCATATCACATCCAGAAAAGGATTTTTAGATAATTTATTGATAAAAAATAGGGCGATATTGACATCTGCAAACCTGTTTTGCGCCTAAAAAGGAAGATTTCCGCTGTACTTTTTTTCTAAAGCAGCAAAGGAAAAATCAAGAATCCGTTCTTTCCTTTTTCCTATCATGGTCAAATAAAAATGTTTTTGCAAAGGTGTGATAAAAGGGGTTTCCATAATCATTGTTCGTATATGCTCCATGTTGATACGCGGAAGGATACGCTTTAGAGCACGATTGCAATCCTCATTTTCCAATGAGGAAATGAAATCAAAATATTTTATCTTTTTACCATTTACCACGATAGCAGATGTGGGAATTTCAAAAATTCTATAATTCAGTTCGTTCTCGTTACTGAGGACTGCTTTCATAATTTTTTCATCCGCCTGCGGATACAAGCTGCTGCCGCAGTCGTATACCGGGGCAAGCTTCATCTGATCTGTCCGGGCATCATATAAAAAGCCCCAGTTGCCATTATGCCGATCCCAATTACCAATCAGGGCATCTACAATGAACATATCCCAAAAGCGTTCCGTTATCATGCTGTAATCAATAGCAGTCTGTTCTTCAAAGGTATGGAGGATATCAGAAAGCTCTGTGCCATATCCGTTTCTCTCAGAGTCGATCATCTGATTTTTTAAGGAGGCAAAATCCTGCAAAGTAATGCCGGGTTCTGTAAAATCGCCGCAGGCAACCACAATTTTTTCATTTCCCTTTACCGTATAGGTACCAAGCATGGTTTTCTGTACGGGGATGCCGATACTTTCATAGATCTGACATCCTAAATATTCTGAAAAGCAACTGTTGCTATAACTCATATCTTTATTTTTGGTGGATAAAGGCGGGAATTTGAGCATATACTGGTTGCCTTTGTAAACAACAGAAATTTTATTTCCGTTTGCTCCGGCGTATAGTTTATTCTTTCTCGGTATCTGTGTAAAATCAATTGCTGACATTTTTTCACACCCTTTCCAGCCTCAGGTATTTTTCCCGCAGGAACCATGCCTGCTCCGGGCTGATCAGTTGATCGACTTCTGCACGGTTAATATCACTTTGCAGACTGCAGTAGTCACAATCCCAATGCAAATATTCAACGCCGCTGTCCAGTTTTTCCCATGCAGCCTCCATAATGTGAATCGATTCCTGTAAAAAATCCGGCAGGCCGCATTCAAGATAACGGAGATCTTTCGGTTTTCCTGTTTTATCATAGGATGAACAGTTCTTTTTGCTAAAAACAATCTGTGATTTCATTTTTATATACCTCGCCATGCATCTGCGTTTCTATTCTATTTTCATCTTAACACAGGACATCGCGAAAATACAAGCAGCACTGCATTTTATTTTCAAAAAGAAAACAAAGGCAGCAAGAACCGAATATCACTTTGATTCCCACTGCCTATTTTTCTGTTAATGTGTAAATATTGTCCATGGCATTATTTTCTGCCATACGGTACATGGAACTGCCCGTTCATCATTGCCAGTCCGCCGCAGATCACTTCCGCGTTCTCTTCCCAATATTTCTTCCACGCATTGATGATCGTTTCTCCCAGCCTTGCATTCGCTTCAAGCATATACTTTGTGTCTTCCGCAGTCATACTCATATACATAATCTTTGTTCTCCTTTTCTGATAAATTTATTGTTGTCATACTGTCTGTTTCCTTGTGACGTGTAGTATCATATCACAGCCAGAAAAGGAGTTTTAGATCATTTATTGATGAATAATTGGGTCAATATTGACATTCGTTTTTTGGGAAGAACATTCCTGCTGCTTTTACGCGGGCAAAGCTCTTTTTTAATCTTCCACCTCGATCTTCCGGATCTCCTTGGTGCGGATCTCTTCGCAGAGCTCACCGATAAACGCGTCCAGCGGCTTCTGGCCTTCATCTCCCAGGTAGCGGCTTCTCACGGAAACTACGCCTTCCTCCTGCTCCTTGGCGCCCACCACCAGCATATAGGGAACCCGGTTCAGGCGTGCATCCCGGATCTTGTAGCCCATTTTCTCAGAGCGCTGGTCCACGGAGCAGCGGATGCTGGCAGCTTTCAATTGCTTCTCCACCTGTGCCGCATAGTCATGGTATTTATCCGAGATCGGGATGATGCGTACCTGTTCCGGACAGAGCCAGGTTGGGAACAGGCCGGCATATTTCTCGATCAGCCATGCCAGTGTCCTCTCGTAGCAGCCCATGGAGGTCCTGTGGATGATATAAGGGCGTTTCTTGTCGCCGTTCTCATCAATATAGTACATGTCAAACTGTTCCGCAAGCAGGGCATCCCACTGAATGGTGATCATGGTATCTTCCTTGCCGTAGACATTTTTTGCGTTAATATCGACCTTCGGGCCGTAGAACGCGGCTTCCCCCACATCTTCCACAAACGGGATATTCAGCTCCTGGAGCATGGTGCGGATATGTCCCTCGGTTTCCTCCCAGACCTCCGGCGAGCCGATGTATTTCTCCGTATTTTCCGGATCCCATTTGGACAGGTGGTAGGTCACATCCTCCTCCACGCCCAGAACCTGCAGGCAGTGCTGCGCCAGGGCGATACAGTCCTTAAATTCCTTCACCATCTGGTCGGGCCTGACGATCAGATGTCCCTCGGAAATGGTAAACTGGCGGACACGTGTGAGTCCGTGCATCTCGCCGGAATCCTCGTTGCGGAAGAGGGTAGAGGTCTCGCCGTAGCGCAGGGGCAGATCCCGGTAGCTGTGCTGCTCCGCCTTGTATACATAATACTGGAAGGGACAGGTCATGGGGCGCAGGGCAAAGACTTCCTTATCCTTGTCTTCATCGCCCAGAACAAACATGCCGTCCTTGTAGTGGTCCCAGTGGCCGGAGATCTTGTACAGGTCGCTCTTTGCCATCAGCGGAGTCTTGGTGCGGATGTATCCCCACTCGTTGTCCTCCAGATCCTCGATCCAGCGCTGCAGCTCTTTCAGCATGATCACGCCATTGGGCATGAGAAGGGGCAGGCCCTGTCCGATCACGTCCACGGTGGTGAACAGCTTCATTTCCCGGCCCAGCTTGTTGTGGTCGCGCTTTTTCGCTTCTTCCAGCATGGTCAGGTGCTCCTGCAGTTCGTCCTTTGTGCCGTAGGCGGTGCCGTAGATGCGGGCCAGCATCTGATTTTTTTCATTGCCTCTCCAGTAAGCGCCGGAGGAGGAGATCAGCTTGAATGCCTTGACGCCCTTGGTGTTCATCAGGTGCGGGCCTGCGCACAGATCCACCCAGTCACCCTGGGAATAGAAGGAAATCTCCGCGTCCTCGGGAAGATCCTGGATTAGCTCCACCTTGTAGGGTTCATTTTTTTCCTTAAAAAATGCGATGGCGTCCTCACGGGATTTGGTGAAACGCTCGATCTTCGCGCCCTTCTTGATGATCTTTTTCATTTCCTTCTCAATGGCGTCCAGATCCTCCCTGGAAAACGGGGCGCTTTCGAAGTCATAATAGAATCCGGTATCGATGGACGGCCCGATGGCGACCTTAGCCTCCGGGAACAGGTGCTGCACGGCCTCGGCCAGTACGTGGGAGGCGGTATGGCGCAGCGCCGCCAGTCCTTTTTCGTCTCTGGCGGTGAGGATGTTCAGGCTGCAGTCGCTGTCCAGGACCGTACGCAGGTCACAAACCTCGCCGTTGACCTCCCCGGCACACGCAGCACGGGCCAGGCCTTCGCTGATGTCATAGGCGATATCAATGATGGATTTTGCTTCGGAGTATTCTTTTGTTGAACCGTCTTTTAATGTGATGATCATAGTGTGTTCGTTCCTTTCTGTAAAATGTTGAGAAATGTTCCGGGACAGCAAGCCGCAGACCTGCCGGCTGTCCTGGATTGTCAGAAAAAAATAAACCCGCCCCTTGTGACTGTTGGAGATCACAAGGGACGAGCTGAAATTCTTAGCCGCGGTTCCACCCTTCTTGCTGATTGCATACGCAAAAAGCCGCTTTTTTAGAAGCTGTTGAAAAATAATGGATACAGCTTCTTATGATGATAACGGAATCGCCGGACCGGATTGGGGTCACTCGGAGGTGGTTTTCAAATGCTTCTGCAGTAAGATGCTTCCAGCACCGGACACAATTTCCTGTCCGGGCATCTCTCTCTGGAAAGTTCCGCACTCTACTCGTTTCGTCTAAGTGTTATTTTTTTCAGTTTATTTCTGCTTTCGCTGTTCTATTGTATTATATGCAAGTAGAAGAGATTTTTCAAGTAAAATATTGAAATTGGATTAATTTAATTTTCCTCATCCGGATCCAGTCCCGCGAAGAAATCATCATATGCACATCCATAGATCTTCCGGAGCTGGATGAGTACGCTGATCCGGATATTTAACTTGCCAATTGAGTGCACAATCAAGACAAAAATATTACAAAAACGATATAATAAGAAGAGAAATAGGATATAATTGCCAGTATAAAGAAACACAAAAATGAGCTGCAAAGACAGCAGCTATAGAAGTGAGAAGAAAAGGAGATTGCCATGCAGATAGGGATTAATACTTATGGACTTTCGAAATGTCTGCTGAAAGATTTTAACGGGACTCTGGAACAGTTAAAAAGAGCCGGGATATCCGCAGTGGAACCAATGGTCGTTTTCGCTGAAAATGAAACAGGCGAAGAAGCGCTTCGATCCTACAAAGAGGCTGAAAAGATGCAGATGACAGGCGGCGCGTGGCCGAGGTGGATGGCCGGAGAAAAGCTGCTGGCTGTCCGTGACGCGGGATTGCAGATCCGCAGCGTGCATATGTCCGGCTCCGGATGGAAACAGCCTTTGCTGAAACAGGCGATTGCGTTTGCAAAGGAGCAGAAGATCCAATACTACGTGCTCAGCCTGAATGAGAGTTCGGTTGAAAAGGCAAGGGAAGAAATTCCATCGCTTTTGGAAGCCGCGAAAGCAATGAAAGAAAACGGAGTGGAACTGCTGCTACACAATCATGAAACAGAATTGCAGGATGACCATGGGACATGCGTTCTCGACTTTTTAATGAAAGAAATACCGGATCTGCGGATTGAACTGGATGTGGGCTGGGTCAAATTTGCGGGAAAAGACTGTATCGAGTGCATGCGGAAATATAAGGAGAGAATCCGGATCCTCCATTTCAAGGATGTTTGTGAGGGAGCGTCTCCGGAAACAAGGAGCACCTGTTTCACTGCAGTCGGTGAGGGCAGCATTCCCCTGGCTGATATCCTGAAAGAAGCGGAGAATCTGGAACTCGATGAGGTTGGGTATGTGATCGACCAGGACGGTTCCCTGGGCGATATGATGCGGGATGTAAGCGTCGGTGCGCGGAATCTGGCAGGTTGAAAGGAATGCAGTGATACCATATGAATTGTGCATATCAGGAGGAAGAAAAAAATGAGTAAAGAGACACTTAAATTGAAATACGAATTTCCAAAGGATTTTATATGGGGTGTCGCTACGGCAGCCGCCCAGATTGAGGGAGCGGCCTTTGAAGACGGCAGGGGCGCTTCGATCTGGGACGTATTCAGCAGGCTTCCGGGCAAGATCGAGGGAGGCGGCATTCCGGATGTCACCTGTGATTCCTATCATCTCTATGAAAAGGATATTGAGCTGATGAAGAAGATGGGAGTAAAATCCTACCGGTTTTCATTTTCCTGGTCCAGGATCATCCCGGACGGCACAGGCGAAGTGAACAGGAAAGGGATCGAATACTATAAGAAGCTGATTGCCTGCATGAAGAAAAACGGGATTATCCCCAATGCCACAATCTATCATTGGGACCTGCCTTATGCCCTGCAGATCCAGGGCGGGTTCGGGAACCGCAATATCGTGAAATGGTTCACCCGTTATGCGGGCATCCTTCTGGATCATTTCGGAGAGGATATTGACCTGTGGGCCACAATAAATGAGCCGATTGCCACCTATGTAGGCCATGCAAAAGGATTTTTCGCGCCGGGGCTTATGGATGAAAAATATGCAAGGCAGTGTATCCATCATCTTCTTCTCTGCCACGGCGAGACCGTGAAGCTGTTCCGTGAGAGAGGGCTTGCCAACGCGAAGATCGGGGTTGTGGTGGACGTCTGGAAGCACTATCCGGGCAGGCCGGGTAACGCGGAGGATGAAAAAATTGCCGTGTACCATAATGAAATTGAGGGTTATGGCATGTTTCTGCATCCATTATTTCTTGGAGGATACTCCGAAGAATTATCAAAACACCTTTCAGAAAACGGCCTGATGCCTGAGATGGAAGAGGGCGATTTTGAGATCATACGCCAAAAGCTTGATTTTTACGGACTGAATTTTTATAATGGATTGTATGACAACGCGGAGGAAATCCGCAAAATGGAAGAAATCAAAAAACAGGGCGGCAATTTCCAGGATCGGCCGGAGCGGCATACGGAGGCTCTCTATGATGTGCTCCATATGCTGACCGAAACATATAAGATTGATATCCCGATTTACATCACGGAAAACGGCGTTGCCCAGGATGACAGTGAAGATGTGGAATCATTGCTCGACGACCAGGACAGGATCGAGTATATCAAGAGTGTTCTTGTCCCGCTTCATAAGGCAATGTCAGAAGGGATCGATGTCAGAGGATATTACGCATGGTCCTTGATGGATAATTTTGAGTGGTCAGCCGGATTCCAGGCGAGATTCGGGCTTCATTATACAGACTACCGGACATTGGAGCGGATTCCGAAAAAGAGCGCCGGGTGGTATGCGAAGATGATCGCGGATAACGGATTTGAGGAATGATCTGCCGGCCTGAGTAAGGAGCTTTCACATGGATCACATATATATGCTAAAGAATTTGTCTGTGCTGACGAAGGCAGAGTTTTTCAGGGTATCAATGGATGGAAAGCTGCTGACACAGAAAAACAGCCATAATCCCATATGCTGTAACGCGGCGCTTTGTCAGGAACTGACAGAGCGCTGTCAGTCACAGGAAATCCCATATATTAAAAAAGACAGACATGGGATCTTATGGTGCGGCATTGCCTGCGGTGATATATGTATACTGGCCGGGCCGGTTTCTCTCTATGTGATGGATATCACGGAGATCCGCCAGTTTTACCGCGATTATAAGGTTCCGGAAAGGGAGGAGAAGAGCATTGTGGTTCTTTCCCTGACGGAATATCTGTCTATGGTCAAGCTGCTCTGCCAGTCTGCCAATGGAAAAGAGTATGAAGACGATGATATCCTTTTTGGAAATGGATTATCCATGGATGACTTTATGGAGATGGAGGAGGGGAAGGACAGACATATCTACCATGACGAAACGACGGAACACCGTTACCACACTTATCAGGATGAGAAAAAGATATGGGAATATCTGCAAAAAGGGGATTATGATATGCTCCGGTTCTGGAATTATAAATTGATATCGGATGGGGAGAGTCTGTCGGAAGACCCGCGCACACACTGGTATAATATGGCAATCGTGGCGATCACACTCTGTACCAGAGCAGCCATTGAGGGCGGGCTGACGCCGAAGGACGCATACAATACCAGTGGTTTTTATATTCAGAAGCTCCATATTCAGGATGAGATCATTGAGATCCGGCACGTACTGGATAATGCTCTGCGCGACCTGACAGAGCAGACTTACAAAAAGACAAAGCGGTATTCCAATTATACGGAGCAGTTTAAAGACTATATCAATTATCACTACCGGGAAAAGATCATTCTGGAAGATGTTTCATCCGCCATGGGGATCAGCAGGGGGTATTTATCTCATTTATTTAAGAAGGAAACAGGAATTACCTGCCAGGAGTATATCATCCTGCAGCGTGTGGAGCGGGCGGCAAATATGCTCAAGTATTCCAATGAAACCATTGCGTATATCAGTGATTATGTAAATTTCCCAAGTCAGAGCTATTTTGGGGAAAAATTCAAAAAATATAAGAATATGACGCCCAGGGCATATCGGGAGAGATATAAGCCGCTGGAATTTTAACACATTTACGGCGGACGCCAGGTGATCCAGCCGGAGCAGCTTTATGAGGAAATAAGAGAGAGGAAAAGGCGATTGAATCATGTTCAGGATAAAAGACTGTTTGTCGTTTTTAAAACTTTACCGGCCAAGGGTAATCTCGCTCAACGCGGGTAATGAAATCATCAAAAATATCTCCCATATATCTGAAAATACAGGCTTCAAATCAAACACGATCTATATCGGGAGATTTTCCAGTGTAGAATATCGTTTCCATTCTATGAACGGGATTACGTTGTTTTTGATCAATGACAGCAGCCCGGCTCTGGAAAAAATACAATATGGGAACAACTGTGTGGTCCTGTTCCCAGAAGAAACCGAACAGGAAGAGCTGTTTGATCAATGCAAAGAATATATCAGGATCCAGGAATACGTGATGGATAGTTCGCAGAAACTGATGGAACTCTATCTGTCAGACGGATCTCTGCAGGCTATCCTTGACGCGGCGGCAGAGATCATCCAAAACCCTCTGATGGTGCTTGATAATGGATATCGAGTCATCTGCTGTTCAGATAATGAGAATTGTGACGATCTCCAGTGGAGGGAAAGCATCCGGAATGGATACTGCTCTTATGAATTTGTGTCTCATTTCAATCAGTTAAGTGAGATCCGGTCGGCGAAGAAAGAAGACGGCCCCTTTTTTGCAGGCTGCTTAATGAGTCCGATCCGGAGATGTATTGCGAAAATGTATGTGGACAAAAAGCAGATCGGTTATCTGCTTTCGATCGAGTCATCCGGTCCTTTCAGTGAAGGAGTTATACAGATTCTGGAAGCCGTATCCAGGATATTATCGAAGATCCTGGCATTTTCTGCACTGGAGTCCGGAAGAGACATTTATCATTCCGTGTGGAATTATCTGGTCAATGCGATTGAAGAAGTGCCGGGAAGTGAGATCCATTTAGAAGAATATCTGAAAAAAATGGGCGCGGGAAAGCAGCCGCAATATTATTTGATCCTGGTACATCAGAAGCAGCGTGGAATAGAAGATTCTACCGAAATTGCAAAATATTACCGACAGGTGAAAAGGACGGAGCTTTTAGCAGGGAAGCTTAAGAAGAATTCGGTTGCCCGCTGTTATGATGAGATCCGAAGATATGACATGCTTTTGACGGATCCGATATCTGATCGCGGGTTTCTTTATATCCGCAAAAAGGAACGGGAATTTCAGTTTCAGAGATCCCATGTACATTGACGAGCTTGCAAAAAGGATCGGGAGATCAGTGGAAGAAACGGCTGAAATTGCAGAGAAGCTGGGCAGGATCGGATTCATAGAGTATGAGCCGGATAAAAACGGGGTGGACAGGATCACCATTCCGGTATTTCTTCCGGGGATCATGGAGATGGGAGTGATGGATCTGCAGAAATGTATCGATCATCCGCAGATCACGTATGCATTTGAGAAATACGCGCAGAACCTTACGGACGCGGTGGCAGGGGTCGTCCCCATGGGAAAAGGACTCTGCCGCGCGCTCCCTGTCGAGAAGGCGATCCAGAACGAGGCAAGGAAGGTAGACAAGGAAGAGATCAGCCGCTGGGTAGATAAATACTATCCATCACTGGCATTGCAGCCCTGCCAGTGCCGCAGGACCAGACGGTTCAATGGAGAGCTGGGGCATGACCTGGAAGGCGAATGGTGTATTTCCATGGGATACTTTGCAGAGCACTGCATCCGGACAAACAAAGGAAGAAGGCTGACCAAAGAAGAAGTATTTGAAATCATTGATAAGGCGGAGGAATTGGGATATCTTCACGAGCTGACGAACATTTACGGGCCGGAGGAATCCTGCTTTATCTGCAACTGCGAGTGGTCTTCCTGCCTGGCGGTCCGGACGGCATGGTACTGTAATTCGCCGAACCTTCTGGCTTCCAATTACCGGGCGGATGTGGACAAAGCAGAGTGTGTTGCCTGCGGACAGTGTGTGGAGGTCTGCCCGATGAATGCGGTGAAGCTGGGGCAGCGTATCTGTGAAAAGAAACCGACAGAGCTCAAGCCTGCCCTGGTACCGGGGATGGAGGGCTGGAAGCAGAGCGATTATCATGGACAGCTTCTGACGGAGAAAAAATATGTAGTAGAAACCGGCACCTCCCCGTGTAAGACCGCCTGTCCGGCCCACATTGCGGTTCAGGGGTATATCAAGCTGGCGCATCAGGGAAGATATCGGGAAGCGCTGGAACTGATCAAGAAGGAAAATCCGCTTCCGGCGGTCTGCGGAAGCATCTGCAACCACAGATGCGAGGATGCGTGTACCAGAGGAAAAATAGATGAACCGATCGCAATCGACGATATTAAAAGGTTCATTGCGGAGCAGGAATTGAATGCCGAAAACCGTTTTATTCCGAAAAAGGAATTTGACCAGGGAAAGAAGATCGCGGTGATTGGCTCAGGCCCGGCCGGACTGTCCTGTGCATATTATCTTGCGGTTATGGGGCATCAGGTCACTGTATTTGAAAAGGAGAAGAAGATCGGCGGAATGCTGACGATGGGAATCCCGGCGTTCCGTCTGGAGAAAGATATCATCGAAGCAGAGGCAGCGGTATTAAAAGAACTGGGCGTAAAGTTTGTAACAGGGGCAGAAGTCGGAAAAGGAAAATATGTATCGATCCCGGAACTCCGCGCGGAAGGATTCAAGGGCTTCTACATCGCAATCGGCGCCCAGGGCGGACGGAAGCTGGGAATCGAGGGAGAAGATGCCGATGGCGTGATCTCAGGGATTGATTTCCTGAAACAGATAAACGGCGGCGATGGAAAACGGCTCAGCGGTAAAACCGTGGTCATCGGCGGCGGCAACGTAGCGGTAGATGTGGCCAGGACTGCGGTCAGAGTCTGTGACGCGGATGTTGCAATGTACAGTCTGGAGTCAAGAGCGGAGATGCCGGCCTCTGAGGAAGAATTGCTGGATGCGGAGAAGGAAGGGATCACCATCGGCAACGGATGGGGACCGAAACGGATCATCGCAGAAAACGGCAGGGTCACAGGGATCGAACTGATGCGCTGTGTGTCTGTATTTGATGAAAATAAAAAGTTCAGTCCGAAATACGATGAAAGCGATACCAGGATCATTGCGTGTGAGAATGTGCTTTCCGCAATCGGGCAGTCTATTGAATGGGGCAGCCTGATCGATGGGACAAAAGTGGAGATCCGTCCCAACAAAACAGCCGTGACGGTTCCTATTACGAAAGTACAGACTGCTCTGACCGCTATGGAAGTGGGGCTGGATCCGGTTTATTATGAGCCGGAGGAGCCATTTGAAGTATATCAGACCGCGGAACCGGATATTTTCGTAGGCGGAGATGTGTACTCCGGCCCTAAATTTGCGATTGACGCGATCGCGGCAGGAAAAGAGGCTGCCGAATCACTGCACCGTTTCGTGTGGGAAGGGCACAGCCTGATACTTGGACGGAACCGCAGAAAGCTGGCTGAGATTGATAAGGATAACGCGGTACTGGACGGATATGACAGTGTTCCCCGCCAGCGTCCGATGATCAACGCGGCCAATGCGAAGAATTTCCATGATCCAAGAATTACACTGACAGAAGAGCAGATTAAAAAGGAGACTTCCCGCTGCCTTGGCTGCGGCGCTGCACATGTGGATCAGACCTCGTGTATTGGCTGCGGCATTTGTACAACACGCTGCAAATTTGACGCGATCCATCTGGAAAAGAAATATGACGAGTGGGGGCTTACTTACGAGCAGCTCCTTGCAGCATTGAGTTAAATAGCAGATATGATACTGAGCGCCAGATAAATCGGCCGTGAGTATAAAAGAAGGATGGAGGAAACAGGTATGCATGAAATTGGAGTATTGTACAAAATGCTTGAACAGGTGGAAACTGTGGCAAAAGCAAATCATGTAAAACAGATCAAAGCCATAGAAGTAGAACTGGGGGAATTATCCGGCATGCTGCCTGTTTTCTTTGAACAGTATTATCCGGTTGTGGCAGGAAACAGGGAAGCATTCAGAAATTCCGAACTGATCATAAAGGAAATACCAGGAGAAGGACTGTGCCTGGACTGCAGTACATTATTTAATGTGATGAAGTGTGAGGGAAAATGTCCGAAGTGCGGGAGCCGGAACAAAAAAATCCTGGGAGGGAGAGACTTTGTCGTGAAAAATATTTTGGCCGAAACAGAAGAGGAAAATCCGGATGCGGATATCACGGTGCCGGACAGGCAGGATGAGGAAGGGAGACTTGTATGTCAGGAGTAAAATTGATCGAAGTGAAGCAAAGCATATTTGCGCAGAACAACGATGCGGCAGATCAGTTGAGGGCGCATCTGAAATCAAAAGGGGTCTATATGATCAACCTGATGGCCTCTCCGGGGGCAGGGAAGACGACGACCCTTATGAGATTGATTTCCATGCTGAAAGAGGAGATGCGGATCGGGGTGATGGAGGCGGATATTGACGCTACGGTAGACGCGGAAAAGATCATCGCGGCCGGGGCAAGGTCCATCCAGCTCCATACCGGCGGGATGTGCCATATGGATGCAGATATGACAAAGCAGGGGCTGGATGAATTTGGGATTGATGACCTGGATCTGGTGGTGCTGGAAAATGTCGGTAATCTGGTATGTCCCGCGGAATTTGATACCGGGGCGGCTGAAAATGTTATGATCCTGAGCGTGCCGGAGGGAGATGACAAGCCGCTGAAATATCCGTTAATGTTTCAAGTATCGAATCTGGTGCTCATCAATAAAATTGACACAAAATCCGTGTTTGATTTTGATGATGAAGCAGTTGTAAAACGGATCCATCAGAGAAATCCGGACGCAGAGATTATTTTCATCTCTGCGAAAACAGGAGAGGGCTTTGAACCGCTCTGTGACTGGATCAGGAAGAAAGTGAAAATGTGGAAAGGATATTGATACTGCCTTGTGATTGAAAAGGCACAAAACAGGGATTCTACCGCCGGTAGGATGACATTTTCCAGAGTTTATGTCATAATAAAGCCATGGAAGGGGGCGTTATTATGATCGATGTCAAAAAAGTCGGAGCATTTATTTCAGAATGCCGGAAGGAAAATGAGTGGACACAGAAGCAGCTTGGGGAAATGCTCGGGGGCACGGACCGGGCGGTGTCAAAATGGGAGACCGGCAGATCACTGCCGGACATCGGCCTCATCGAACCATTATGCGAATTGTTTGGGATTAGTGTCAGCGAATTTCTGGCAGTGATCGCCCTGCTGGTCTTTTTCATTCCCTTTTTGACCAGGAGGGAAACGCAGTGGCTTCCCGGACTGGTGATGGAGAATCTTCTCTGCTGGATGGCAGCGGCTGTCCTGACAGGGATCATCTGGTATCTGGATAAAAATCTGCCTGCCCGGAAATACCGTACATCCAATGTGTGGATCGAAGCAGCAGGAGGAGCAGTCCTTTTTTGTATCCTTATGGGCATTGATTTTTATGCTTCCGGCGGGAGAAGGGCGCTGGAAGGGGTCACGGCGGCAGAGAAGATATGGGCTGCGGTTCTTGCGGCGGCAGGGCTGATCTTTACGGTTGGTGTAAGAGTTTCCAGGTCCAGGCGTGCCCTGAAATGAAAGAAACTGTATAAATGTTATGGAGCGGCAGAAATGGAAACTGCCGTTCCTGCCCAAACAGAACCTAAGCCTAATTCAGTTGCTTCAATCATCATGTGGTCGGTCAAAATGGAAGCGTCAATATCGCTTGTCTGTTTTTGGACGAGTGGCTATGTATTTGACTTTGAATCAACGGCCATATCTTTTAAGTGATCTTCCATAAGCTGATGAAGGCGGTCAATATCGGCGAAAAAAAGCCGAATGCCTTTTTTATGTAGCCGAAGATTATTGTGAAGACAATCAATAACGGTATTGGCCGTTCCTGTGTGAAGAGTCAGCGGCCGCCCCTGAAGAGTGTGAATATGATCCAGATAATCGGCTGTAATAGGAAAGGCATTTTGAACCAGATATGCGGCATCCTTACTGCCGCATTTACCGAGGACAATCTTGGTACAACGTTTATATTTTTCAACCATTTTGTCATGGAGTGCCTTGTACTTGGTGTACTGTGATGACACGGGAACCATCCAGAAGATGCCAGAGCTCGATGAGTCCTTTACGGCAAAGTAATGAGGACGGTATCCGCCGTTCTCATAGTTGGACATAAGAGTCCCTTCATTTACGGTTGAAAAGTATTCATCTTTGATGTGGTAAAAATATCCTTCAGAGAAAATCATAGGCTGCCTCCAATAAAAACACCTCACCTTCAAAATAAAGGTGAGGTAACATTTTCGTACCGAATAATTTATTACTCGCACCATCGGTAAGCGAGAGCATTTTCGCATCGAATAACTTGTACCCCGCACCATCGATAAGCGGCAGCATTTTCATACCTTTAGTATATTCTATTAATGGGAAAAATGCAATGGAAAATTTAAGCATTTAAGCATTGACAGACTTGAAAAAGTGAAATGGCGAGATTATAATCAAAAGATACCGGCAGCCATCCATACCGGCGGTGTCGATTGTGAAAAGATGGATGCGAGAGGAGCGAAGGGACGCTGCCTGCTTCGGGATATTTGACTTGCGGGAAGATCAATCATGTAGAGGAGAAGGAGTTTGCTGCACATATGGAAGTGAGAACATTAGACCAAAACTGGAAAATGCGCCGCGTGGGCGGAGAAAAATGGCAGGAGGCCGTGGTTCCCGGATCGGTCTATACAGATCTGCTGCGGAATCACAAGATGGAGGATCCGTATTGGAAGGACAACGAGGACCAGATCTGTGCCCTGATGAATGAGGATTATGAGTACGTCTGTACCTTTGAGGAATCGGAGACCGACTCATACTCAGAAGTATTCCTGCGTTTTGAGGGCCTGGACACTGCGGCGGAGATTTTCCTGAATGACACATCTCTTGGGGAAGCCTGCAATATGCACCGGACATGGGAGTTTGAAGTCTGCTCCCTGCTCCGCACCGATGAAAAAAATGTTCTTCGGATCCTGTTCCGGTCTCCTCTGAAATACATCGCGGAAAGCTACAAAAAGTATGGAAATCTTGGAAATGAAGATGCTTACGAAGGCTTTATGCACCTCCGGAAAGCGCACTATATGTTCGGATGGGACTGGGGCGCGCATCTTCCGGATGCCGGAATCTTCCGTCCGGTCAGGCTCTGCAAGGTGACGAAGGGAAGGATCGACAGTGTCCGGATCAGTCAGACCCATCGGGACGGGCGCTGCATCCTGGACTTTGATGCGGAGTATGAGGCGAATGCGCGGGAAGCCTGCAGCATCCGGATCCGGGTGACTGCACCGGGGGTGGGTACGGATACATTCATAGAAAATCAGAGGAATCGGATGTTGGTTTCACAGCGCGGACAAGTCCCCGATATGACTGGATTCAAGAATGAGCTGTCCGGGACAATGGAGCACCCCGGGACAATAGAGCCGTCCGGCGATCAGCAGTATGAAACGGTACTTTCCCCGGATGGAAAGGGCCGTATCATCATAGAGAATCCCCGGCTCTGGTGGGTCAACGGCCTGGGCACCCAGCCTTTGTATGAAGTGGAAGCAGTCTTATTTTGCGGCGGCGTACAGGCAGATGTCTGGACGCGGCGGATCGGCCTGCGCAGCATGACGGTACAGCGGGAAAAAGATGCCTGGGGGGAGAGCTTCGCCCATGTGATCAACGGAAAACCATTTTTTGCCATGGGAGCGGACTACATCCCGGAGGAGCATCTTCTGGGAAGACGGAGCCCGGAGAAGACCCGCCGTCTCCTGGAGGACTGTAAGCTGGCCAACTTCAATGTGATCCGTGTCTGGGGCGGCGGATTCTATCCGGACGACTGGTTTTACGACATTTGCGATGAGCTGGGGCTGGCTGTCTGGCAGGACTTTATGTTCGCCTGCTCGGTGTATGAGCTGACGCCGGAATTTGAGGAAAACATCACCCGGGAGTTTATCGACAATGTGAAGCGGATCCGGCACCACGCCTGCCTGGCGCTGTGGTGCGGCAACAACGAGATGGAGATGTTTGTGGATCAGAGGTGCTGGGTGACGAAGCCCACGGAGGTGCGGGACTATCTCCTGATGTACGAGCGGATCATTCCCGGAGTCCTGAAAAACCATGACCCACAGACCTTTTACTGGCCCGCGAGCCCGTCCTCCGGCGGTTCCTTCGACAACCCCAACGATCCGAACCGGGGGGATGTGCATTACTGGGAGGTTTGGCACGGAAACAAGCCTTTTTCCGAATACCGGAAGCACTATTTCCGTTATGCGTCGGAGTTCGGCTTCCAGTCCTTCCCGTGTAAAAAGACCATCGAGACCTTTACCGACGATCCCCGGGACTGGAATATTTTTTCCTATGTCATGGAAAAGCATCAGAGGAATTACGGCGCAAACGGGAAGATCATGAACTATCTCCAGCAGACCTACCGTTATCCTACCCGCTTTGAGGATGTCCTGTACGCCTCCCAGCTTTTGCAGGCGGATGCCATCCGCTACGGGGTGGAGCATTTCCGGAGAAACCGGGGGCGGTGCATGGGGGCTGTTTACTGGCAGCTCAACGACTGCTGGCCGGTCATTTCCTGGTCGTCCATCGATTACTGCGGAAGGTGGAAGGCGCTGCACTATTACGCGAAACGGTTTTTCGCGCCCATATTGATTTCCTGCGAGGAGCAGAGCTGGCTCACCCAGGAAGCCAACATGAACCGGCAGCATTTTGAATTTGAAAAATCCATCCGTCTCAACGTGGCCAATGAGACGCAGGAGGACAGACGGGTGACGGTCCGGTGGAACCTGAGAAACGCATCCGGCGAAAGCCTCCGGGAAGAAGAGGAGGAGGTACTGGTTCCGGCGCTGTCTGCTGTCTGGCTGGAAAAGACAGAGCTGCCGGAGGTGGATGTATTTACCCAGTATGTCAGCTATGGGGCATGGATCGGCGGGGAGAAGATTTCGGAAGGAACGGTGATCTTCTCCTATCCCAAGTATTTTCGGTATGAGGATCCACGGCTTTCCCTGGAAACGGACGGGAAGCGGATCACGGTCACGGCCGCAGCTTACGCAAAGAGCGTGGAGATCCGGAATGAGGCGGAGGATCTGGTGCTGTCGGATAACTATTTTGACCTGAACGGCGGCAGCAGGACGGTGGAGATCCTGAGAGGGGAAGCGAAGGGGCTGCGGGCGCGGAGCGTGTATGATCTGTAGAGGGATTCGGGCGTTACGGTCTGTGACGCCCTGAACAGCCATTTTTATTGGTAATTCATTTTGGGGATAGTCAAGCCGAAAGAAATAGAGTAAAATATATCTTGTGAAACGGCCGGATGGCCATAATGGACTCGGAGGGAGAATATGCCGGATACAGTGCGGGATACGATAGATCAGTTTTCACAGCAGATGAAGAGCGTGTTTGGCTCACATTTGTCGAAAGTGATCGTGTATGGTTCTTATGCGAGAGGTGATTATGAGGAACATTCAGATGTGGATGTGATGATTCTTGTTGATCTGCCGGAGCGGGAGATTAAAAAACTGGAGAATGATGTCTATGATATCGCATTTGAAATTGAAATGAATACAGGCATAGATATTTCTCCTATTATCAAGAGTGAGGCTCAATATGAGCATTGGGTGAATGTAGTGCCGTTTTATAGAAATGTGCGGGAGGAAGGTGTTGTTGTCAGATTTACTCAGAAATCTAAATCCACAACAGGGGTGGAAATGGGAGAATGATAGATTGCAATTTGAGGAATAAAAATATGCGAGAAGATATTTTGAGGGATTTGCAACAGGAAATATATGATAGATGCCAAAAAGAATCGAATAAGTTTGGGATAGGATGTTACTATCATATTGTAGCTGTAGTTAAAAATGCAGAAATTCTGGCTGGCAAATATGGTGCAGATAAGGAAGTTGTTATGATTGCTGCCTGGCTGCATGATATTGCATCTATTACAGATTACAGTTTATATGAACTTCATCATGTGCATGGTGCAAAAATGGCATTTGACATTTTGAAAAAATATGATTACGATAGTAAAAAAATATATTTGGTACAAGAATGTATTAGAAATCACAGAGGAAGCGTAAGCTTAACGAAAAACACTCCTGAAGAATTGTGTGTTGCAGATGCCGATGCAATTTCACACTTCGATAGTGTGCCCGGTTTATTGTATTTAGCTTATGTTCAAAAAGGAATGGGAATTAAAGAGGGTAAGGAATTTGTAAAAGCTAAATTATCAAGAAGCTTTCGAAAATTATCTATAGAGAGCAAAAAATATTATCAGGACAAATTTGAAAAAGTCATGGAAGTCTTGGGGTGACAGTGTCCAAGTAAACTGACCTGAAATTTATGTAAAAGAACACATTTATTCGTTGAAATAAATGTGTTCTTTTACATTATAATTGACGAATAGAAGCTTAAAGAGTATAATAAACAATAATAAGAAACTGGACTCAGAAAGGCAGGGCGAGCGTCATGAAGAGGAAGATCATGGAAAAATTGCTGCAATGGAGAAACCAGCGGACGGATCGGATGCCGATGCTGCTCTATGGGGCAAGGCAGGTTGGGAAGACATTTGTCATGCGGGAGCTGGCTGCGGTTGGATTTCAGAATGCGGTTTATGTGAATTTCGAGGAAGACCAGCGGATTGGGGAATATTTTCGGGGCAATATCAAGGCAGATGAGGTTCTGGCTGTTTTGGAAACATATTTCCATACTCAGATCATTCCGGATCAGACATTGATCATATTTGATGAGATCCAGATGTGCGAGAGGGCGCTCACCTCTTTGAAATATTTCGCGGAGGAGGCGCCGGAATACCATGTGATCGCGGCAGGAAGCCTTTTGGGAGTGGCATTGAAGCGGGAGCAGTTTTCGTTCCCGGTTGGCAAGGTACAGATGCTGACCCTGTATCCCATGGACTTTGAGGAATATCTGTGGGCAAAGGGGAAGGAACTGCTGGCAGAGGAGATCCGGAAGCGTTTTGCGGAGAATACGGTCATGGCGGCGGAACTGCACCAGGATGCCATGCAGGAATACCGGCATTACTGTATCACCGGAGGAATGCCTGCCGTAATAAAGGCCGATCTCGCCAGGGACGCAGTACTGACCCAGGAGGAGATCCGACAGATGATCTTGAACGCATATATAGCGGATATGGCAAAATATGCGCAGGAAAAAGAGACTGTGAAAATATTTGCGGCCTATGATTCGCTTCCGGTACAGCTTGCGCGGGATTCCAAAAAGTTTCAGTACAAGCTGATCAAATCCGGAGCCCGTGCTTCCCAGTATGGGGACTCCATCGACTGGCTGGTGCAGTCCGGGATTGTATATAAATGCGGCAAATGTGCCCAGGGCTTTATGCCTCCGGCTGCCTATCAGGATCTGTCCGCTTTCAAATTATATTACAGCGATTTGGGACTTTTATCCGCCCGGACCGGCATGACGGAGCAAAGCCTTCTTGCCCGGGAAAGCGAAAGATTCCGGGGCATTTACGCGGAAAATTATGCGGCATGCGCGCTTCGTGCAAACGGATATGAGCTGTTTTACTGGGAATCGGAGGGCACTGCTGAGGTGGATTTCCTGATCGTCCGGGAAGGGCGCGTGATCCCGGTGGAATGCAAGGCGGGAGATCACGTCAAAGCAAAAAGCCTGATGGTGTACCGGGAGAAGTACGCTCCGGCATATTGCATCCGGATCTCCGGAAGGAATTTTGGGATGAAGGACGGGATCAGGTCGGTTCCGCTGTATGCGATGTTTTGTATTTGACTACATTTTAGCCGAATTTCAATATCAGTTTTTCATTAATGAAGATGCAGCAAAATCATTATTGGAGGTATATCATTATGAGTGGAACGATACCTAAATTTTTGGAAGGTGCTAAATTAAATGAGGAATATTATGCTCAGCCTAATCCTTATGTGAATGCTCCATCATGTAATGTGAATCTGTTGGAGCTGTCAAGATATGCAAAAAATAGTGGAAGAGCATTAACAGATTTAACAAAAGAAGAAGTCAAAAAGTTTGCGATTATATAAATTTTAGTCATCGGAGCCGCAGAAGTTAGTCCTGCGGCTTCCTTTCTGTATACGATGGTATCCCGAGAGGCAAGATAGACGGCGCATTCCTTACAATTCAATCCGCAGTATGCGAACTCCATGAGAGCAGCTCCCCTCCTAAGTTATGGATGTAATGCAATGTTCAACAGCACATTCAAAGAAAAATGCTGTCCCACTTTTTCTGTCAGTATAGCGCCATGATATTTTTCCGCCACCGATTTGATATTGGAAAGCCCTGTTCCCGCCGGGGGCAGCGGTTCATCGGAACAGGTGTTTTCAAACGCCAGCATATATAAATCACC
>CAYQBE010000011.1:48315-58368 GCA_964415625.1 uncultured Clostridium sp.
TTCCCCCCGGATACGGATGAACTTCTCCCCCTTAGCGGATTGACACGCATGGATCGCGTTATCCAACGCATTTGCAAAAATCACGCACAAATCAAAATCATCCACCCCGCAGGGCCTTGGCAGGAGCAGCGAAACCTCTGCTGTAATTTCTTTTGCCAGTCCCAGCTTTTCACTTAGCAAAATATCTACCGCTGGATTCCCTGTTTGATATGGAAAGGACAGGGAAGTCGAAACCGTTTTCAGCTTGTTTAAGTATGCTTTGCTTTCCTCCAGTTCTCCATTATTTAACAGTCCATTCAGTACAGACAGGTGATTCGCAATATCATGGCGAAATGCTTTCGTTTGCTCGCAGCGCCTTTGTGCCTCGGCAATATAGTTTTTTTGTACTTGGGCTGCCTGCTCCAAAGATTGTAACGCCGCCTGCGCTTGAAAGCTGTGACAGATGTGTTGGTAGGCATACAGTGTGCAAAGTAACGCGGCCAGCCCCAGGATTTGCATGACGAACAACGCACTGTGTTTTCCGGCCTCCCCTAACGAAATGGACGAAGGTAAGACGCTGTATGAAGTTTGCAGAATATACAGTTCAGCAGCAAAGAAAAACAGTCCGGGAAATAGCACCAGACCGACATACGGCATTTGACGGTCTTCCGTCAGAGATAGAAATTTCAATACCGCGCCACAACAGCAGGCGCAGATTGCAAAAACGGTCAGCGTTGCTATAAGACATAGCAGATACAGCAGTGTTTTCCCGAGCATATGGGGGAATAGTATAACCTCTACTGAGTTGACGATACCGAAAGAAAGCTGAGTAATATAAACTGCCAAAATTGCAGCGGCCCAGGATACAGATTGCCGGTTCCGCAAAGCCAGACGGCTCACGCTGTATAATAGAAGCAGCTCCGCACCGATGGCCAACACATCGTGAAAGTCGAATGTAGTGAAAAACCATTGTATGGTACAGAGCAGAAAAAAGTAGACAGCGAAGTGCCATATTTTCTGTTTCTTCCCGGTCAGACGGCTGACAAAAGCAATGTGCATCACACCTTGCCCAAGCAGGCAAAGACCGTCAAGGCATAAGCTGAAATAGTCCATATCAAAAATTCCTCTCTTTCATATAACGCAAAAGAGCCTGCGTTAAATCTCGCTTTGATATCTCTTGAGCCATAACCGGCTCATCGTCACAAATTGCAAATTTTATCATCTTCATCACCAAGCTTCTAAAACAGAATAACAGATATGGGATAAGAAAACAATACTGCCGTATTTGCTATCATTTTATATGTGGTTTCTGAAACTATTGAAGAAACGACAGGAATCTATATAAAATAGAATATAACAAACAAAAAAACTGAAAGAAAAAAGCATATTTTTATACTAGAATTTAACTATCAACAAAAACAAGAGAAAGAGAGGAAATCAAAATGAAGAAATTAAGAGTAGGAATCGTAGGCTGCGGAGGGATTGCGAATCAGAAGCATTTTCCGGCATTGAAGTCCCAGAGCGAACTGTGTGAGATGGTGGCGTTCTGCGATATCATCGAGGAGCGCGCGAAAAAGGCATGTGAGGAATACGGGGCGGAGGGCGCAAGGTATTACACCGATTATACCGAGCTTCTGAAGGATGAGAGCATCGATGTGGTTCATGTCTGCACACCCAACGTGGCGCACTGCCCGATCACGGTCGCGGCATTTGAGGCAGGCAAGCATGTGATGTGCGAGAAGCCGATGGCAGCGACCACAGAGGATGCGGAGAAGATGATGGAAGCATGGAAAAAATCCGGAAAGAAATTCACCATCGGATATCAGAACCGTTTCCGCAAGGATACCCAGATGCTGCATGCCGCATGCGAGGCGGGCGACCTGGGAGATATTTATTTTGCAAAGGCTCATGCGATCCGGAGAAGAGCAGTGCCGACCTGGGGGGTATTCCCGGATAAGTCCAAGCAGGGCGGCGGTCCGCTGATCGATATCGGCACACATGCGCTGGACATCACGCTGTGGATGATGGACAATTATGACGTAGAGAGCGTCACAGGCTCTGTATTTGAGAAGCTGGGACACTTGCCGGAGGCCACACAGGGCAATATGTTCGGGGCATGGGATCCGGAGACTTTCGAGGTAGAAGATTCCGCATTCGGATACATTAAGATGAAAAACGGGGCGACGATCTTTTTGGAAGCAGCCTGGGCCATCAATATGAAGGACTCCCGGGAAGCGGCAACCACACTTTGCGGAACGAAGGCAGGCGCGGAGATTCTCGGAGGCATGAGCAAGGAAGGCGGCTACGACCTGGTGATCAACAAGACCTCACACGGACAGCTCACCGAAGAACGGCTTTCCCTGGGCGGAACGATCGCGTTCTTTGAGGGCGGCTCTGACAAGGAAGAGGTCATTGAGTGCAAGCAGTGGATGGAAGCCATCCTCAACGATACGGAGCCGCTGGTAAAACCGGAGCAGGCATTTGTAGTGACTAAGATCCTCGACAGCATCTACAAGGCAAATAAACTGGGTCATGAGATTAAGTTCTGATTTACATAAGGGAGGATCAGCAGAATGGAAAACACAGGAATCAAACGCGCTTCTAAACTGGGTGTCCTTTGTTATGGTCTTGGTGATCTGGCATCGCAGTTTGTATGGACATTCGTAGGCTCTTATTTAACCATTTTTTATACGGATATTGTCGGGTTCGCCCCGGCAACCGTATCTGTGATCATGCTGATCGCAAGAGTATGGGACGCGGTGAATGACCCGATGATGGGATCCATCGCGGAAAACACGAGGACAAAATTCGGACGGTTCCGGCCCTATATCGCATTTGGATGTCCGTTTCTGGCAGTCTTTGCGGTGATGACATTTATCAACATGGGGAACGGTACGGGCGGAGTGATCTTCTCCGCGCTGGTCTACATCATCGCGGGTATGCTGTATACACTGGTGAATATTCCGTATTCCTCGCTGGCGGCGGTCATGACCGAAGACTCCGAGCAGAGGACGCTGATCGGGACGTTTCGTTCCATCGGTATGAATGTGGGCATGATCATCGTAAACTCCTGCTCGGCAGGACTTGCCCTGCACTTTTCCGGCGAAGGCGCCGAGGTGGCAAACGGACACGGCTACATGATGACAGCGGTGGTCTATTCCATCATTGCGATCCCACTCTTCCTGATCGTATTCGTCACATCGAAGGAAGTGATCGAATCGTCCAGAGAAGCGCGAAAGATCTCACCGAAGGAGACATTGGGATCCATGGTTTCAAACCGATATCTGATGACCGTTTTCCTGGTGTCTACGATCCAGATGGTCGCGTTTATGGGGCGGATCTCCATCACGACATATTATGTGATCTATTGCCTGGGCGCGTTTACCCTGATCGCCCTGATCATGACGATCCCGTCCATCGGAGGCATTATTGGTTCCGTATTCGTGCCGGCGTTCGCGAAGAAATTTGGTAAGAAAACGACGCTTACGGTTACATTGATCGGCCAGGGGATCGGGTTGTTTATCGTATACTTTGCCCCCTTTAATAATATGCCAATGATCCTTGCCGGACACTGGATCTACGGTATTTTTAACTGCGGATTCCCCATCTGCCTGTCCATGGTTGCGGACTGTGTGGACTATCAGCAGGAGAGGACTGGCCTTCGCATGGACGGAAGCTATTATGCGGTTTATGGATTATCCACAAAATTTGGAAATGCGATCGGCTCCGCAGTGGGCATCATGATCATGGCAGCCTTCGGATATGTGGCAAACGCGGAGCAGACCCCGGAAGCAATGCGGGGCATCAATATTACTGTAAATTTACTTCCGGCGATTCTGTTGGTCGTAGCGGCGGTTCTCCTGTACTTCCTCTGGAATAAGACAGATGCTGACTTTGACGCGATCCGCGAGAGAAATCGGAAGAAGGAACTGTGAAAAAATAATTCCAAATTAGGAGAAAATTCAAAATATAGAAAGGATGGAAAAAACAATGGGAATCAAAACAAGTGTAAGCCTGTACAGCCTGCAGTATCAGTTTCTGCACGGCAAGATGAACCTGGAAGATATTTTTAAATATATGAAGGAACTGAACGTGGACGGCATCGAGATCCTGCCCGACCAGATGCTGAAAGGGACTCCGACGCCTTCGGAAGAGACCTATGCCGAATGGGACGCGCTGAATCAAAAATACCCGCTCGGCCTTGCCTGCGACGATGTGTTTTTGAACACGAATATGTTCAAGAACCGGGAACTTACCAAAAGGGAATGTATTGAGCTGATCAAGAAAGAGATCGTCATGGCGCACCGCCTTGGGTTCAAGATCATCCGCCTGGTATCCATGGTGCCGGCATGGATCCTGGAGCCCTGCCTGGAGACCGCCGCTCTGAATGATGTGGCAATGTGCATCGAGATTCATGGAGGTTTAGGCTTCGGAGTGCGCAAGACGGAAGAGTACCTGGAAGAAATGGTGCGCCTGGATTCCCCGTACATCGGGATCGTGCCGGATACCAGCCTGTTTATGAAGCGGCCGCCCCGTGTGGTGGATGAATACTGCATGCAGCTCTATGGAACGAATCCGGATCTGGTGAAATACGCCAGGGAGATTTTTGAGCAGGGAGGAGACACCTTCCGGCTTATGGCGAAAAACGGCGGAAAGATGGATCCGAAGCTGATGTCCTATGTAAAGGATCCGGCAAAGGATATGTTCTACGCGACAAACCTGGACGGATATGAGAACCGCAGCCTGTCCGAAATGGATCCGTATATCAAGTATATTAAGCATTTCCATTTCAAGCTCTATGAAATGACAGAATCAGGAGTGGAGTACAGCATTGATTTCAACGAGGTTCTGGAATATCTGCATCAGAATCACTATGACGGATATGTTTCTACGGAATACGAAGGAAACCGCTGGGTACTTCCCGGACAGCCGATCCCGGAAAAGGAACAGGTTGCGGCGCACCAGAAGCTGGTTCAGAGACTGATCAGGGAAATCGAAGGATAGGAGGCAGGCAGAATGTTTGATAATAATGTTTTTATAGAGGGAACGTGTAAGAATACAGAGGAAAATGGGAAAGTGACCGGATATGAAATGCAGACCCATATTACGTATTACCGGGGGATTCCGTTGTCCATGATCAACTATGTAAAGGTGGCTGTGGACGGAACGGAGGTTCCGAAGGAGGATATCCGTTTTACACCGGACGGCATCGACTGGTTTACACTGGATGAGATGGAAACGGTCAGCGCGATCAAATGGGAATATGGGACTCCGGCAACGGTCCGGGTATTGAAGGAAGGGGGACTGGAAAAGGGAAGCCATGAGGTGACGCTGACGGTATGCACCAGAACCGCTTACATTCCGGTGCCGCTGGAGGGTGTTATGACCAGGACGGTCGTGATCGAGTAGAAAGGGGAAATCAAAATGAAATTAGGATTGCTTACAACCATCTGTGATGGCATGACGCTGGAAGAGGTTGTGGATTTTGCGGCGGAAAATCATCTGGAATGCCTGGAAGTGGCCTGCTGGCCGCAGGGCGGGGCGCAGCGCAGGTATGCGGGCGTCAGCCACATTGACGTGGCAAACCTGACGGAAGAAAAGGCGTCTGAGATCAGGTCATACTGCCGGGAGAAGGGGGTTGAGATTTCCTCTCTGGCATACTACCCCAATCCTCTTGACCCGGATCTGGAAAAACGCAAGGGCTATATCGAGCACATTTACAGGCTGATCGACGCCTCCGCAATGCTGGACGTGAATATGATCACCACATTTGTGGGCCGGGATCCGAAGAAGAATGTGGAGGAGAATCTGGAGCTTGTGAAGGAGGTCTGGCCGCCGATCGTGAAATATGCGGAAGAAAAAGGCGTGAAGATCGGCATTGAGAACTGCCCCATGCTCTTTACCAATGACGAGTGGCCCGGCGGGCAGAACCTCATGACCTCGCCGGCCAACTGGAGAAAGGTGTTCGCCATTCTGGACAGCCCTAATTTCGGGATCAACTATGACCCGTCCCACTTTGTATGGCAGCAGATCGATTACATCCGGCCGCTGTATGAATTTAAGGACAAGATATTCCATGTGCATTACAAGGATATCAAGGTGTATCAGGATCGGCTGGCCGATGTCGGGGTCATGGCGCCCCCGCTTCAGTATATGTCCCCGAAGCTTCCGGGCCTGGGCGACGTGGACTGGGGAAAATATGTGTCCGCGCTGACCGATATCGGTTACGACGGATACACCTGTATCGAGGTGGAAGACAAGGCGTTTGAGAAGAGCCTCGAGGACGCGAAAAAGGCAGTAGTTTTAAGCGCGAATTATCTTAGGAATTTTACCTTGTGAAACGGCCGAATGGCCATGATGGGATGCCCTTGGGTATCTGATCTGAACGGCAGGACAGATGAATGAGGCCGGATACCAGAAAAGTTTCCACTTCTGGCATCCGGCCCCTTTCCATTACAGTTATACGGTTACCGGGATATGATATTGTTCCAGCAAGGCCCGTAAACGGGCATTTTCCTTTTCTTTCTCAACGAACTCTGCCAATTTCTTTTTTCTAAAGGAAATTTTATAAAAAATGAACAGATGAAGGTTACTGTTCACACGGTGTCGTGCACTTGCTGCACGGCATCCGGCCAATACAGTGATGGGGCGGGCATCCGGCTCCTCGCCGTCAGGCGACTTATCAATGAGCCTGATGCCGTTACTGTGAGCGCCCGGTCAGGGTGTGAACAGTAACCAGAGGAAGAATAAAACATGCTGGTTTCGTGCGATTTAATTGCAAGAATCGTTCGAATGGGATATAATAAAAATAACATGAAATGAAGGAGGAAATTATCATGTCCATTACGGCTACAGAGTTGAAACTTAATCTCAGTAAGTATCTGCTGCTTGCAGAAAAAGAAGATATTTTTATTACAAAGAATGGAAAAGTGGTTGCAAAGCTGACGAATCCATTTCAGGATCGGGTCAGTATGGCACAGTCATTGTTTGGCAGTGTTCCTGCAGAAATGACGCTTGATGAAGCACAGGAAGAAAGGCGAAATAAAATATGAGAGCACTGATAGATACCTGTATTGTGATTGATGCACTGCAGAGCCGCAAGCCTTTTTGCAGAGAGGCTCAGGAGATATTTTTGGGAGCGGCAAATGAGCAGTTTGAAGGATTTCTGACTGCGAAATCCATTACCGATATTTACTACCTCACACATAGATGCACACATAGCGATAAAGATACCAGACAGATTTTGAATAAGCTGTTTTGCCTGTTTGGTTTATTGGATACAACTGGAATAGACTGCCTTAAGGCAGTATCGTCTCCTCTTTCTGATTTTGAGGATGCAGTTATGGCAGAGTCTGCAATCCGTGAGGAGATGGATTGTATTGTTACAAGAAATCTTGATGACTATAAAAAGGCGGCTCTGCCGATATATAGTCCTGAGGAATTTCTGTTAAACATGAAATAATAAACGGTTCCCGCCTGGTCATAAGAAAAGTCCCTCATTTACATATGAAACAGGCTGGCGGGCAATACGCCCGACAGCCTCATACGTACCGATAGGAGATATGCACCATCTGGATCTCATTGGGCTCCAGCACAGTCTCAAAATTCAGGGTATTGTCTGTAACGGCATTTTCCTGGATATGGATCCTGGGAACCGATATCTGATCCAGATAGGTAATATCTTCCGGCGTAGGCTCAGAGAACCGCCCCATCGCGTACCAGGAATCCAGGATGCTTCCATATTCTGCATTGATCCTGCGCACCTTGATCTGGTATAACCCATTGGTCACATGCCGGATCTGATAATTACATTCTATGGGATCCATATGGTCAAAATAATTTTCCGGCTGTGACGGATCCAGTTCATTTTCCGGAGTCCTGTAGTAGTTCAGGTTCGGCTCCTTCATATTGTGGACGGCGATATAAAAGCTGTTGTGCCCGTTGGAGGTGATGAGGGCATTTTCATATTGGGCAACGATATAATTCCCCATCCGGTTCATAAAATCAAACGCGTAAAAGGACGGCTTGCGGATCCCAGAACGGGTGAGAAGCCCGACGCCGCCGTTGAGGATATCGTTGGTGTAGTTGTGACGGGAAAACAGATCGGATCCCAGCCAGTATCCCAGAAGGGAGATACCGCCGAGATTGTCGATGATATTTTTCATCACATAAGCGCCCTGCCAGATACTGTCATTCATCGGATTCCGATTGGAGACAGAGCCGTTCCACTCCGATACATGGACCTCCTTGATGTGAAATCCGATCCGGGCCAGCTCATCCGTGACCGTCTCCACTGTTTTTTTCAGATAGCCGGTATCCTGAGAACGCCTCCGGTCAATGGCACGCCCCGCACTGCCTGTGTAATAAGGATAGGAATAAATGCTTAGGAAGTCGGGATTCACGATCCGCTGCTTCCAATGGGAGAGGAATTCCGCAAAAATGGGTTCGTCAAAGGTCATGTGGATGCTCCCGCCGCCGATCCGGATATTGGGTGAAATTTCTTTTAATGCGTCATAACAGGCTTCAAATGCCGTAAAATAATCCTGGTAATCATGTTCTTTCAGAAGCCGTGGATCCTTCCATAGCTCGAAATACCACTGTTCGATCTCGGCAATGCCGTACCGGTTCGCGTAATGGGAGATCATGGAATGGAAAAAATATTTGGCCTCCGGATAGGTTTTGAACAGGATTTCTTTGTGCTCGGCAACCAGATATTGATCCAGACGTTCGACCAGCATTTCCGGTTTAAACCCAATCTCGATATAAGGATGGATGCCGTGATGGATCAGAAAATCCATGACCCGGTCCATTTTTTCAAAGTAATATTCTTCCGTGCCGCCGATATTCAGTTCCATATCCCCGGAATAAATATCCCAGAAGCGGATGTATTCGAAGTCCAGCTGCTCTTTTAAAAGCAGGATATGGGACTGGATGTCAGACTGGAACAGGTCGCTCATCCGGTTGATATTGATCATCCGCTTCCAGTATTTCGAATAGATTTTCTGGTTATGGGCATCGGCGATGAGATACTGCCGTGACATCGCCTGCCGGGGAGCGGAGGAACTCCGGTTTTTCAGATATTCCTCGGCCTTCTTCGCAATCTCCGCGTCCAGCGCCCCAGCCTGGTCTGCCTGCTTTTTTTCCTTTTCTCTTGCCCGAAATTCCGAGGGCGTCATATCATAAAACTTCTTAAAGGCATGGTTAAATGCGGTGATATTGGAAAATCCGTTGTCAATGGCTATATTCGTGATCTTTTTTTCTGAATTTCTTATTTCAGCCACCGCGTGGTAAAGCCGGATGGAATTTACATAGTCCACAAAATTCATATGGAGCCGGGTCTTGATATATTTGGACAGGTACGCGGGAGATAAATACAGCTGCTCGGCCAGGTCTGCCAGGCGGATATCGCTTTTATAGTTTGTATAGACATAATTGGCGATTTCGTTCAGGCGTGTCTGCTCCACCGATTTCCGTGTCTCAAACCGGACATCGTCGGTATAGGCGATGCAGTTGGCCGTGATCTGGTGCAGCAGGGAATAGTACAGGCTGTTCAGTGGGATCAGGGATACGCCGGATCTGGAAAAATAATTCGTGATGATCTGATCCAGCAGGGAGGAAATGCTCTGCCGGAGCGCATCGTTCATCCCGTTTGAATCACAGAGGAAGATCACCCGGTTCATATCCAGGTAATGCTGCAGCCGGATAAAATTGAGATGCAGGCAGACATAGAACACCGGGGCGTCCGACAAAAGCGCGTGCCGGGTATTGGCGTTGATGATATAAAAATCCCGGCTCTGCAGCAGGCAGTCCTTTTCTTCCAGGACAATTTTAAGGGAGCCCTCCAGCACATACAAAAGCTCCGGGTTCTGGTGATAGTGCATGGGGACATTTCTCAGGTCATAAAATTCAAAATCCATTAATTCATGTTCCGGGATAAACAAATCTTTCATGGAGGGAGTTCCTTTCTTTTAGTTAAGGATCTGCATCAGTTATTTTTCTACGACTTCTTACGGCCGATTTAGTATAATCCAATATAATTACCTCTATGTTTCGTGCAGGATAAATTTTCATATG
>CAYQBE010000012.1:0-58221 GCA_964415625.1 uncultured Clostridium sp.
TCCTGTACGAACTCGTCACCGTAATTAGGGAGCAGAAGCCGATATATCACTGGGAAACTGGGAAGATGGCAGATGCAGTGATCTTTAAGCCGGGAGACCTGCCTGAATGCTGTACAGAAACAATAGTTTCAGACCACGAGTAACTGGTTGTACGTTTGGATATATGGAAAATTCGTTCTCTATGCTTTTTCTGTATATTTACTTTGTATACAAACCCTTTACCTGTATAGGCAGAGGGTTTTTTATTTCTGCGGGGCATTTTGCTGCTGCCTGGGCTTGTGCTGCCTGAAACCGGTTTCTGACGTACATATTCCTTTATAAGGCAATGATTCAGACTAGCAGGCAGCAGACCCAGCCTTTCGATTTACATATGCAGGCGCGGGTTCCGCAAACAAAATATTTTTTTACTGCTGTATTGAATCGATGCAAACAAAACAATGGCAGGTTATGCCGAAGGAGGACATATGAAAAAAAGAACAGCAGTAGTATTTATGGCAGCACTGGCAGGAGCATTGTGGGTAACAGGATGCGGAAACGGCAATGGAACATCCCAGGAGGACTCCGTGGAAGTGAGCGGCGAAGCGGAAGGCGGCGCAGAAGCTGAGGAAGACGGAGCCGCAGATGCTAAGACAGGTGAAAAAACAGATCAGGAGGCCGCGGATGAAGCGGCGGCTCTGATCGACGCAATCTATGTGCAGGAACGGACTGAGGAGACGGACAGCCAGTGTGCGGCGGCGAAGGAAGCATGGGACGCGCTGACAGATGCCCAGAAAGAGCTGGTAGAGGGAGAAAATGCGGATCCGGATTATTTTGGAAGGGATACCGGAGACGCGTCGAAGGATGATCCGCGCAACCAGGATGAGATCGGTGAAAATGAAATCCTGGCAGTCAGCTTCGGCACGTCTTTCAATGACAGCCGGGTTGCCGACATCAAGGGGATTGAGGACGCGCTGCAGGAGGCATATCCGGACTGGTCTGTAAGAAGGGCATTCACAGCGCAGATCATTATCAACCATATCCAGGCCAGAGACGGCGAATTTATTGACAACGTGGAACAGGCGCTGGAGCGCGCGGCAGCAAACGGGGTCAAGAATCTGGTGATCCAGCCCACCCATCTGATGCGCGGCGCGGAGTATGACGAATTAATGGAAGCAGTGGAAGCATATCAGGATCGGTTTGAAACCGTGAAAACTGCGGAGCCGCTTCTGGGAGAGGTGGGAACGGACGCTTCCGTGATCAATGCGGATAAAGCTGCCGTGGCGGAGGCAGTTACCGTGGAAGCATGTAAGGCGGCAGGCTACGACAGCCCGAATGCCGCAAAGGAGGACGGTACGGCCTTTGTATTCCTGGGACACGGTACCTCCCATACAGCCAAGGTATCTTACAGCCAGATGCAGACACAGATGGCGGAGCTTGGATATGACAATGTATTCATCGGAACAGTGGAAGGTGAACCGGAAGAGACCGCATGCGATGCAGTGGTGGAAGCAGTGTTAGAGGCCGGCTATAAGAAGGTGGTTCTCAGACCGCTCATGGTCGTGGCCGGAGACCATGCCAACAACGATATGGCCGGGGAAGAGGAAGACTCCTGGCTGAGCATGTTTCAGGCATCGGGGAAATTTGACAGCGTGGATGTACAGGTTACAGGTCTTGGACAGATCGAAGCGATTCAGAAGCTGTATGTGCAGCATACCGCTGACGTGATCGGTCAGTAGTGTAAAAAAGTATTGTACGAAAAAAGTCAGCTGTACGGTTGGATGTGTTAGGAAGTCTCTGACCTGCAGTAGAAAAAGCAGAGGGAATACGATTATGAAAAAATGGAACCTGATAGTTGGCGCGTTATTGCTGGCGGTCTCACTGACCGCCGGCTGCGCAGGAGAAAGCAGCGCGCAGGAGACGGCTGCACAGGAGAACAGCGGGGAAGCGAAAGCGTCTCCTGACCCGGAAACTGCATCGGAGGATGCGGATTCCGAAAAGGAGGCAGAGCTTCCGGATGGGATCTATACGGCGGAGTTTGATACGGACAGCAGCATGTTCCGGGTAAATGAAGCATGTGACGGCAAGGGAACCCTCACTGTCAAGAATGGAGAAATGACCATACATATCTCCCTGATGTCAAAAAAAATTTTAAATCTGTTTCCCGGACTTGCCGAAGACGCAGCAAAGGAGGGAGCCGAACTTTTGATTCCGACGGAGGATACGGTGACATACAGCGACGGCATGACCGAGGAGGTGTACGGCTTTGACGTGCCGGTTCCGGCTCTGGATGAGGAGTTTGACCTGGCGCTGATCGGAACCAAAGGAAAATGGTACGACCATAAGGTGCGTGTTTCCAATCCGGAGCCCCAGGCAGACGGAGCAGGCGGGGAGAAAGCTTCGCAATGGGAGGACGGCAGCTATACTGTTGAGCTTTCTTTTGAGGGAGGGAGCGGAAAGGCCAAGATCTTGTCCCCTGCCGAGGCCCATATCTCACAGGGGGCTGTGACCGCGGTTGTACAATGGAGCAGTCCCAATTATGACTATATGATCGTTGGCGGGGAAAAATATCTGCCGGTCAATACGGAAGGAGATTCTGTTTTTGAAATACCGGTGCCTGCCTTTGATGAGCCGGTTGATGTGGTCGGCGATACGGTGGCTATGAGCACGCCCCATGAGATCGAGTATACGCTGACCTTTCATTCAGACACCATGAAGCCGTTAGAATAAGAGGCGCAAAAGATGAGAGGAAGAAGAAAGACGATCATCGCAATAGGTCTGTTTTTACTGGGGATATCAGGGCTACAGGGCTGCGGCGGCCTTTCCTCTGATCAGCCAGATTCCGGGAATACGGGCAGCCTGCCGCAGGACAGCCGAAAAGGAGAGCCGCTCGTCTATGAAAGCAGTATGGAGCTCCAATATGCCGAAAATTTTACGGTAGACTATTATGAAGGGGGCTATACGATGCTGACAACCGTCATGGACGGACAGCGGTTCCTGGTTGTTCCGGAGGAACAGTCCATACCAGAAGATCTGGAGGAGGATATTATTGTATTGCAGCGCCCGGTGAAAGAAATTTATCTGGTAGCGTCGGCTGTCATGGATATGTTCAGCGAATTAGACGCATTGGAGGCAATCGCTTTCTCCGGGCAGAAGGAAGAAAACTGGTATGTGCAAAAAGCCAGGGAAGCCATGGCCAGGGGAGAGATCTTATATGCGGGAAAATACAGCAAACCGGATTATGAGCTGCTTGTCTCAGAGGGCTGCGGGCTTGCCATAGAAAACCGGATGATCTCCCATTCGCCGGAGGTCGTCGAAAAGCTGGCGGACTTCGATATCCCTGTTATGATCGAATATTCCAGTTATGAGCCGCATCCCCTGGGAAGAGTGGAATGGGTCCGTTTTTTTGGAGCCCTGCTTGGAAAGGAAGCAGAGGCGGATCAGATCTTCGAAGAACAGGCGGCGGTTTTAAAGGAGATGGAGGCAGACGAACAGACAGGACAGACGGTTGCGTTTTTTTTCATTACGTCAAATGGTCTGGTGCAGGTGCGTCAATCCTCCGATTATGTGCCGAAGATGATCGAGCTTGCAGGCGGAGCCTATATTTTTGACCGGCTCGGTGATCCGGGGACGAAGCGCTCAACAGTGAATCTGCAGGCCGAGGAGTTTTACAACAGTGCGAAGGACGCGGATTTTCTGATCTACAACAGTTCCATTGACGGCGGAGTGTCAAGCAAAGACGAGCTTCTGGAGAAATGCGGGTTCCTGGAAGATTTTCGGGCGGTGCAGGATGGAAATATCTGGTGCACGACAAACGATATGTACCAGCAGTCGTTATCCATCGGGGATTTTATAAAAGATCTCCATACCATGCTGACAGGCGGGGAGGAAGACACGATGCATTACCTGTTTCGTCTGGAATAAGGTTTCCGAAAAGAAAGGGGAGGCGTACAATGCGAAAAAGCAGGAGGGACAGGCAGATCGCGGCATTTCTGCTTCTGGGGACAGGAGCCGTGGTGCTTTTGGCCCTCAATATCTGTATCGGAAGCGTAGGCATTGCCCTGCCGGAGCTGATCCGGATACTGACAGGGCAGGGCGGGAACGAGACAGCGGAAAGTATTCTCTGGGAGATCCGGCTGCCGAGAGCCTTTGCGGTCATGATACTGGGCGGTGCCCTCTCCCTTGCCGGATATCTTTTGCAGACCTTTTTCCACAACCCCATCGCCGGTCCCTTTGTCCTCGGCATTTCCTCGGGGGCAAAAATGGCGGTGGCGCTGGTGATGGTCTTTCTCCTGGGAAGATCCGTCAGAGTGACCTCTGCGGACATGATGCTGGCGGCGTTTGCCGGGGCCATGCTGTCCATGGGGTTCGTCCTGCTTTTGTCCCGCAGGGTGCAGGGAATGTCGATGCTGGTGGTGGGCGGCGTGATGATCGGCTATATCTGTTCGGCGGTTACGGAGCTGGTGGTGGCCTTTGCGGATGACGCGGATATCGTCAATCTCCATAACTGGTCGCAGGGCAGCTTTTCCGGAATGACGTGGGACCATGTGCGGGTGATGGCCGCTGCCGTATCCGTGACGTTCCTTGCCGTGTTTCTGCTATCAAAGCCGCTTTCGGCCTATCAGCTTGGGGAAGCCTATGCACAGAATCTGGGAGTCAATATCCGGCTTCTGCGGATCTGCCTTGTGATCCTCTCCAGCCTTTTATCCGCATGTATCGTGGCCTTCGCGGGACCAATCTCCTTTGTCGGGATCGCGGTTCCGCACCTGGTAAAAAAACTGCTGGGAACGGCAGTGCCGCTTCCAATGATCCCGGCCTGCTTTTTAGGCGGAAGCGTGTTCTGCCTCTTCTGCGACCTGCTGGCCAGGACGATGCTCGCGCCCACAGAACTGAGTATCAGCACTGTTACGGCAGTTTTCGGCGCCCCGGTGGTGCTTTGGATCATGGCAGGCAGAAAAGCAGATGCGAAACATTTTTCTTAATACAGGAGGGAGCTGTGCAGTGGAATATTATTTTCAGGCTGAGAGGCTGAGCGTTGGCTACCAGGGAGAACCGGTGATCCAAAATATGGAGATCGGACTGAACCGGGGAGAGATACTGACGCTGATCGGCCCCAACGGGGCGGGAAAATCCACTATATTAAAAAGCATTGCGGGTCAGCTAGAGCTTCTCGGCGGAACAGTGTATCTGAACAAAAAAGAACTGTCCCGGATGTCCGCGTCCGAGCTGTCCCGGAGAATGGCCGTAGTATTCACAGAGAAATTAAAAACGGAGCTGATGACCTGTGAGGAGGTGGCTGCTACCGGCAGATATCCTTATACCGGGCCGTTTGGAAGGCTGTCAGAAGAAGACCGCGCAGCCGTTGCGGAGGCAATGGAGCTGGTTCATGCGGCGGAGCTCCGGGATCAGGATTTTACAAAGATCAGTGACGGGCAGAGGCAGCGGGTGATGCTTGCCAGGGCAATCTGCCAGGAGCCGGAGATCCTGATCCTGGACGAGCCGACCTCCTTTTTGGACGTAAAATATAAACTGGAATTTTTATCGGTGCTGCAGGAATTACGGATCAAAAAGGGGCTGACGGTCATCATGTCCCTTCATGAGCTGGAACTGGCGGAGCGGATTTCCGACCGGATCCTGTGTGTGGATGGACCCTATGTGGAACGGTTTGGAACGCCGGAGGAGATCTTCCGGCCGGGATATATCCAATCCCTGTTTCACATAGAGACGGGAAGCTTTGACGAGGAAAACACGAGTATGGAGATGGAAGCGCCCAGGGGAAAGGCGGATCTGTTTGTGATCGCAGGCGGGGGCAGCGGAAGAAGCATGTACCGAAAATTACAGCGGGAAAGAAAGGCCTTTGCCACAGGGATCCTTTATGAAAACGATCTGGATTATCCTGCGGCAAGGGCGCTGGCCGCCGAGGTGATCTCGGCAAAGGCATTTGAGCCTGTGGATGGAGCCGTGCTGCGTCAGGCAAAAAAAGCCGTGGATTCCTGCAGCCGGGTGCTCTGCTGCAGAACAGCCTTCGGAAGTCTGGAAGCCGCCAACCGGGAGCTTCTGGAATACGCGCGGAAATGCGGAAAAACAGTTTCTACAACTCCTTACCGGGAAGGGGATGGTTTCAGATGGCAAAAGTGATCATGGTTCAGGGGACAATGTCAGGCGTGGGAAAGAGCTTTCTTGCGGCAGGGCTCTGCAGAATCATGAAGCAGGACGGATACCGGACAGCACCCTTTAAATCACAGAATATGGCGCTGAATTCTTTTATCACAGAGGAAGGCCTGGAGATGGGAAGGGCGCAGGTGATGCAGGCGGAGGCGGCAGGCATAGAACCGATGGTCTGTATGAACCCGATTCTGTTAAAGCCGACGAGCCATACCGGCTCCCAGGTCATTGTGAATGGAGAGGTGCTGGGAAACATGAGTGCCAGAGAGTATTTCGCGTACAAAACAAAGCTCATCCCGGATATCAAACGAGCCTTTCGGAAGCTGGAAGCGTATGCGGACGTGATCGTGATCGAGGGGGCAGGCAGTCCGGCGGAGATCAATCTGCGGGAGCACGATATTGTGAATATGGGAATGGCGGAAATGGTGGACGCCCCGGTGCTTTTAGCCGGTGATATCGACAGGGGCGGAGTATTCGCGCAGCTATTGGGGACATTGCTGCTGCTGCCCGAGAAGGAAAAAGCAAGGGTCAAAGGGCTGATCATCAACAAATTCAGGGGGGATCAGACAATCCTGGATCCCGGGATCGCCATGCTTGAGGAAAAGGGAGGGATTCCTGTGGCCGGTGTTGTTCCCTTTATGGATTTGGCACTGGAGGACGAGGACAGTCTGACAGACCGCTTTGAAAGAAGGGAAATCAGCGCTGTGGATATTGCGGTGATCCGCTATCCAAGGATTTCGAACTTCACGGATTTTAATGCATTGGAACAGAGGAAGGAAGTGTCGGTGCGCTATGCCGCTTCCGTGTCAGAGCTGGGCCGTCCGGATATGGTCATCCTGCCCGGAAGCAAGAATACCATGGGGGATCTGAAATGGATGCGAGGAAACGGCCTGGAGGCTGCAGTCAAAAAGCTTGCAGATGAGGTCCCTGTTTTTGGGATCTGCGGAGGCTTCCAGATGCTGGGAGAATGGATCACAGATCCGAATCAGGTGGAGGAAGGCGGCTCTCTGCGGGGGATGGGGCTGCTTCCGGCCGTTACGGAGCTGACAGGGGAAAAGGTGCGCCGCAGGGTGAAGGGAGAGCTTCCCGAAATGGACGGAATTTTTTCGGGGCTTTCCGGGCTGGAATATGCGGGCTATGAAATCCATATGGGAAAAACCGTCTGGATGGATGGGGAAAACGAGGGAGAAGGAAGCAGTATGGAATCGAGAGCGATCGTATCCCATCGCAGTGCTTTATGGGAGGAAGCCTGCCTGTCCCCGCGGAATCTGCATGATGGGATGCCACTGGGGGATCAACATGTGTATGGAACCTATGTGCATGGAATCTTTGACAAAGGCCCTGTTGCGGAAGCGGTGGTGCAGGCATTGGCGGAGAAAAAGGGGATCTCTCTCGAAAAGGGAGCTATGAAAGACTATCAGAGCCTGAAAGAACGGCAGTATGATCTGCTGGCTGATACGCTGAGGAATTATTTGAATATGGAGGAAATCTATGGAATGCTTAAGGCGGCTCGCATGGAATAGCGACACAGGAGAAGCGCTGAAAAAACTCGTTGTGGAAGCCCCGGATGAGGAGATCCGCAGAAATGTGCGGAAACGCTTTGACCATATGGCAAAGCCCCTGGACGGGATGGGAAGGTTTGAAGCGCTCACGGCACAGATCGGAGCCATCCAGGGGACGGAACAGATCGATATCTCCAGGAAGGCCGTTATCATCCTGTGCGCGGACAACGGGATTGTTGCGGAAGGCATCAGCCAGTCCGGCCAGGAGGTGACATTGGCGGTTGTCAAAAGTATGGCAGAACAGAAATCCTCTGTCGGAAAGATGGCAGCGTACATGGGAGCCGACACGATTCCGGTGGATATCGGCGTGAACACTTTGGAGCGGATCCCGGGAGTCCTGGATCGGAAGATCGCTTGCGGGACAAAAAATTTCAGAAACGAGCCTGCCATGACAGAAAAAGAAGCAGTGAAGGCAATTTTTACAGGGGTCGAACTGGCGGCGGACTGCAAGGAGAAAGGGTACAATATTCTTGCGACAGGAGAGATGGGGATTGGAAATACAACCACCAGCAGTGCAGTGGCGGCGGCGCTGCTGGACTGTGAAGTGACGGCAGTGACCGGAAGAGGCGCCGGCTTAAGCGACGAAGGGCTGCTCCAGAAGCAGAGGATCATTACAGAAGCCATAGAAAAATACCAGCTTAGAAACGCAGGCCCGCTTGAGATACTGAAAACCGTCGGAGGGCTGGACATTGCGGGACTGACCGGGCTCTGTATCGGGGGCGCGGTGTATCATATGCCTATTGTCCTGGATGGCGTCATCAGCATGACGGCGGCACTTCTGGCAGAGCGGATCGTACCGGGAACCAGGGAGTATCTGCTTCCTTCCCATAAAGGAAAGGAGCCGGCAATGAAAAGACTGGCGGAGGAATTGGGGATTGAGCCTGTGATCGACGGCAGTCTGGCATTGGGGGAGGGAACCGGTGCAGTTATGATGCTTTCGCTGTTGGATCTGGTGATGAGCCTCTATCAGGATCAGACGACTTTTTCCGATATCCGGATCGAACCATATGAAAGATTTCAGTGAAAGGCAGGGTCCTGTCGGATGATGATACTGGTGATCGGGGGAAGCGGCAGTGGGAAGTCCGGGTATGCGGAAGACTGTATGATTTCCCTTTCGGAAGGAAAAAAGAAATATTATATCGCCGCGATGCAGGCATTTGACGCAGAAGCTGAAAGGAAGATCGAGAGACACAGAATGCTCCGGCGTGGAAAGGGATTTCTGACGATCGAGCAGCCTGTGGATATCCAGAAGGCGGCGGAGAAGATGGAAGCCGGAGAGAGAACCGCGCTGCTGGAATGCATTTCCAATCTCACTGCCAATGAAATGTTTTCGGGATCGGCGCCGAAAACAAAGGAAGCCGTATCAGAGAAGATTGTCAAAGGGATCGAGACGCTGCGGGAAGAGGTGGAGCATCTTGTGATCGTGAGCGGCAATGTGTTTGAAGACGGAACCGTCTATGACAGGACGACAATGGAATATATCCATGCAATGGGGCGGATCAATGAACGGCTGGCGGCGGCGTCAGATTACGTCGTGGAAGTGGTCGCGGGCATCCCGCTGGCCGTAAAAAAGCGGCGGGACGGAAAGGAAGGGAAGCCAAAATGCATATTTTAAAATCCTGTGCCATTGCCTGCTCCCTCTATTCCAGGATTCCGGTTCCTCTGTTTGAGTGGAAGGAAGAGGACATGAAATATGTGCTCTGCTTTTTTCCGTGGATCGGCGCGGCAGTGGGGGGATGTGTTTATCTGTGGAGCTGGCTGTGCGCCAGATCTGCAATAGGCGAGATATGCCGCGTTCTGATCGGCACGGCGATCCCGCTGATCATAACCGGCGGATTTCATGCGGATGGCTTTATGGATACCATGGACGCGCTCCATTCCTACCAGCCCAGGGAGCGGAAGCTGGAGATATTAAAGGACTCCCATATCGGGGCATTTTCGGTCCTGATGCTGGCCGTATATGGAATGATCTATATGGGAGCATTTTCAGAGGTGACGGATCAAAGCCTCTTAAAAATCGTATGCGGAGGGTTCTTTTTATCACGGTGCCTGAGCGGGATCAGCGTGGTTTCCTTTCCGCTGGCGAAAAAAGACGGCATGCTGTCTCTTTTTGCGGGCAGCGCCCAAAAAGGCATTGTGAAGATGTCGCTGTACCTGCAGAGCATCCTCTGTGTCTGCTTTATGCTCCGGCAGTCGGCATGTGCAGGAGCCCTGGCGGCGGCAGCGGCGCTTTTGCTGTTTGGTTCCTACTATTGTAGGATGAAAAAGGAGCTTGGCGGGATCACAGGAGATACGGCGGGATATTTTGTCCTGATCTGTGAGGAGGGGATCCTGGCTGTGGCGGCGGCAGTCCATATATTAGGACGGGCCATATAGAATACGGAGGCGGAGAGGAAAGGATGAAACTGGTGATCGGAGGATACGCACAGGGAAAATTAGATTATGTGCTGCGAAGCGATCCTGTGGAAGCAGACAGGATCTGGGACGGGGAGCTTCCGGGGAAAGAGGAGCTTAAAGGCGGCATGGCAGTCATAAATCATCTTCACCATTGGATCAGGACGAGACTCGAGCGGGGCGGCAGTCCGGAAAGTGAGATCCTTGACTTTGCGGAGAGCTGCCCGGATTGTGTGCTGATCTGCGATGAGATCGGTAATGGGATCATTCCCGTAGAAGCGTTTGAAAGGGAGTACAGGGAACGGACAGGAAGAATCCTTGTCAGTCTTGCGGGACAGGCGGAGGAAGTGGAGCGTGTGATATGCGGAATCGGCCAGAGGATCAAATAACGAGCCCTGCCATGTCCGGCCAGGAAGTGAGAGAGAACAAAATTACACTCGTGCTGATCCGGCACGGAGCAACTCAGGCGAATCAGGAGCACAGATATCTGGGAAAAACGGATCAGCCGCTTTCCCGGGAAGGCATGCTGCAGCTTGCAGAATATCAGAAGCGGCAGGTCTATCCGGCCATGGATCTGCTGTTTGCCAGCCCGATGAAAAGGTGTATTCAGACTGCAGAGATCTTGTATCCGGATGTCCGGCCATTTTTGATCAAAGAATGGGAGGAAATAGATTTCGGAGCCTTTGAGGGAAAGAACTATCTGGAACTGCAGGGGGATGAACGGTATCAGGCGTGGATCGACAGCCAGGGAATGCTTCCCTTCCCGGAAGGAGAGAGCAGGAAGGAATTTCTGGCGCGCTGCTGCAGAGGCTTTCGGAGAATGGCAGGGGAAGTAAAACGGATGAAAAAGAGAAAGGAACCGCTTACGGCCGGATGCATCGTACATGGAGGCACGATCATGGCCCTATTAAGCCAATACGGAGGCGGAGATTATTTTGATTACCGGACGGCGAACGGAAAAGGCTATATCTGCACTGTAAAAAACTTTGAGGATAAACCGGAAATTGTTACGATTCACGGCCTGGCTGTCGGTAAATGGTAGAGGTTCGGAATATGAAATACCATATCACAGCATTTTTCTTTGGGTTTCTTCTGGATCTGCTGCTGGGGGATCCGATCTGGCTCCCCCATCCGGTCCGGCTGATCGGAAGCAGCATTGCAAGAGCGGAAAGAAGCCTTCTGGGAACTGGGAAAGAACAGAATGGAAAAAAGCAGCATGAGAGAAAACAAAATGAGAAAAGGCGAAATGAAAACACACGAAATGAGAAAAAGGAGCTGCGGCAGGGCGTGTTCCTGGTTCTTCTTGTGCTGTCGGGCACTGCGGTAATTACAGCGTCTGTCCTGCTTTTGGCATATGCCGTCCGGGACTGGCTGGGAGTTCTTCTGGAAACGCTGATGACGTATCAGATCCTGGCGGCAAAGTGTCTCAAGACGGAGAGCATGAAGGTTTATGACTGCCTCAGGCACAAGAACCTGCCCGGGGCGAGAAGGGCGGTTTCGATGATCGTGGGCAGGGATACGGACTGCCTGGATGAAGAGGGAGTCGCAAAGGCGGCGGTTGAGACTGTGGCGGAAAATACCTCCGACGGGGTGATCGCGCCGATGCTTTATACGGCGCTTGGCGGCCCCGTACTGGGATTTTTATATAAGGCAGTGAATACGATGGATTCCATGGTCGGCTATCAGAACGACAGGTATCTGTATTTCGGGAGGGCAGCGGCGAAGCTGGATGATGCCGTGAATTTCCTGCCCGCCAGGATCAGTGCCTGCCTGATGCTGGCGGCCTCCTTCCTGAGCGGAGGGTGTTTTTCCGGGAAAGAGGCATACCGCATTTACAGGAGGGACCGTAAAAATCACGCAAGCCCCAATTCGGCACAGACAGAAAGCGTATGCGCCGGGGCGCTGGGAATCCGGCTTGCGGGAGATGCATCCTATTTTGGCAGGATGATCAGGAAACCCTATATCGGGGATGCGCTGCGAAAGGTGGAATACGAGGATATCAGACGGGCGAACCGGTTGATGTATCTGAGCGCGTGGCTGGGGGAGGTACTGTGTATTCTGGCTATGGCGGGGATTCATTTTTTGGTGGGATAGTATTTGTCTGGAAAGGATGGATATTATGAAGAAAGGAATGCACGGAGGGGATATTTACAGAAACCGGGTAGAACTCGATTTCTCCGTGAATGTAAATCCGCTGGGCATGCCGGAAGCGGTAGAAGCGGCCTTGCATGAAGCGGTAGAGGACTGCAGGAATTATCCGGACATATGGGCGGAAAAATTAAAGCAGGCAGTGGGCAAAATGCAGAAGGTATCCCCGGAGAAGCTGCTCTTCGGAAACGGCGCGTCCGAGCTTTTTATGGCCATTGTCCATGGGATAAAGCCGAAAAAAACAATCATTCCGGTTCCCTCCTTCTACGGATACGAATATGCCGCAGGGGCATCGGAGGGAGAGATCATTTATTATGAAACAAAAGAAGAGGACGATTTTTGTATCAGGGAGGATTTCTTATCCCTGCTGACAGAAGACGTCAGCCTCCTGTTCCTTGCCAACCCCAATAACCCTGCCGGAAATCTGATGAGCAGGGAAGAACTGAGACATATCCTTTGCCGCTGCAGGGAGAACGGGATCTGTGTGGTTCTGGATGAATGCTTTATCGAGTTTTGCGGCAGGGAATGCTCCATGCTGGGATCGATAGAGGAGTTTCCAAATCTGATGCTTGTGAGGGCATTTACAAAGACCTTTTCGATTCCCGGAGTCCGTCTGGGATATCTGGCATGCAGCCATCCGCCGCTGCTGAGAAAGATCAGCCGTCAACTGCCGGAATGGAACATTTCTGCGTTTGCCCAGGCGGCGGGATGTGAGTGCGCCGGACAGACCGGGTTGATAGAGAAGACAGCAGCCTATGTAAAGAAGGAAAGACAATATTTAGAGGAGGGATTGAGACAGCTTGGCTTCCGGGTGTTTCCGGGCAGCGCCTGTTTTCTCTTGCTCTATTGCGAATGGCCGCTATATGACAGGCTGCTGGAAAGAGGAATCCTGATCCGTGATTGTGAAAATTTCAGGGGACTGGAAAAAGGGTTTTACCGGATCGCGGTAAAACGCAGGAAAGAAAATGAAGCATTACTGAAAGCGATTGGAGAAATAAAGTGGGAAATCGAAAACGGATGGAGCGTCTGCTCCCGGAGGAAATAGAAAAAAGAAGCTTTGAGATCATCGCGGAGGAGCTCCGGATGAGAGGAATCCTGCTTCCTGCGGAACAGGAAATGATCACGAAGAGGGTGATCCATACCAGCGCGGATTTTGACTATGCGGACACGATGACTTATTCGGAAGGCGCGGTTGGGATCGCCAAAACGCTTCTAAGCGGGGGCGCGGATATTGTAACAGATACCAATATGGCGCTTTCCGGGATCAACCAGAGGGTGCTGGCCAGTCTGGGAGGCCGTGCCCATTGCTTTATGGCGGACGAAGAGGTGGCGAGGATCGCGAAGGAGCGGGGGACAACCAGGGCGGCGGTCAGTATGGAACAGGCCGGGAAGCTGAAAAAGCCGGTCATATTTGCGGTAGGCAACGCGCCCACCGCATTGCTTAAGCTGTATGAGATGATGCAGGAGAGCGCATGGCGTCCGGCATTTATTATCGGGGTTCCGGTAGGCTTTGTCAATGTAGAAGCCGCGAAGGAGCTGATCATGGAAACCGATGTCCCGTATATCGTGAACAGGGGCAGAAAAGGGGGAAGCAATGTGGCGGCGGCTATATGCAATGCATTGCTGTATGAACTGACCAGAGCCCGGTAAGACGGTTTCCGCTTAGAACCTGACCGGGTGCCAGTGGCCGGGGGGGAGGAAGGGAGAGAAAAGGATGCGATATGGATTTACCACCGGAAGCTGCGCGGCGGCTGCGGCAAAAGCGGCGGCATATATGCTCCTCACAGGAAACAGAAAAACGGAAATTACCATCGAAACGCCCAAGGGGATCGCCTATACGGCCCGGCTTTTGGATATCAGCCGCAGAGAAACAGAAGTCAGCTGCGCGGTAGAAAAGGACGGAGGGGATGATCCGGACATTACATCGGGGGCGTTGATCTACGCAAGGGTTTCCTATGCAGATCCGGGGCAGGGCGCAAAGACAGGGCAGAGGATCGAGATCTGCGGCGGAAAGGGCGTCGGAAGAGTGACCAGGCCCGGACTGGACCAGCCTGTGGGAAATGCCGCGATCAACCGTGTCCCAAGGGAGATGATCGAAAAAGAAGTGCGGCAGGTCTGCCGGCTTGCAGACTGCAGGGAAAGCCTGCGGGTCGAGATTTCCGTGCCGGAGGGAGAAAAGCTGGCAGGCCAGACCCATAACCCGAGGCTGGGCATCGTGGGAGGCATTTCCATCCTGGGAACCAGCGGAATCGTGGAGCCTATGAGCAGTCAGGCAATCCTCGCTACGATCCGGGCCGAGTTAAACCAGAGAAGGGCGCAGGGCTTCGATTATGTGGCGGTTTCGCCGGGAAACTACGGACTCGATTTTATGAAAAAAACCTATGGCTATGATCTGGACAGAAGTGTAAAATGCAGCAACTTCATCGGAGAAACGGTTGACCTGGCTGTTGAGGCCGGATTTCGGAAAATGCTTCTTACCGGACATATCGGGAAGCTGATCAAGGTGGCGGGAGGAATCATGAATACCCACTCCAGAGAAGCAGACTGCAGAATGGAATTACTGGCAGCTTTTTCTGTAAGAGAATGTGTGGAGCGGGAAAAGATCCGCAGGATCCTGGACTGTTTGACTGCGGAAGAAGCCGTACCGATCCTGGAAGAGGACGGGAAACTGCGGCCTGTCATGGAACGGATCGCTGAGAAGATCTGTTATTATCTGGAAAAGCGTGCCAAAGGGAACATACGGATGGACTGCATTTTATACGCAAATGCATTTGGAGAGCTGGCAAGCAGCAGGGGGGCAAAAGAATGGTTTACTTTGTTGGAGCAGGAACAGGCGCCGCGGATCTGATCACAGTCAGAGGAAGGCGGCTGTTAGAACAGGCGGATGTCATCATTTATGCAGGTTCTCTGGTCAATCCGGAGCTGCTTGGGTATGCCGGGGAGGGGTGTGAGATTCATAACAGCGCGGAAATGACCCTGGAAGAGGTGCTGGAGGCCATGCAAAAAGCAGAAGCGGAAGGAAAGACAACGGTCCGGCTTCACACGGGAGAGCCCAGCATCTATGGGGCGGTGCGGGAGCAGATGGACGCGCTTGACCGGCTTGGCATCTGCTATGAAAGCTGTCCGGGCGTAAGCGCCTGCTTCGGGGCGGCGGCTTCTTTGAATCTGGAGTATACCCTGCCGGGCATTTCCCAGTCCCTCATCATTACGAGGATGGAGGGAAAGACAAAGGTTCCGGAAAAGGAACGCATAGAAAGCCTTGCCGCGCATCAGGCATCCATGGCGATCTACCTCAGCGCAGGGATGCTGCGGGAGCTGAGCGAACGCCTGGAAGCCGGCGGATACGGGAAAAAGACTCCCGCGGCGCTGGTCTATAAGGCTACATGGCCGGAGGAGGAGGCATATTTTTGCACCGTGGATACACTGTACGATACGGCAAAAGCGCATGGAATTACGAAGACTGCGGTCGTCCTTGTGGGAGAAGCCATTGCCCATCAAGGGTATGAGAGATCCAGACTATATGCTCCCGACTTTTCTACGGAATATAGAAAGCCGGCCGGGGACAGGTCTTCCGCCTGCGGGGAAATCCGGACAGACAGGGGAAGTATGGGAACGGGGAAGCTTGGGAACAGTGGAAAAATATCCTGCCTTTTTACACCGTGCCTCAGTATCATCAGCTTTACCAAAAATGGGGCATTGCTCTCCGAAAAAGTAGCGGAGGCGGTCATGGAGACCAGTAAAACCGGAAACCCTCCGGTCTGTTTGGAGACCGTGCTGTATACAAAGTGCTCTGCCTATGGAACCGGGGAGCATTGGAATACAATGGGGGAGCATCCGATTCTGGCCGTGAATAGCACTCTTGGAGAATGGACAAAGGAACAGCTGGAGGAAGGAAATGCCCTGCTTTTTATCGGAGCCTGTGGGATCGCGGTCCGGGCAGCTGCCCCGTATATCAGGGACAAGCTTCATGACAGCCCCGTTCTCGTGATGGATGAGGCAGGACGGCATGTGATTCCCCTCCTGTCCGGGCATGCGGGCGGTGCAAACGCGCTTGCTGTTTGGATTGCGGAGAAAACAGGAGCAGAAGCGGTGGTCACCACAGCAACGGATCTGAACCGGAAGTTCGCGGCGGATCTGTTTGCAAAGAGAAACCGTTTGTTTATCACGAATAAAGACGGAATTACAAGAGTGTCCTCCAAAGTGCTGGCCGGAGAATATATTACATTATCAATAGAGCCGGGACATCTGTGCGCGGACTGTGAACCGCCGGAAGGGGTACGGATGATCGGATATCCTCCCGCGGGGCCGGCGGATATTGTGATCACTTCCGAACACAGACAGTTTGAAGCGGCGCTGCTCCTGCGGCCCAGGGAATACGTCATCGGAATTGGATGCAGAAAAGGAAAGGAAGCGGAAAAAATAGCGGCATTTATCGCGGAAAACCTGGAAAAAGCCGGAATCCTTCTCTCTCAGGTATTCGGGCTGGCCTCCATTGATGTGAAAAAGGAGGAACCGGGGCTTCTCGCGTGGAGCAGGAAAGAGAAGCTCCCGTTTGTGACCTTTACAGCCGGGGAACTGTCGCGCGTAGAAGGCGATTTTTGCGGCTCCGGGTTTGTAAAGGAGCAGGTGGGCGTAGATAACGTCTGTGAAAGAGCCGCGCTGAGGCTGTGCGGGGCGGGGGGACGTCTGGTCTGTAAAAAGAACGCAAGGGACGGAATGACGATGGCGGTTGCAAGAAGAGAATGGAGGGTAAGCTTTGCAGAAGAATAAGATCTATGTAGTCGGTATGGGGCCGGGAAAGGAAGACATGATGACCGGGGAAGCACTGGCAGCATTAGAGCGGGCGGATGTGATCATCGGCTATACGGTTTATCTGGAGCTGCTGGGAGAACGTTTTCAGGGGAAGGAGATGCGGTCCACCCCGATGCGGCAGGAAGAAAAGCGATGCAGGCTTGCCTTTGAAGAGGCGGAAAAAGGAAAACGGACGGCTCTCATATGCAGCGGAGACGCGGGAATCTATGGAATGGCGTCTCTGATGTACGAGATCGGGCGGCAATATCCGGATACGGAGCTGGTCGTGATCCCGGGGATCACAGCGGCCAGCAGCGGGGCGGCAGTCCTTGGGGCGCCGCTGAACCATGACTTCTGCGTGATCAGCCTGAGCGATCTGCTGACCCCCTGGGAAAAGATCGAAAAGAGATTGGCCGCGGCCGCGGAGGGAGATTTTGCGGTGGCGATCTATAATCCGGCCAGCCGTAAAAGAAAGGACTATCTGCAGAGAGCCTGCGATATCCTGCTTCGTTATATGGAAGGCGGAAGGCCCTGCGGGTATGTGGAAAATATAGGAAGAGAGGGAACCAGGGCAGTCACCTGTACGCTGGAGGAATTGCGGGAGGCGGAGGTTAATATGTTTACCACGGTATTCATCGGAAATTCGGGCAGCGAGATCATCCGCGGAAAGTTGGTCACAAAGCGGGGGTATCAGGCGGAAACCCTGTCACGGGCTCCGCGATGACGGGGCGGCGGATCCTGTGAGCCGGAGGCGCCGAACGCATGCAGAGGAGGAAGCATTGAAAGAGATTTTGATATTTGCAGGGACAACGGAAGGAAGAAAACTGTCGGAGTGCCTGGCCGCGTCCGGGATCGTCCATACAGTCTGTGTCGCGACAGAATACGGAGAGATCGTGTTAAAGGAGCATCCCGCAGTGACCGTCCGCCGAGGAAGAATGAACCGGGAGGAGATCAGGGGATTTCTTCAAAAGGGCGGCTTTGGAGCAGTGGTGGACGCCACACACCCCTATGCGGAGCTGGTGACCGCAAATCTCCGGGCCGCCATGGAGGGGATGGGGATTCCATACCTGCGCCTGAAAAGAGAAACGGAGGATTCCAGGCAGGGAAAAACGGCCGTTCATTTTGAGACAAATGAAGCCTGCGCAAGGGCTTTAGAGCAGGTCAAGGGAAATATCCTCCTTACGACGGGAAGTAAGGAGCTGGCAAAATACTGCATTTCCGAACAGGTGAGAAGCAGGCTTTTTGTAAGAGTGCTTCCGGGGATGGAGAGCCTGTCACGCTGTCTGGAGCAGGGGATCCGGGGAAAACAGATCATCGCCATGCAGGGCCCGTTTACGGCGGAAATGAACGAAGCGACCATCCGCCAGTACGGCATTTCCTGTCTTGTGACCAAGCAAAGCGGGATCTGCGGAGGCTATGCAGAGAAGCAAGAAGCGGCAGAGAAAGCGGGGATCCCGCTGTTTGTGATCGGACATCCGCAGGAAGATGAGGGACATTCCTTTTCTGAAATATGTGAGGAATTGGAACGGCTCTTCGGACAGAACATACGGAGAAGGAAGGTCACCCTGGAGATCATCCTTGCCGGTATCGGCATGGGGGATAAAAACAACCTGACAAAGGAGGTTCAGGACGCAATCCGGGAGGCGGACATTCTGCTTGGATCCGAAAGAGCGCTGAAACAAGACGCGCCGGGAGCGGAGAAACAGCCCTTCTATCTGGCGGATCAGATCATTCCTTATCTGAGAGGGGTTCAGGAGAATAATCTGTTTTCGGAATGCAAAAAAGCAGTCGTCCTTTTTTCCGGGGACAGCGGTTTCTACAGCGGCTGCAATGCGCTGTATCATGCTTTGCAGGAAGAGATCCGGGAGGGGAGGCTGGATGCCGGGCTTCGGATCCTGCCGGGAATCTCTTCGGCGGCATATCTGGCGGCCTGTATCGGAGAAACCTATCAGGACGCAGCCATATACAGTATGCACGGAAAGGATGTCTGCAATCTGGCCCGCAGGATCCGGATCGCGGAGAAAACATTTTTACTGATGTCCGGCGTCAGGGATGTGAACCGCCTGGGGGAATCACTGTTGAGGGCGGGCATGTCGGAATGTGAGATCATGACAGGATACCAGCTCTCTTATCCGGAGCAGAGGATCCGGAAAATGACACCCGGAGAGTGCGCGAAGCTGACGGAAGAGGGATTATATACCTGCTTTGTAAAGAATCCCGATCCGGTGCATCCGAGTCTGGCGCCCGGGATTTCGGATGGGGAGTTTATCAGGGGGCAGGTTCCCATGACCAAGGAAGAGATCCGGGAGATCAGTCTCTGCAAGCTGAAGCTGCATCCTCATGCAATCCTCTATGATATCGGCAGCGGAACCGGATCCGTTGCAGTGGAAGCGGCAGGACTTTCCGATGAGATCCGGGTATATGCCGTTGAGCAGAAAAGGGAAGCTCTCTCGCTGATCAGGCAGAACCAGGAAAGGTTCCTGCTGGAAAATATTGTTTTGACAGAGGCAAAGGCGCCGGAAGGCCTGGAGGGGCTGCCGAAAGCCACCCATGCGTTCATCGGAGGGAGCGGAGGCAGGATGAAGGAAATCCTGGGGACGCTGTATGGCATTAACCCGGCAATGCGGGTCGTGATCCATGCGGTTAGTGTGGAAACGATCTGTGAGATCCGGGAAAGTCTGGCGCTGTACCCGATCCAAAATGAGGAGCTGGTGCAGGTGCAGGTCAGCAGGGCGCGAGAGGCCGGGCATTATCATCTGATGCGGGCGGAAAATCCGGTCTGGATCTGTGCCTTTGAGTTTCAGGAGGGGGAGCGGTTATGAAGCTGAGAAGGATCATGATCGCCGCGCCGAAAAGCGGGAGCGGCAAGACTACCGTCACCTGCGCCCTGCTGGCGGCATTGAAACATGCGGGGCAGCAGGTGGTTTCCTATAAGTGCGGGCCTGATTATATCGATCCGATGTTCCATGAGAAGGCGCTGGGGATTCCGTCGAAGAATCTGGACACATTTTTTACAGGCGAAGACAGAACCAGGGAGCTGTTTCTGAAAGGAAGGACGGAGCAGGACTTTGCCGTACTGGAAGGAGTCATGGGGCTCTTTGACGGACTGGGAGGAATCCGGGAGGAGGGCTCCTCCTACCATCTGGCAAAGGTGACGAAAACGCCGATTATCCTTGTCATTGACGCCAAAGGAATGGGGCGCTCCGTTATCCCCGTGATTGCCGGATTTCTCAAGTACGATACGGAGAGGCTCATTCGGGGCGTTATCCTGAACCGGATGGGGGAGGGGTATTATGAGAGGATCCGGCCGCTGATCGAAGAACTCAAGATCCGGGTCCTTGGATATTTCCCGGAGCAGAGGGAAATGCGGATTGAAAGCAGGCATCTTGGGCTTGTGATGCCGGATGAACTGCCCGGCATCCAAAAGCGGCTGCAGGCGGTTTCGGGGGAATTTGCCAAAACCGTATCGCTGGAAGGGATCATGCAGATCGCAGAGGAGGCAAAAGAGCTGGTGACAGTTCATGCCTTATCGGGCGGGGTACGCGCCTGTCCCCGGGACATGGATCACGGAAAGCTATTTGAGGACAGGCAGGTTCATAGGAACCGATATGAAGGGAAAGAGGGGGGCGGGCCGGTGATCGCGGCGGCAAAGGATGAAGCATTTTGTTTTTACTATGCGGATAATCTGCGGATGCTGCAGGAAGCCGGCGCCAGGATTCGATTTTTTTCGCCTCTGCATGACCGCTGCCTTCCCGAGGACTGCCATGCCCTGCTGCTTGGAGGCGGCTATCCGGAACAATACGCGGAGGAATTGAGCGCGAATATAGGGATGCGTGAGTCGGTGCGGCAGGCATTTCTAAATGGAATGCCTGTGGTGGCGGAGTGCGGAGGGTTTTTGTACCTGCACTCGGCGATCACAGACCAGAAGGGAGTCCGTCATGCGATGGCCGGCGTGGTTCCGGCAGTGTGCTCCTATACAGGCCGGCTGGTACGATTTGGCTATATCGAGGTCAAAGAAAATCAAAGCTGCTTTTTACCGCCAGGAGAGCGGATCCGGGGGCACGAGTTTCATTATTTTGACAGCACGGACAATGGCAGGGATTGTACGGCGGTCAAACCGGCCACAGGCAGAGAATATCCCTGTGTGATAGAAGGAGAACACTATTGGCTTGGCTTTCCGCATCTTTATTACCCATCCAATCCGAGGTTTGCACAAGCCTTTGTAGAAAAGGCGGAAAGGTACAGGAACAGAAAGGAGTATTCCTAAATGGAGCATTCATATCGTTTTTTTGAAAACCGGGAGTGCAGGTATTTTCCCTGCCATCAGGGAATGGAGGCGCTGAACTGCCTGTTCTGCTACTGCCCGTTGTACCCCAAAGAGCATTGTCCGGGAAATCCCGGATATATAGAGAAAGAAGGGAGAACCATCAAGGATTGTTCCCATTGTACCTTTCCACACAGGCCGGAGAACTATGACAGGGTGGTCCGCAGTCTTTGCGGGGAAAGGAGTGTCCCGGCAGATCAGGAATGATACGGTCGGACTTAATCGGCTGTGGGCATGCCTGAAAATAAAGGGAATGTTCAAATATATTCCAGCTGTGCAGTTGGAATATATTTGGAAAGGCCGCAGATGTTCTAAACTAGCAGGATTGTACATATATATTCGATAAAAGTATCCGGCGGCAGCAGGGAATCAGGCAGCCGGGCAGGAACAGCATGCCCGGTCTGCGCGGTGATAAGGCCGCCCGTCCGGACAGGATGATCGAACAACGAAAGGAAGCCCGCTATGAACGATCCGGAGGCACGCCGCAGAGAGCTTCTGCGGCAGACAAGAAAGCGGTACGATGATAACCACTTTATACCCGCAGTCCACCCAAGATACGGGAATATTTATCATGAATTATATGACGACCAGGAGGATACATACCCAAAGGACACCTTCCTTTTCCGGCTGACCTTGGGGATTTTGTGCTTTATCTGTTATGTCTGGATGGATTCCAGCCAGACCCAGATCGCCAGCGTGAGCAGCGACCAGATCGTGAATCAGATTGAGAAGCAGGTGGAATTGGAGGATATCCAGGAGGTCTGGAAGAATCTGTAGGCGGGAAGCCGCACGGATAAAAACAATCGTAAGATGATATGCTAAAAAGAGGGTAAAGGCTTTGATCTGCTATCAAAGCGTTACCCTCTTTTTCGAACTGTTTTTTTGAGTGTAAAGATTTGGATTGTGTTCTTGCTATGTGTGAAATAGCATGATAGAATTTAGAAGGACACAGATAACTGTTCAGGGGCTGTGAAGTGTGAAAAGGATGTGGAATTTTGAGGAAAAAATTCAATGTGACAGGCTTATGCCTGCCGGATCGGCATTATATGGCGGATATATCGGAACGCCTCGAAGAGATCAGAGTATATATTGAGGAAGGGAATTATTTTACGATCAACCGAGCCAGACAATATGGAAAGACAACCACATTAAACGCATTGAAACGGAGATTTGAAAATGAGTATATGATCTTTTTGATCAGCTTTGAGGGGATTGAAGAAGAAGTCTTTGCGGATGTGGGTTCTTTTTGTGTGCGTCTGTTTGGGCTGCTTTATGATACGATTGATTTCGGTGAGGTCGAGGGGGTTCCGGAAGCGATTCGGGAAGAACTGCATCGACGCAGCATGGGAGATCCAAAGGATGTGAATTTCCGCATGCTGACAAACCTGCTGACCAGATTATGCAGAGAATCAGGCAAGCCGGTTGTACTTATGATAGATGAGGTGGATCAGGCGGGAGATTACCAGGTATTTGTTACATTTCTCGGCTGTCTGCGGGACATGTATTTAAAGCGGGACACCAGACCGACATTTCAGTCCGTGATTCTTGCAGGGGTGTATGATATTAAAAATTTAAAAGAGAAGATCCGGCCGGAAAATGAATGTTCTTCAAATAGTCCGTGGAACATTGCTTCTGATTTTGATGTGGATATGAGTTTATCTGTAAGGGATATTGTACAGATGTTGAAAACTTATGAAGCCGATTATCATACGGGAATGGATACCAAAGAAATTGCACAGATGATTTATGATTATACATCCGGATATCCGTTTCTTGTTTCAAAGATTTGCAAGCTGATAGATGAAGCAATTGCAGGGAATGATGAATTTGCGGGAAAAAGCGAGGCGTGGACCAGGGAGGGAGTCCTGGCGGCAATCCGCAGGTTGATCATGGAAAGAAATACATTATTTGAATCACTGATTGGAAAGGTTGAGAGCTTTCCGGAATTGGAAAATATGCTGTATACCTTGCTGTTTGTAGGAAAGAGCATTCCGTATAATGCGGACAACAAAGCGATCATGACCGCAGCTATGTTTGGATTTGTAAAAAACAGAGATGGGAACGTGGAATTGGCAAACAGGATTTTTGAAATGCGTCTTTACAACAGGTTCTTATCTGTAGAGGAACTGCAGAATCATCGTATATACAAGGAATCACTCTATGATAAAAATCAATTTATCGTTGGCGGGTATCTGAATATGCGTCTGATTTTAGAAAAGTTCGTGGAGCATTTTCACGATCTGTATGCAGACAGTGAGGAAAGATTTATTGAAGAATCCGGCAGGAAATTGTTTTTGCTCTATCTTCGTCCGATCATCAATGGAACCGGAAATTATTATATCGAATCCCGTACAAGGAGTATGGGGCGAACAGATGTGATCGTAGATTACCGGGGAGAGCAATATATTACAGAGATGAAGGTGTGGAGAGGAAAGGAATACCATAATCGGGGAGAAAAGCAGATCATCGGGTATCTGGAGGATTATCATAAGAACAAGGGATATATGCTGAGTTTTTGCTTTAACAAAAAGAAGCAGATTGGCGTGAAGGAAATTGTGATAGGGAATAAAGTTGTGGTTGAGGCTGTGGTGTGATCTGCTTATGAAATGGATAGACAAGTATACCCTGTGAAATGGTCGGATGGCCATAATGGGATGTCCTTTGGGTATAATTTCGTAATACGGTAATTCTTTTGGAAGTTCGGAGGTATGGACATGCGGTTAGAATATATAGAACTGAATTGTTTTAGAGCAATCGAGTCAGCAAAAATTGAATTTAACGGAAAAAGTACCGTGATTTTCGGAATCAATGGTACTGGAAAATCTACAATTCTCCGTTCAATAAATTTATTATATGCCAATATCATTAATCAAATTGTGAACCGCAAAGAATTGAAACAGAGCTATGCAATACAATTAGAAGATATACAGTACGGAAAAAAAGAAACAAAAATAACTGCGCTGATTGACTTGGAAAATGAAAAAATACCATACTATCGAGGAATGATCCGTAATACAGGGAAAAAATATCACAATAAAAATTCACTAAAACAAATAACAGACATTTTTCATGAAAAATATGTCACGGATGAAGAACAAAATAATATTCCGATATTTGTCAATTATGGAACAAACAGGCTTGTATTAGATATTCCTTTGAGGATACGAACACATCATACTTTTGATATTTACGCTGCTTTTGAAAAGGCAATTGAAAATAAAATTGATTTTCGTACTTTTTTTGAATGGTATCGCAATCAGGAAGACTATGAGAATGAATATAAAATAGAGACAGGGGATTTATCCTATGAGGACAGAGCTTTGAAAGCAGTGAGAACAGCAATTTTATCTATGCTGGATGAGTGCTCCAATTTAAGGGTAGCCCGAAAACCGCGACTGCAGATGAAAATTGATAAAGGAAACATGAGTTTAAATGTTTCTCAGATGTCAGATGGAGAAAAATGTACAATGGCATTGCTGGGAGATTTGGCAAGGAGGCTGACTCTGGCTAATCCAGCTCTTGAGAATCCACTATTGGGAAAAGGGATTGTTTTGATTGATGAGATAGAGCTTCATATGCATCCGTCGTGGCAGAGAAAAATACTAAGTACATTAAAGAAAACTTTTCCGAATGTGCAATTTATTGTGACTACGCATTCGCCGATTATTTTGAGTGAAGTGAATGAGGACTACAGCCTGTTTTTTATGGAGCATGAAGATGATAACATAGAAGTCAAAAAGCTCCCGCAGTTAAATGGATATGATGCAAATGCCGTTCTGGAGCAGTTTATGGAAACAAAATCTATCAATGCCAGAACAGAGGAATTTATACATTCTATCTATGCAGATATCGAGCAGAAGAAATATGCTCTGGCAATGGAAAAGACAAAACAGTTGGCGGATATAACAAATGAAAATCATCCTGACGTGATTATGGCCCGGATGGAATTGAAAAGGAGAATGCAGTAATGCTTCACATCAAAAAGGAAAGTGAACCTCAGTTTTTGGCGGATTTTAAGAAAAAATATCCGTCAAAAACATATGAAAGTCAAGAATTTCAGGAACACCGGGCAACACTGAATGATATTTTGAGAAAAGAACAGAAGGGGTTGTGTGCGTATTGCTGCGGACGGATTGAAGGAAAAAACTCGCACAATGAACATATTGAACCGCAGCATCCGGGAGCATTTTTCAGTTCCAGATCTTTAGATTATACCAATATTGTTGCTTCATGCGATCATCCGAAGACGTGTGGGACAAAAAAGGGTAATAAGTACTCGGCAGAACAATTCATTTCACCTTTGGACGAAAACTGCGAAAATCAGTTCACCTATTATTTAGATGGAAAAATGGATGGAGATGCATATACCATCGAATTGTTAAATTTAAATGAATATGAATTGAAAACGGCAAGAAAGGCTGTAATAAAGTCATTGCAGGGACTGGATAAAGAAACGATTTCCATGATTTACATGGATGAAAATGCTGAAAAATATCCTGCGTTTTACAATGTGATTAAGTGGTATTGGAATACTCTGTAGTGTGACAGGGGCATGCGGAAAATAAAAGCAAGTGTAAATCTGTACGGATATTAGCTTGGGACTGATGAGATAAGGGAGGAACTTATGAAACTGACAATCTTAGGAACCGGAAATGCGAAGGTAACGGAGTGCTACAATACGTGTTTTGCTTTAAGTGAGGGAAACTCACATTTCTTAGTGGACGGCGGAGGCGGAAACAGCATCCTTCGCCAGCTAAAGCGCGCGGGGATCAACTGGATGGACATTAAGACGATCTTTGTCACGCATAAGCACATCGACCATGTGATGGGGATCATCTGGATGATCCGTATGATCGGCCAGGGCATGAAGGAGGACAGATATGAGGGCGAAGTGGATATTTTTGCCCACGGGGAACTGACGAAGATCATTGATGATCTGGCCCGGATGCTGCTGAATAAAAAGGAGACTGCGTTTCTCGGCAGCAGGATTCATCTGATTCCCATAGCAGACGGCGAGGAAAAAGAAATCCTGGGACGCAGGACGCTGTTTTTTGATATCCAGTCGTCCAAGGCAAAGCAATTTGGATTTACGATGTACCTGAATGAGAAGGAAAAGTTCACCTGCTGCGGGGATGAACCCTACAAGGAATGTGAAAGGGAATATGCTGAGCACAGCAAATGGCTTCTCCATGAGGCTTTTTGCCTGCATTCCCAGGCAGACATATTCCATCCCTATGAAAAAAGCCATTCTACAGTGAAGGATGCCTGTGAGATTGCGTCTGCCCTGGGGGTGGAAAATCTGGTGCTGTACCACACGGAGGATAAGAATATAAGAAACAGAAGGGAATTGTATACGGCAGAAGGAGTGGAATATTTCAAGGGGAACCTGATCGTACCGGAGGATCTGGAGGAAATGATACTGTGATTTGTTATGGAAATATTTCCACCGGCGGGCGGGGAAGCCCGCCAGCCTGGTTATTTCTGAACAAAGCCTTTTGCCCAGATGAAAATTACGATTGCGGATGCAGCGAAAAATTCCGCAAAAATAACGGGCTTTCCCCATATCTCCCATCCGAATGAGAAATAGAAATAATGCTCCGCAAAACATGCTGCGAAAAAGATCAGAAATACGGCAGCGGAATACAGGATTTTTTTGAAAATCCCGGCCCGCTTTTGTTCCCTTTCCAACAGCTGTCTTTGCTGTTGCTCCAGAATATCTGTTTTGACCGATAACTCATCGATTTCAGACGGCATCAGCAGATAATCCAGAGTCACATCAAATGCTCTGCTTAACTCAATCAGCTTTTCCGCTTCGGGTATGACCTGCCCGTTTTCCCATTTTGATACAGACTGCCTGGAGACGTTCAGCTTTTCTGCCAGCTGTTCCTGCGTCAATTCTTTGCTTTTGCGCAGTGCGGTAAGTTTTTCTGCGAAGTTCATATGTGTTCCTCCTTTTTTGTGCATATCGTTTTTTGCTTCCGTTCTCACCACGGGTTTGAACAGAATCATCTTACCAAAATCCATGGTTGCATTCCAGCAACCGGGCTGTACATTCAAATAACAAATGGGAGAATCTAAGGACTTTTTGTATATTCGGGCATTCATTGGCCTGCTGTTATGTGAATCACAGTGTTTGTCGTTTATTTTATCATAGAAAAAGAGGAAAGACTGGTACAACCGCAGTTTTTATGCCATAATAGATGAAAGAGATTTCTGTTTAAACTGTTTTGTACCTGAAAACAGTAGGAAGGAGTGTGAAGAATCCATGAAGGCAAGTATATCCATAGGAAGCCAGAGCTTCGAAAAAATAAGGACCACAAAATCCTTCTATGTCGATAAAACGGATTTTATCCGGGAATGGTGGGAGGAAAACGATGACGTGACCCTGATCACCCGCCCCAGGCGTTTTGGTAAAACCTTGAATATGAGTATGCTGGAATGCTTTTTCTCTAAGAAATATGCAGGGCGAAGCGAACTGTTTGAGGGCCTTTCCATATGGGAACGGCAAGAATACCATGAACTGCAGGGCTCCTGGCCTGTGATTTTTCTGAGCTTTGCGGGGGTGAAGGCCAGCTGCTTCGAAACGGCCAGGGACGGCATCATCAAGGCAGTGGCCAATGCCTACAACGCGCATTCCTACTTGAAAAGTAATGGAGCATTGACTGAAGAGGAATGTGCCGGATTTGACGCATTTCATAATTATTCGGTGCAGCCGTCCCCGAAAAAGGAAATTACGGATGGCATGCTGACGGCATCATTGAATACGCTTTCCATGTATCTGGAACGCTGCCATCACCAGAAGATTCTGATCTTCCTGGACGAGTATGACACCCCGCTGCAGGAAGCTTATGTGTCTGGATACTGGGGAGAACTGACGGCACTGATACGCAGCCTGTTTAATTCTTCATTTAAGACAAACGAATATCTGTACCGCGCGGTCATGACCGGGATTACCAGAGTCAGCAAAGAATCTATTTTTTCGGATCTGAACAATCCGGAGGTGGTCACGACAACATCCGAGAAGTATTGCACGGCGTTTGGTTTTACGGAAGAAGAGGTGAAACTGTCGTTGGAGCAGTATGAGCTGGGAGATACACTTGACAGGGTACGATACTGGTATGACGGATTTTGCTTCGGCAGCCGGAAGGATATCTATAATCCATGGTCGATCACAAAATACCTGGATGCAAAAAAATTTGGAACCTACTGGGCCAATACCAGCTCCAACAGTCTGGTTGGAAAATTTATCCGAGAGGGATCTTCTGATCTAAAAGTAGCGATGGAAGATCTGCTGGAAGGCAGGAGTATAGAGACTTTCATTGACGAGGAAATTGTATTTGACCAGCTGGAGGACAGCAGCGAGGCAGTCTGGAGCCTGCTCCTGGCATCTGGATATCTGAAAGTAGAATGTGTATCCGGAGTTGCGGATGAGGAAGAACCGATTTACAGATTATCTCTGACAAATCTGGAGGTGAGAAAGGAGTTCCGCAGGATGGTTCGGGGCTGGTTTAAAAAAGCTTCGGCGCGCTACAATGATTTTATAAACGCACTGCTCGCAAATAATGTGGGATATATGAATCAGTATATGAACAAGATGGCAGGAGCTGTGTTCAGTTATTTTGATACAGGAAATCATCCCTCCGAGCAAACGGAGCCGGAACGTTTTTATCATGGTTTTGTATTAGGTCTGATTGCGGATTCAAAGCTTGATTATATAGTTACCTCGAACAGAGAGAGCGGCTTCGGAAGATACGATGTGGTTATGGAACCAAATGATAAAAAAAGTGATGCATATGTATTCGAATTTAAGGTGAGAGATCCGGATTCAGAGACGAGATTAGAGGAAACGGTTCAGAGCGCACTGGCGCAGATTGAGGAAAAACAATACGACGCTGCGCTGACTGCAAAGGGGATCTCAAAAGAGCGGATCCGACACTATGGCTTTGCATTTGAAGGGAAGAGGGTTCTCATTGGATGATCTGTGCGGCAGGCTGTTTTTTGGCCTGCTGCTTTTATCGTATGCAGAAAAGCTGCCGGTGGTAGATTTTATGTATATGGGCTTATAGCCCGCGTCCGAGCCACCCGTTTTACGTGTGGGGGAGACTGGAACTGTATTTCTATAATCGTCTTTTTCATGCTCAGAGAATAATTCCACAAAAAATAGAAAAAAAATCATTATAAATTGGACAAAAATATAGTTGACCAACGGTCGAAGAATGTGATAAGGTTTAGTTAAATCAATTCGACCGCTGGTCGATTGCATTTTAAAGAACTTGCGTTGAACAGCCATGACAGGATCGGGCCGCTTAAGAGAACGTTCCAGCCATATAGTTGGAAGAGGTTTGCGTTGCGTCAGCCGGGCGGATCATGGCAATAGTCACGGTGAAAGATCAAGGAGGAAAAGGATGACTTACGCAGATTTATTTTATGAGATCAAGGGGAAATTTATGGGAGCGGATGTCAGTGACATACACGAGCATCTTGCTTTCCAGTTTAACATTGAAGATGAGGAAGCCGGCGGGGCTTTTTATGTAGAGGTAAAGGACGGCGTGCTTTATGTAGAGCCGTATGAGTACTATGACAGAGACGCCATATTCATCTGTTCGGCGGAGGTGCTTCTCAAGATCGCTGACGGAGAGATGGATCCGATCGCGGCATTTACTGAGCAGAAGCTTCGGGTAGAAGGCAATATTGACAAGGCGCTCCGGTTAAAGGAGATCATTGAACTGAAAAAGGGCGCGGCGCAGGAAAAGAGCATTGCGAAAAAGGCTGCCGACAAGGTGGTGAATAAGGTCGTGAAGACCGTAGCCAAAAAAGCGGCGGCGAAGGAAACAAAGAAAAATAGCTAAGGCAGTCAGAAAGAGGATGGTAAAACAGTGGGAGCATTGAAAAACATCGTAGCTGCGGCAGGGATTCTTGCTACGGCGGGAATCGGAGAAACCGTATATTTTTATAACAGGACCATGAAGCGGGGGAACGCCAAGACCGACAGAACGATCAAGATGTCGGGTACGGACTGGTCAAAATATTATCCGCTTATGGAAGAGAGAAAAGGGTTTGTATTGGCGCAGACACACCGGGACGTATGGACCACATCGTTCGATGGACTGAGGCTCCACGGCACCTATTTTCCGGCGCTTGAACATGCGGAAGGTGCAGAAGGCGCAGAAGGCGCGGAGGAGAAGACTTCCGGAGTAAAGAAGGCTGTGATCTGTTTTCACGGCTATACGGGAGAAGGACTCAGCAATCATGTGGCGATTGCGGATTATTTCCTGAAACGGGGCTATGCCATGCTGATGCCGGACGCAAGGGCTCACGGGGAAAGCGAGGGAGATTACATCGGCTTCGGATGCCTGGACCGGCAGGATGCCCTGGGCTGGATCAAGTGGCTGATCCAGGAGATAGGGGACGATGTGAAGATATTGCTTCACGGCACCTCCATGGGAGGCGCTACGGTGCTGATGACCAGCGGTCTGGAGCTGCCTGCCAATGTGAAGGGGATTGTCTCGGACTGCGGATTTACCTCTCCCAAGGAGGTATTCACCCATGTACTGAACCATATGTACCATTTACCGGCATTTCCGGCAATTCAGGGAGCCGACCTGCTGAACAGGAAGCTGGCGGGCTACGGTATGGATGAGTGCAACGCCAAATATGAGGTTCAGAAGGCAAAGGTTCCGATCCTGTTTATCCATGGCTCGGCAGATACATTTGTACCATGCAGTATGTGTCATGAGATCTATGACCACTGCCGTTCCCCGAAGCGCAAGCTGATCATCGAGGGAGCGGCCCATGCAGAGAGCTATTACAAGGACATGGAGACTTACGAAAAGGCGCTGACCGAATTTGCGGATGAGATCATGCAGTGAGTATCATTGACGTTTTTGAACGTGAAAGGATTATAAAAAAGAATGAAAACAAGAAAAGGTTATAAGACGTATCCACTGACGGTAGGACAAAAATTCCACAATTATTATTCCGAGTACTGCCCGGGAAAAGAGATCCTGAATGTGGGAACAAGCCTCACAATTGAGTTTGAATTGAATATAGACGAGCTGAGAAAGGCCATCTATAAGGCATATGAGCGGTGCGAATCCATGCGCGCGAGGCTGGTCTATGACAAGAAGGAGAAGGAATGGTATCAGTATATTGCCGACAAGGAAGACCGCGAGATCGAATTTGTGGATTTTACGGGAAAGACCATGGAAGAGGCTGAGGCTGAGATGACGGCATGGACGCGGATTCCGTTTGACAAGGAAGATGAGCCCATGAATAAGGTCGTGATCATCAAGACACCGGACGGATTTGAGGGAATGTATCTTGTGGGAGACCACAGATTTCTGGATGCCCAGTCACTGATCGGGTTTATGAAGGATGTGATCGAGCTGTACTGCAGCGCGAATTTTGAAGGAATCCCGTATCCGGCGGATATGCGTTCTTACGTTGCCCAGCTGGAGAAGGATCTGGCATATGAGGCGGGAAGCAAGGCCCAGGCCAGAGACCGGGCGTATTTCCATAAGCTTATCGAAGAGTCAGAACCGATCTACAACGGGATTACCGGTCCCCAGAGGCTGGAGGATGCGAGAGCGGCTGCCGGGAATCCGAATCTCAGGGCGGCACCTACCGGATCGGACAGCTTTGCGGCGGCGATCGATATCTTCCATCTGGAGGAAGAACCGACCGTAAGACTCCTGTCCTTCTGTGAGCAGCAGCACATTTCCCTGCAGTGTCTGCTTGTGATGGGAATCCGTACCTACCTGCAGAAGATCAATCACAATGACGATGTGTCCCTGCAGATCGCTTATGCGCGCAGAGCCACACTTCAGGAGAAAAAGTCGGGCGGTACGCGTATCCACAGCTTCCCGTTCCGAACGGTGATCTCGGAGGATCAGACATTCCTGGAAGGAATCCATGAGATCCGGGACAGGCAGAATGAAGTGTTCCGCTATGTGAATTTTAATCCCACAGAGTATCTTGCGTATAGAAGAGAGTTTTACAATACCAGGCCCGGTATGGGATATGAGAGTATGTCGTTGACTTATCAGCCGGCCACGCTGAGGGAAAAGGGACTGACAGATCTGGGCGATATCAAATATAAGACAAAGAGATACTGCAACGGCTATTATGCGGACGGACTGTATCTTACGGTGATGCACAGACCGGATGACAACGGGCTGGATTTCAGCTTTGAGCACCAGACAAAGGCATATACCAGAGAAGAACTGGAATATTTTTATTATTATTTCTGCAAGATCATGTTCAAGGGGATCGAGACGCCGAACATGAAGATCGGGGATATCATCAAGCTGGTGTAGCAGATGGATATAATTTGTCACCAATTCTCGCCAGAAAATTGATGACCTGCTTGCGCATCAGCGCAATTCATATTTAATAAAAGAAAGGATAGGAACAATGTTTGATCAGTTGACAGAGATTATTGTAAATTATGTAGAGGTAAAAAAGGAAGACATCAAGCCGGAATCCCGTTTTATCGAAGACCTGGGCTTCACATCATTTGACTTCATGAGCATGCTCGGTGAGATCGAGGATGAGATGGATATCGAGATCGACCAGGAGGAAGTGGTCAATATCCGTACCGTACAGGAAGCAGTGGATTATCTTTCAGAACTGGCGTAGGATTTCCTTATGTGAGAAGGAGAGGACAATATGAACGAATTGCGGAGTACGATCTATGAACTGCTTGTAAAGGCGGAGGAAGCATACGGCACCCAGGATGCCGTTCGGTATAAAGTGAAGGATGCCGGCGAGGGCGGAAAAAAGAAAACAAAGGTGGAGGCAAAGACCTATACCCAGCTTCGGCAGGACAGCGAGCACATTTCCTCGGCACTGGCCGGGCTGGGAGAACAGGGGAAGCATATCGCCCTGATAGGGGCAACCTCTTATTCCTGGATCACATCCTACTACGGCATTGTAAATGGCGGCAGCGTCGCGGTACCGCTGGATGCCAACCTTCCGGCGGAGGATTTATGCGAGCTCATGGACCGGGCGGATGTGACCACACTGATCTTTGACGAGACAAAGGCAAACGTTGCGCAGCTGGCGGCAGAGAAGTGCCCCCAGCTGAAGCATATCATCGCCATGGAAGATAAGACTTCGGTTCCGGGCGTTCTGCACCTGTGGGAGCTGGCGGCTAAGGCACCGGCAGGAACAGGCTGTACGCCGAAGCCGGAGGACCTGGCGACCATCATGTTTACGTCCGGGACGACCGGAAAGAGCAAGGGCGTCATGCTGACCCACAGGAACCTGGCGGAGAATGCCACTGCGCAGGATATGGGGTATGAGCCCGGGATGGTCATCATGACCGTGCTGCCCATCCACCATGCCTATTGCCTGAGTATGGATATTCTGAAAGGAACGTCCATCGGCGCGATCATCTGCATCAATGACTCCCTGCTGCGGGTGGCCAAAAACATCAAGCTCTTTGAGCCGAATATGATCCTGATGGTGCCTCTGATGGTGGAGACTCTTGCGAAGAAGCTGGAAGAGGCGGCGTTTATCCCGGCTCCGCTGATCAAGGCGAAGGTATTCGGAAAGCAGTTCCATACGATCTGCAGCGGAGGCGCTTATCTGAATCCGTCTTATATCGACCTGTTCAAGAAGTACGGCATCACCATTTTACAGGGCTACGGCATGACGGAGTGCGCGCCGGTCATCAGCACCAACTGCAACAGTGCGAAAAAGGACGGCTCCATCGGAAAATGCATGCCCAACTGCGAGGCGAAGATCGTAGACGAAGAGATCTGGGTCAAAGGCTCCAGCGTGATGCAGGGATATTACAAAATGCCGGAGGAAACGGCAGAAACCCTGGAGGACGGATGGCTGAAAACGGGCGACCTGGGATACATGGATGAGGACGGATTCCTCTTCCTGACCGGACGGAAAAAGAATCTGATCATCACACGGAACGGGGAGAATGTCTCCCCGGAGGAGATCGAGAACAAACTGGGTGCAAACCGCCTGGTGCAGGAAGTGCTTGTGCGGGACAGCGAAGGCGTGATCGAGGCGGAGATTTTCCCGGATCTGGAATACGCGTCCAAGAAGAGGATCAAGGATTTGGAAGGAGAGCTCCAGAAGATTATTGACGAGTATAACAAGACGGCTCCGCTCTATAAGCGTGTGTTTAAGCTGAAGGTGCGGGATGTGGAGTTTGAGAAGAATACGACGAAGAAGATCAAGAGATTTTGAGGGAATGTAGTCTTGACGTCAGGATGCATACCCAAGGGCATCGGAATATATCTGAAATTTGGAAAGTATCTGTATGTAGAGCAGATACTTTCTTTTTTGTGCAAGTTATGACCTTGCGGACAGCCAGTTAGGTACAGGCTATTGCAAATTGCTGAAAATAGATTAGAATGAAAACACAAGGATTGAAAAAATGAATCTTTGAAGAAAAGTTTCCGGCCGGAGCTTGGTAAATGTGTACAGTTCGACGGTAATCTGTAAGAATATCGGACGAATCATGCAATTGGAGAATATGAAGGAGTAATCATTATGAGGAGAACAGTGATTTTAAGAGGATGCACGGCGCTGATGGCAAGCCTGCTTACATTATCCTCTTTGGGGACGGGACTTGCAATGGAGAATGCCGGAACGATCAATAATTATTTTAATCTTTCTACTACAAAGCTTGAAACACCGGATAACGGAACGGATACGGAGTATTTCAAAAGTGCGTATGGGGAATTGTCCGATGAAAACCTGGAAAAAGTATTGGTAGATTCCTATGCGCAGTGTGTCAATGAACAGGAGGAGGGCTCCGTTCTTCTGAAAAATGATGATTATGCATTGCCGCTGGCAGAGGATGAACGCAGTGTAACCCTTTTTGGACACGCAAGCGTGGAACCGGTGTATAAACCGACATCGGGAGCGGCATCTGCGTCAGGTGAACATCTGATCACATATCATGATGCGCTGGTAAAAGCCGGATTTGACGTCAATGAGACATTGTTTTCGGCCTATGAGAAAAGTGATACAAAGCGCGCGGTCGGAACAGTGAGTCCGGCATATGGTGTGATAGAGACTGAGCTTGGTGAAGAGGATATTTCTTTCTATACAGATAGTATCAGATCCAGCTGGGAGGATACAAACCATGACGCGGCATTGGTGCTGATCGCAAGAGAGGGAGGAGAAGATGCGGATCTGACCATGCACGATAAAGATGGTATGAGTCAGCTGGCACTGCATCAGGAAGAGCGGGATCTGCTCCAAATGATTCAGGACAGCAGACAGTTCGAAAAGACGATTGTCATATTAAACAGTCCTTGGGCTATGGAAATGGGATGGCTGGATGAATACGACATAGATGCGTGTCTGTGGATTGGAAATACAGGTCTCAGGGGATTTGAAGGCGTTGCAAAGCTGTTGGCCGGGGAAGCGAATCCGTCCGGAAGATTGACGGTCACCTACGCGGCAGATTCTCTTTCATCCCCCGCGGCGACCTATGCGTCAGAAAACTCCCCGATGTACGCGAACGCGGAAGAAATACAGGCCTATTGCTCGGATGATGACCAGTACGTGTCTTATTACACGATTTATGCGGAAGGGATTTATCTTGGATACAAATATTACGAGACCCGTTATGAAGACTGCATCCTGGATCGTTTCGGGGCAGACGACGTGATCGGTTCATCGAATGGGACGCCATGGAATTATGCGGACGAGATCTGTTTTCCTTTTGGCTATGGATTGTCCTATACGGATTTTGAGCAGAAGCTGGAAAAGGTGCAGATGAAACAGGATGAGATCACAGCGACGGTTTCTGTAAAGAATACAGGGGAGACGGCCGGAAAATCCGTGGTGGAATTATACGCGCAGAAACCATACGGAGAGTATGAGATCGAGAACCAGGTGGAAGCGTCAGCTGTACAATTGGTCGGGTACGGCAAAACCAGTGAACTTAAGCCGGGAGAATCAGAAGAGCTGACGATCACTGTAAATCCATATTTGCTGGCAAGCTATGACTACTCAAATGCAAAGGGATATATCGTAAGCGAGGGAACCTATTATCTGTCGGTAGGTGATGACGCGCACGACGCGCTGAATAATATTTTGGCTGCAAAAGGCGCGGCGGATCTGTTTGACCAGGACGGGAACGAGGTCAAAGGAAATGCAGGCAATACGTATAGCTGGGAGCAGAAGGACATAGATACGGAGACCTATCGGTATTCGGCGGTGACAGGCGAAGAAGTGACAAACCAGTTTGACAATGCGGATATCAACAATCTGATACCGGATACGATCACCTATCTGTCCAGAAGCGACTGGGCGGGAACGTATCCGGAGCAGGCAGTTTCTCTGACGGCAACAGAGGATATGATGGAGGCGATCAACGGATATACTTATGAAAAACCTGCTGACGCGCCGTCAGTCAGCGAATTTACCCAGGGAAAAGACAATGGCCTGAATTTTGCGGCGATGAAGGATGTGGACTACGAGGATGAAGAAACCTGGAATGCGTTTCTGGATCAGATGACAATTGAAGAACTATGCTCGATTCTTTCTACGGATATGAGCGGGGCAGAGCAGGTAGAGAGTATCGTAATGCCTTCCACAACGGAAGGAGACGGGATCGACGGCGTGAAGTCCAATTTCTTATATGGGGATAAGCGCGGTGCGACAGCATTTACGGGAACCTGTGTGCTTGCATCCACCTGGAATAAAGAGTTGATTGAAAACCGCGGCTCATTGATGGCGGAAGAGGCGCTGTATTGCAATTATCCGACGATCTGGTGCGGAGGAGGTGATCTGTGCAGAACTCCATTTTCCGGACGGAACTTTGAATACTGGTCAGAGGATGGAACGGTAACGTATCTGGGTGTGGCAGCCGAACTAAAAGCAATGCAGGAGCGGGGACTGAATGCCGGGATCAAGCATTATTGCGGAAATGATCAGGAAAAGAACAGAGAAAGTCTTTCCAGCTTCTTCAATGAACAGTCATGGAGAGAAAATAACCTCCGGGCATTTGAGAGTGCATTTTGCGATGCGGGCATTTTGGACACCATGCAGGGATTTAACCGCATCGGATGCGTCTATATGGCACAATGTAAAGAATTAATGACAAATGTGCTGCGGGGTGAGTGGGGATATAAAGGAAAAGTGATCACGGATGCTGTCTGCGGCGCGTCATATAAGACACATTATGCAGAAAGCATGGCGGCAGGAACCGATTATTACTGCTGGGATAAAATTATATTCGGCGAGGGAGAGCCTGTTATTGCCCGTGATATTCTGAGTAAGCAGATTATAGAAAAGGATGACGGGGCAATGCTGGAGAATGTCCGCAGGGCGGCAAAAAATATTTACTACGCAATGTCGCGCAGCCTGGCAGTAAATGGAATGAACAGCGAAACAAAAGTAATAAAAATCACGCCCTGGTGGCAGACCGCACTATACTCAGTGATTGCGGCAACAGGTGTTTTGACAATATTGGCAGCAGTATTTTATTATCGGGCTTTTCGAAAAAAAGAGGAAATAGTGGTTGATTGACGGAGGGATTTCTATGAAGACAAATTTGAACTTCAGTAAGCCGGCAGGCAGATTGGTTGGTACACTTGGCTTTATTGTGATATTGGCTGCATTTATATTTTATATTTTTTTCAGTACGAACGCAGATGCATTCAACATGCAGGTCGCAGGCTGTATTTTTGCGGCGGCGCTCTGTGAAGGGATTTCTATCATCAGGCCCGCGGGTATCCTGCCGATCCTGTCGTGCGCCTTTTTAAGCGCCGGTTCCGTGCTCTTTGTGAGAAGTATTCTTTCTTCACTGGTGAACTATTTTACGGGCGTGACGATGTTTGGAGGAACAAATCAATATGGACAGATTTTTGCTGTGATCGTCCTGATCGTGGCCTCTCTTTTACTCGAACTGATCTCGAGCTTTCTGCCCCGCGTAAACGGCGATGTCTGAAAATAGAAGGCCATAACTGGAAGGGAGGAAAATACCATGGAAAAATGCCCGTTTTCCTCGGATTGGCTGGTGTATCATGTCGGAGAGGAGGAAAGCGCGATCCGCGTTACGCTTCCATATGATGCCATGCTGCGGGAAAAAAGGACAGAAACTTCTGCGGGCGGTACAAATACGGGTTGGTTCGAAGGCTTTGATTATTGCTATAAAAAGAACTTCTTTGTGCCCGAAACATGGGAGGACAAGGTGAATGTCTTCGAATTTGAAGGCGTATACCACAGGGCGGAGGTCTGGATCAATGGGAAAAAAGCTTCATTTTTTCCAAATGGATATCTCAATTTTTATGTTGAAGCAGATGACCTGCTCTTATATGGAAAAGAAAACGTGATCGAAGTGCTCGCAAGAAACGCGGATCAGCCGAATTCCAGATGGTATACAGGAGCCGGGATCTATCGGCCGGTCTGGCTGTACCAGATGCCGAAAGAACATATTAAGATGGATGGCATAGGCATAAAAACGATCGAATATGATAAGCCGAAAATTGAGATCAGTATAGAAGCCAATTTTTCGGGAGTGGCATCCATAGAAATATTGGATGGAGTAACTGTCATTTCGGAACGGATGACAGAGGTTAAAAACAAAGCAGCAGTGGAATTGGATCTGCCGGAGGCCGTACTATGGTCTCCGGAGAATCCGCAATTATATGACTGCCGTATAAAAATGGGAGAGGATGAGCAGACATTATCATTTGGCATACGGAAAATTTTCTGTGATGCCTCAAAGGGGCTTCTGATCAATGGAAAAAGGGTGATCCTCCGTGGGGCGTGTATGCACCATGATAACGGGCTGCTCGGCGCGGAAGCGTATCCTTTTGCGGAGGAGCGAAAAATACGATTGCTGCGGCATAACGGCTATAATGCAGTCCGGTCCTCGCATAATCCCTGTTCCAAAGAACTGATCGAGGTTTGTGACCGTGTAGGGATGTTGGTGATAGATGAATATGCGGACATGTGGTATATCCATAAAACCCAATATGATTATGCAGAATATCTCCCGACACGGTGGAAGAAAGATCTTGAGAGCCTGATCAAAAAAGACAGAAACCATCCATCCGTTATCATGTACAGTCTGGGAAATGAAGTGTCGGAAACCGCGCAGGCAAAGGGAATAAAGCTTTGCAGGGAAATGCAGGATTATCTTCATGAAAAGGATGACAGGCCCGTTACGTGCGGAGTGAATATATTTTTCAACTATCTGAGTTCCATGGGGCTGGGTGTCTACAGTGATAAAAAAGCAGCCAGGGATGTGAAAAAATCAAACACTAGGAAAAGAAAAGCGGTAGGAAGTGAATTTTTTAATAAACTTGCGGGATTACTGGGGGCAGATTTTATGAAGTTTGGGGCAACGCTCCACGGAAGTGACCTCAAAACAAGAGAATGCTTTTCTGTCTTGGATGTGGCAGGCTACAATTATGGAATCAACCGATATAAGAAAGATCTGAAAAAATATCCCGACAGGGTCATTCTTGGAAGTGAAACATTTTGTTCCGATGCATACCGTTTTTGGGAGCTTGCCAAAAAGAACCCGGCTGTTATAGGCGATTTTGTCTGGTCAGGAATCGATTACCTGGGGGAGACCGGTATCGGAGCAACAGAATATAAAAATTACGCGCCGAGGTTTGACCATGGATGCGGATGGATCACTGCCGGAGCCGGACGCATTGACCTGACTGGAAAACGTCTGGCAGAAATGGCATATACCCGGGTTGCCTTTGAGTTGGACCAGATTGGAATGGGAGTCATTCCGGTCAACCATACGAAAGATAAATCGTCGCCCTCCGCCTGGAAAATGACGAATGCGATCGAAAGCTGGTCGTGGGATGGCTGTGAAGGACAGGCGGCAAGGGTAGAGGTTTATACACGCGCCCCACTGGTAAAGCTTTTTGTAAATGGAAAATGTGTGGGCAAAAAAAGGACGGTAAAGGACTGCAGGGTAAAGTTTGATACTGTCTATCAAAACGGCGAGTTAAGGGCAGTGGCATGTGATGATTCCGGCAAAAGGATAGCGGAAAAAGTATTTCATACAGCAGGGCAGGAAACGATTCTGCGTATAGAATCGGAGCAAAAAAAAGTGAATTGCACTCAGGAACTCTGCTATATTCGTTTGAAGTACACGGATAAAAACGGTGAAGTAAAGCCGCTTTGCAGAGGAAAAATCAATGTTACAGTAAGCGGAGGATCCTTGCTTGCTGCGGGAAGCGCATGTCCTTATCATCCGGACAGCTACCTGTCAGGCACGACAGATACCTATTACGGTGAGGCTCTTGCAATCGTGAAGCCGGATGGCCCGGGTGAGATCATGATATATGCCGAGAGCAGATATGGATCCGCACAGGCAAAGATCATAGCGGAAGGGTAAGAGAATGCAGAATGCTGTAAAAAAAGAAAATATGATGATTTTAAAAGGGCAGAAGGACAGGTGGCATAGGTTTTCTTTGAAACATCCGAAAGCTGCAAAGTGGCTTTATCAATTGTTTTACTTTTGGGTATTCAGTATGGGTGTGACGATTCTGCAATACCTGATGTTTACCTTTTTACCGTATTTATTTGGGACAGACCTGGCCGGAGTCGAATTTATGTGGCCAAAGCTGCCGGTACATATTTTAGGATATGACTATAATTGGAATATCCTTGGGTATGAGATCGCCAGAAATGCAGCCGGAGAAATCGTGATCGGAGGCGGCCTGGGATACTTTATCAGTTATGAATTGGGGACATTTATTGCGCAATGTATTAATTTTCCGTTGCAGAGAAATATTACATTTAAGAGCCATGGAAACATTTCCTGGCAGATATTCTGGTATTTTATCGCATGGGTGCTGATCTCATTGATCTGTAACGGCATCAATGGATTGTGGATGCCGATTGCCCAGCAGCATTTTGCGCCGGCAGTTTATAATCTTCTGGTCACATTTATAACAGGCGGTGTGTCTATGGTGATCTATTTCTTTGCGTATAAGATTATTTTCCCGGAAGGGGAATCCAAAAAATAGTTTGGCAATTGGCAGGATATGAAAGAATCCTGCCAATCTGCATATTAGTGAAATGGAAATTAAGCGGCAGTTGTGTTATGATGAATGAAATGACCGAATACATGGCCAGATGAAAATGAATAGGATGAGAATACGTAGCAGGCTATATTTTTCTGCGACGATGTATGATATGGAGGCGGATCATGATTAAGATTGCGATCGTCGATGATGAAAAGCAAGAGCGGGATATTATGGTGGAATATTATAAAAGGATTCAGCAGGAAATTGCGGAAGAAGTATCTGCTATTTGTTTTTCTTCCGGAGAAAATTTATTGAAAGACTATGATTATTCTTATGATATTGTCTGTCTGGATATTGATATGGATGGGATGGATGGTATCCGCACGGCAAAAAAATTAAGAGAAAAGGACATGGATGTGATCATCATTTTCATTACAAATATGGCACAGATGGCAATCCGAGGATATGAAGTACAAGCTCTGGATTTCATAGTAAAACCGGTAAACTATTTTTCATTTGCCATGAAAATAAAGAATGCCGTTAATATCATCAATAATGGGAAGAACCGAAACATTATGATTTCTACCGTATCCGGAATACAAAAAATATCTACGAATGAGCTGTTGTTTGCAGAGGTGGAAGGACATTATCTGTATTACCATACAGTAAAGGGGGTTTTTCGTCAGAAATCTTCTTTATCTGAATTGGAAAGTAAATTAAAGGGGCTTTCCTTCAAACGATGTAATAATTGTTATCTGGTAAACTTGAAGTGTGTTGACAGCGTGAGTAAGGACGATTTAAAGATCGGGGATATCTGTCTGAAGATCAGCCGGTCAAAGAAAAAGGAGTTTTTACAGGCTTTGGCAAATTATATAGGAGGTCTTTGAGCATGAGGATGTTTTGGGATAAAATTTCTTATCTGGTTCAGCTCCTGGCAGCTTGCCTGGTGTTTATAGCGCCTGTCCGAAAGAGGAAATATTTTCTGCTGACAACAGTTTTGAGCTCTGTCACAATGGCAGTTTTTGTATATAGCATAAATAGTATTTATTATATGTCCCAAAGCTGGATCATGCCGATCATCTTTTGGACAATCCAGCTTCTGATCTGTGTGGGAGGGGTATGGCTCTGTATAGACGGCTCGTTTATGCAGGCAGTATATTGTACTGTCTTTGCCTGCGGTACACAGCATATTGCATTTGATTTTTATATGGTCCATCAGATTTTGGGTGGTACAAATGTGATCGTTTCGGTACTTTGTTATATCATAGTTTATGTGCTGTTCTATATTTTTGTTGCAAAAAGGCTGCCGGAAAGAGGAGCGTTTGCGTCCAGCCGTCAGGCGATACTGCCAATTGCAACAATTATTGTCGTGGTTTTAATATTCAGTGTTTTGGAAATCTCTGACATTGCTCAAATACAGGCAACAACCTTTTACCGTATTATGTATCGAATATTGGATGGGATTTGCTGTGTTTATGTAATGTGGGTACAATTGAATCAAAAAGAGCGTATTAGTCTTCAAAGGGAATTAGATGGGATTCATGCGGCATTTGAACAGCAAAAAAAGCAATATGAAATAACAGGCGAAACAATCGATATGATTAACCGTAAGTGCCACGATTTAAAGTATCAGATTCGTGCAATCCGTGAAATTCCTGATGAAGAAGCGAAAAGGGAGTATTTTGAAGAGATTGAAAATGCAATTATGATCTATGATACGGCACTGGATACCGGAAACAGGGCTTTGGATATCGTTTTGATGGAAAAGGGATTATATTGTAAAAACCATGGGATCCAGTGGACCTGCATGGCAGACGGCAGGCTGTTAAATTTTTTGAGAACGGACGATATTTATGTGATATTCGGAAATGCATTAGATAATGCGATCCGTGCAGTATTTGAGCTGCCTGATTTAGAAAAACGGGTGATAAGTGTAAAAATTATTACTCAAGGCCGATTGTTGGTAATTCAAATACAGAATTATTATCATGAAAAACTGAAATTTGAAGATCATTTGCCGGTGACTACAAAGAGTAATAAGAAAAATCATGGATATGGTCTAAAAAGTATTCGTTATACCGCAGAAAAATATAATGGAACAATTACCGTGTTTGCAGATGAGCAGATATTTTATCTCCAGGTATTTATCCCTATACCAGAAAAAGAAACCATATACGAGTAAGATATCACCATAATCACAAAAGCCCGGAAACCTGAATATCCTGTTAAAAAGGTCTTTTTTATGAAGTGGGTAAAAAATGCCGTCGGGTATTGGTGTGAGGATATTCTGGACAGAAAGTATCTTGGTCAGAAAATCGGAGTTGCGGTTCTGGATACAGGGATACTGCCGCATCCGGATCTTGCCGGGCGTATCATGGGATTCGGCGATTTTGTAAACAGGCGGAAACGGATCTATGATGACAGCGGACACGGGACGCATGTGGCGGGGATACTGGCCGGCAACGGAAAGCTGTCAAACGGCGTTTATGCCGGGATCGCGCCGGAAGCCTCTCTTCTGGCCGCGAAGGTGCTGGATGATTCGGGAAACGGAATGGTGGAATATGTGATGGCCGGGATCCGGTGGGTTCTGGCAGAGCAGAGAAAGAGGAATATCCGGATCGTCAACATTTCCGTGGGAACCCAGCCTGGACTTGAAAAAGCGGAGGAGGAGCGGCTCCTGAGAGGCGTGGAGGAGCTGTGGGATGCAGGTCTGGTGGTGGTCGTATCGGCAGGGAATTACGGGCCGGGGCCGGGAACCGTGGCAGTACCCGGGAGCAGCAGAAAGGTGATCACGGTGGGGGCCGTGGACATTGCAGGCAGAACAGAGGGACCGGGCCGGACAAAGTGGGACTATTCCGGCAGAGGACCTACGGAGGACTGTATCATGAAGCCGGACGTGGTGGCGCCCGGGACCTTTATTACAAGCTGCAGCGCGGATTACCGATACCGCTTCCGGAAGCCCTATACGGTCAAGAGCGGAACCTCCATGGCTACGCCTGTGGTGTCCGGGGCCATTGCCTGCCTGCTGTCGAAATATCCGGATATGAGCAATGTGGAGGTAAAGCTGAAGCTGCGGGCGAGCTGCGTTCCTTCGGAACAGACACAGGGGTGGGGGATGCTGCAGGTGGGGAGACTGCTTTCAGCAGGGATATGATCCGAAAGCCGGAGCAATTTTCCTGCGCGCCCGATCTCTCTGCTTTATCGGCCGGATTCCTTGCGGCAAGATGCAAGGTGCCGCGGAATTCACATGCCGCGGATTTTTCAAGTCAAATGCAATTACCGGGTAGAAATATCCGCCGATTCGTGATAAAATATGTGAGGTTAGGAGCTGTCATGAAAGTATATTTCATGACAGATTCTTAGTAATGCCATAACATTTTGACATCAATGAAGGAACCAATGCAAAACAGGATACCGAATGGGACGAAGTCTGCCCGTCCCGCAGGGACGTAAGTTATGGAACCACTTTGGGTATGCACATGATCGAACCGCGTACTTCGTTCGACAGCGGACGGATTTTGCCGGGTTACAGCGGTTCCTGAGAAAATATGTATGAGGAGGTACAAACAAATGGCATGGTATGATGAGGCTGTATTTTATCACATTTATCCATTGGGGCTGACCGGCGCGCCGAAGGAGAATCCGTATGGGGAACCGGAGCACCGTCTCAACACGCTGCTTCCCTGGATCTCTCACATCAAGGAGATCGGATGCAACGCGCTGTATATCGGTCCGCTTTTTGAATCGGTGGGACACGGGTATGAGACTACGGATTATAAAAAGCTGGACAGCCGTCTTGGGACAAATGAAGATCTGACCGGTTTTGTGGCAGAATGCCATAAGCAGGGGATCAAGGTGATATTGGACGGTGTATTTAACCATACCGGACGTGATTTTTTTGCATTTCAGGATATCAGGAAGAACCGGGAAAATTCCGCCTATAAGGACTGGTACTGCAATGTGAATTTCTGGGGAAATAATTCCTTCAACGACGGATTTTCTTACGAGAACTGGGGCGGCTATGACCTGCTTGTCAAGCTGAACCAGCATAATCCTGCGGTGAAGGATTATATCTGCGACGTGATCCGCTTCTGGGTCAGCGAATTTGACATTGACGGCATCCGGCTGGACGCCGCGGACGTGCTGGACTTTAACTATATGCAGGCGCTCCGCCATACGGCCAATGAAGTGAAGCCGGACTTCTGGCTGATGGGCGAGGTGATCCACGGAGATTATACCCGCTGGGTCAATGAAGGGACGCTGCATTCCGTGACCAATTATAATCTGCACAAGGCGCTGTATTCCGGACATAACGAGCACAACTATTTTGAGATCGCCCATACGGTAAAACGGCTTTACGGCATGGGAGGCAACCGCCCGGACGGATTGAAGCTCTACAATTTTGTGGATAATCACGATGTGGAGAGAATTTATACAAGGCTGAACAACAAGGCGCATTTTACACCGGTCCATATCCTGCTGTACACGTTGCCGGGAGTTCCGTCTGTTTACTATGGCTCCGAATTTGGAATCGAGGGAAAAAAAGAACGGTTTTCGGATGATTCCCTGCGCCCGGCGCTGAAGCTGGCTGACTATGCGGACGCCGCGAAGAACAATTCCTTTACCCGGCTGATTGCCGCGCTTGGGAAGACAAGACAGAATACTCCGGCGCTTTCTTACGGAGAGTACAATGAACTGCTGCTGACCAACCGGCAGTATGCATTTTCCAGAAATCATAACGGACAATCCGTTGTCGTTACGGTCAATAATGACGACAGCGATTACACGATGACGGTTTCCGCAGGAAATACAGCGGAATATATCGGGGCATTGTCCGGAGAAAAGGTGTCTGTGAACGGCGGAAGGATCACGGTGAATGTAAAGGCCAATTCCGGCGAGATCTGGGTTCCTGTCACAGGAGACGGGGCGGATGCCGCAATCGACGCAGGATTTACCGGACTGGATGTGAAGGATGCCGCTGCGGAAGTGAAGCAGGCGGAAAAGAAGGCAGATGCGGAAAAAGCACTGAAAACGGATGCCGGGACAAAAGCAGCTCCGGAAATAGCATCAGAACAGGACGCGCAGCAGCAGAAATCGGCTTCGGAGAAAGCTGCATCAGAAAAGAAGAGTGAGGAAAAGGCCGCACAGGTGAACGAATCAGACAAGAAAGAAGGAGCCGAGAATACGCAGGTACAGAAAACTGCAGATCAGACTTCTGAGCAGAAAAAGCCGGCAGCTGCGGGCGGAAATGGAAATGTGTCCGGAGTAGATGCCGCGTATACGGAAGCATTTGAAAAAGGGAAGATCGCGGGGCTGCAGGAAGCGATTCTTGCGATCATGGGAAAGAATGGCCCGATCACCGATCAGATGCGCAAGGACGTTATGGACAATGTGTATCATGACTCCCTGATCAACTGGATCAAGAGCTTCCGTTAGGGATTGTATAAAAATAAATCATGTGTTGCAGAAAACCGTTCCTGATGTATATGGGGACGGTTTTTTTAAATACAACGTATGCAGAAAGGCTGCCAGTGGCAGGCTTTCTGTATACCATCGTCGTTGCCATTCACAGTGCTTTGTACCTTGCTTCCGGACAGAAACAAATATGTATTTTATGTCTTGAAAACAATACAACAGGATTCTTCGGTTGTTCTTCTTCTAAAAAAGGTTATAATGGATATAATGAGAGCAGTGAGTAAAGAGCAAAAAATACAAGATAAAAAGGATTTGAAATAAGGGGGACTGGTCATATGATCTTTAAAGGAAAAATCGGAATCTGGTTCTGGCTGCTTTTAATCGGTGTCAATATTGCGATGGTCTATGAGGGGATTCATGAAGAAATAAAAGGCGGGGAAATGCTTGGCCTGTTTTTCGCTTTCTTTCTTACGAATATCATCTTTATTCCCATGGTGATCAGGAATTATGTACAGATTGACGGGGAAAAGCTGATCTTTGTATTAGGATTCTGCAAAGACTATATGAAGATCGAAGACATTACAGAGGTATACAGGACGCACAATCCGATCGCTGCAGGTGCGCTGTCATTGGACCGGATCGTGATCAAGGCAAAAAGACAGGAATGGATCATCGCTGTACACGATAAAGAGCAGCTGTTCCATGAACTGAACTGGAGAAATCCGAAGATCCAGATCCGGAAATCCACGTCGGCGGGGAGGGAATGACATGTATCGGATCGCGGTATGTGATGATGACATTCAGATGCGCAGGTTCCTGTGTTCTGCCATCGAGGAGGCCGGGATTGCCTGCACTGTAGAGGAATTTTCAAATGGAGCGGAGCTTCTCCGGGACGAAAAGGAATATGACATTTTCTTTCTGGATATCGATATGCCTGTGGTCAATGGGATGGATGCCGCCAGGCAGATCCGCCGCAGTGACCGGAAGGCAAAGATCATCTATGTTACAGGGTATCAGGATTATATGCAGCGTTCCTTTGCGGTCCATCCCTTTTCCTTTCTTGTTAAGCCGGTGAAAAAGGAGACGATCATCCGGCAGCTTCGGGAAGCGGTTTTGTACAGCCATGAGGAAGAGAGCGCGGTTATACTGCGGTTGGAGACAACTCAGGGGTTAGAGGAGATCGCGGTCCCGGATCTCTATTATCTGGAATACCAGAGCAGGAAGCTCCGCCTGGTGATGAAGCATGGGGAACGGATGATCCGGGGAAAGATCTCGGAGTTTTCGGAAAGGCTGGCGCCCTACGGCTTTGAATCTCCCCACAAGAGTTTCATTGTAAACCTGTATCATGTGAAGGCAATCCGGGGATATGATATTGTGATGATGAACGGGGATTTGATTCCGCTGTCCCAGAAACGCTCCGCGGAATTTCGAGGTCTGCTGGGAAAATACCAGGCGGACAGGTTAGGAACTGAATGGGGGAGAAAATGAGCTGGATAGAATACGGCATATGGAATGAGATCCTTATGTGCATGGAGACGTTTGTGCTCACCCTGTGTACCTGGTTTTTCATGAGCCGTACAGAGCAGGACCAGAGTGAAAAAAAGAAATATCGATGGGGCGCTGCCATCCTGTATTGGATGGGACTTGCGGGGATCACCTTCGGATTTCAGGACAGCAGATCCATCCATCTGATCCTGCTGGTGTATATGGTTTTCATGACAATGCTGGCAGGGCGGCGATTATACAACCGGGGACGGATGTACCGGTTCTATTACTTCCTGTTTCCTGTATCCATGGTGACCGTTCGGATCTTTGTCATCTATATGGTGTTTGCTTACATGAGTTCCCGGTGGGGGAGCATGATTTTTGATTATGCACTGACAAATACTGCAATGGTCATCATGCAATTGACGGAAATCCTTCTGACCGGAGCCTGGGTGGTGGTGCTGAACCGGAAGAAATATGAAAATGTGAAAGGAATGCAGTTCGCCGGATTGTTTCTGGCTCCGGCAGTCAGTGTGTTTATCATCTTTTCGCTGATCTATACCGGGGATGTGTTTGTGCAGCTGTATGGTGCGTTTCTGATCATACTGAATATTCTGGCGCTGGTCATCATGAACCTTTATATCTGGTATTTATTCTCTTATCAGTCAAAAAATAAGAAGCTGAGGGCAGAACTGGAGATCCGGAAAAGGCAGAGTGAGATGCAGTATCAGTATTATGAGAAGGTGGAGCAGAGATACCAATCCTCCCGAAAGCTGGTTCATGATATGAGAAATCATCTCCAGGCGATTGAATCCCTGCAGGAGCAGGATTCGGCCAAGGGAAGAGAATATGTAAAGGATATGCACCGGATGCTGGACACCCTCGGAATTGTAAACTATACGGAAAACCGGATGCTCAATATCATCTTGAATGACAAGGCGGAAGAGGCACGGAAGGCTGGGATCGGGCTGGAGATCCGGATCGGCGAGATCTGCCTGGAACATATTCGGGATATGGATATGACGACCATATTTGCAAATCTGCTGGATAATGCTCTGGAAGCGGCAGAGCAGGCGGCGGGGAAACCGATGATTCAGGTGCAGGCGGATACATTTCATGATTTTACGGTGGTGAAGATCCGGAATTCGATGGTGTGCGGCGGCGCGGTGACAGGGACGGAAAGTCCGCAGATGGAAATGGGGGACGCAGTTGAACATTTAGAAGAGCCAGATGTACAGTTCATGAACCTGGAGGATGGCAGCAAGCCGGGATTGGGGACGGACCTGCTGCAACAGAAAGAAAAAAGGGGGCGGAAAAGCCATATGGGGATTGGCCTGGAAAATGTACGGCATACTTTGGAAAAATACGGGGGAGGGATGATGACGGAGGCTCTGGAAGGGGAATTTGTTGTGAGCATTACCATTCCGGTATAAAAAACCAGGCAATGAAAGGAGAGGATGATCTATGAAAAAGAAAATGATGAGAATGATGGCAGTGATGTGTATTCTGACAGGTCTGCTTTTCGGATGCGCTGGGAGCCAGCGCCTTTCGGACAATTTTGACGAGGCGGAGGTGAAGGCTGCGGCAGAGAGTGTCATCGAGACTCTGAACAGCGGAGAGGTTGAGGCGCTTGTGGATGAGCAGTGGAATGCGGTGATGAAGGGCGCGGTGGATGCGGAAATGCTGAAAGACGAGATTGTGCCCATCGTGGAAGAACTTGGCGAGTTTGAAGGCTTTGACAAAGAAGCAGTTACCGGGAGTAAAGACCCGGATACGGAGCAGGAATTTGCAGTGGCGGTGATCAAGGCAAAATATGAGAAACGTAAGGCACAGTTTACGATTTCATTTGATGAAGATATGAAGGTGGCAGGATTCTTTATCAAATAGTGAGAAGGCAGATATACCTCTGTGAAGTGCGGTAAAAAATCGAAGGATATTTAGAAGAGAGATGAGGTGAATACTTTGGAGGCCATCATATATTCCTGCATAGCAGTGAGTGTCATCTTCTGGATCATGGCGGCCGTATTTGCGGTACTGAAAGGGAAGGCGGCGATTTTGATCAGCGGGTTCAATACGATGCCGAAGGAGCAGAGAGAGCAGTACGACAGGGAGCGGATGGGCAGAGATATGCGGAATACGCTTGCGCTGTGGGCAGTCGTATTAGGCGCGGGCGGTGTACTGGCGTATCTGTTTTCATCAGTTGGTATTGCAGTATTCTCAATGATTACGGTGCTGATCTTGTTTTTTCGGGAAGTACATCTGGACGAGGAGAAGGCATTTGGAAAATATAAGGTGAAATAGAATCAGATTTGCGGAATCCTCTATTTACGAATCATATCCGCAATGCTAAAATATCAATATAACGAAATACAGGATTTTTTGGCGCTGTCATCATATGACTGAAAATAATACTCCGGGAAGGACAAGGCGGATATGGGAAAGATTTTTAATGTGAATGCAGCCTGTATACAGGAATTGCATTATATGGTAGATATCACAGATAAGCTGGAGAAAATCAAATCCATGGTTGACGCAGGACAGTATTTTACGATTAACCGGGCAAGGCAGTATGGCAAGACAACCACGTTAAGAGCTCTGCGAAAACTTTTGGAAAAGGATTACGTGGTAGTGAGCCTGGATTTTCAACTATTTGGAGAAGCGAAGTTTAAAAATGAGAATATTTTTTCACTGGCATTTGGACGGTCCTTTTTGCGGGAACTGAGATACAGCGGTGTGGATTTAAACAGTGAATCTGCGGAAGCTGTTGAGACGTTGGATTCTGCTGTCAGAACAAGAAGGGAAGATTTTGAACTCCAGGAGCTATTTGAGGATTTAAGCGATCTGTGCAGATATTTGCCGAAAAGAATCGTGCTCATGATTGATGAGGTGGACAGCGCGGCGAATAATCAGGTGTTTATAGATTTTCTCGCGCAATTGCGGGGGTATTATATACAGCGGGACGAAAAGCCTTCATTCCAGTCGGTGATCCTTGCCGGAGTGTATGATATAAAAAATGTAAAGAGAAAGTTCGTTTCAGAAAAAGATCATCAGGTGAACAGCCCGTGGAACATTGCTGCGGATTTTCTTGTAGATATGAGTTTTTCCATTCAGAACATTCATGGAATGCTCATGGAATATGAGGCAGACCATAAAACAGGAATGAATACGTTTGAAATGGCCTCAATGATCTATGACTATACAGCGGGATATCCCTATCTGGTCTCGCGCATTTGTAAATTGATGGATGAACGACTTGTGCAGGACGGTTTATTTGCAGACGAAAAGGATGTGTGGACAAAGGAAGGAATCTTAAAAGCCGTCAATATTTTGATATCAGAGAAAAATACACTATTTGATTCATTGATGGAGAAACTGGATATATATCCGCAGCTCAGGGATGTTTTACATTTGATCTTATTTCAAGGAAATGATTTTTTCTACAATCCGGATGATGAGGCAATCAATATAGCCTGTATGTTTGGCTTCATAAAAGTAACAGATCATAATAGGATAGAGGTAGCAAACCGCATCTTTGAGACACGGATCTATAATTATTTTTTATCATCACCAGAAAGTCAAAATTGCGGCATATATACAACTGCTTTGCACAATAAGAATCAGTTTATCCAAAATGGGCATTTAAATATGCGTCTGATACTGGAAAAATTTGTGATTCATTTTGATGATCTGTATGGAGATCAAACACATACTTTTTATGAAGAGGATGGGAGACGGTATTTTCTGCTCTATCTCCGCCCAATCATCAATGGCGTGGGAAACTATTATATCGAAGCGCGCACACGAAATATGGAACGCACGGATGTGATTATTGATTACCTTGGAGAGCAGACGGTGGTCGAACTCAAAGTATGGCGCGGAAATGCTTACCATACAAGAGGGGAAGAACAGCTGTCAGATTATCTGGAATATTACCATCTAAATAAAGGATATATGCTTAGCTTTAACTTTAACAAGAAAAAAGAAATCGGCGTAAAAGAAATCAAACTGGGGAACAAACTTCTTATTGAGGCAGTTGTGTAGTTGGTAACAAAAAGCGGCGGCATATCATTTCACGCCGCTTTTCCCATCTTTTTCAATAAAACCTCTATGTCGGTCGGCTTGGTCAGAAAGTCATTCATCCCGCTTGCCAGCGCCAGATCCCGGTTCTCCTAGAAGGTGTTGGTCATTCGGCATGGGTATACTTATATTCCGGCGGCAAAGAATGCCTTGCATAATATGGGGGGAGATACTATAATAAATAAGCGGAAAGCTGCCGGGGCAGTTTTTACGGATACCGGGGTATCCGAAATGGCGATTAGCGGCAGGCTTTCTGAATTTGTGCCGTATCTGCGGAGGAAACAGGCAGATACGCATAGTTTAGAGATAAAGAGGTAGATGCAGATGATAAGAATCGGTATTTTAGGCTATGGCAATCTGGGCAGGGGCGTGGAATGTGCCGTAAAGCAGAATCCGGATATGGAGCTGGTGGCAGTGTTTACCCGCAGGGATCCGGCAGATGTGAAGATCCTGACAGAAGGAGCGTGCGTGTGCGGCATATCCGAAGCGCCGGACTGGAAGGACAGGATCGATGTGATGATCCTTTGCGGCGGGAGCGCGACGGATCTTCCCGAACAGACTCCGGTCTATGCAGAGCTGTTCCACGTGATAGACAGCTTCGATACACATGCAAGGATCCCGGAGCATTTTGCCAGAGTGGATGAGGCAGCGAAAAAGGGCGGAAAAGTGGGGATCATATCCGTAGGCTGGGATCCGGGAATGTTTTCTCTGAACCGGCTGTATGCCAATGCGATCCTTCCAGATGGAAAGGATTACACATTCTGGGGTAAGGGCGTCAGCCAGGGGCATTCCGACGCTATCCGCAGGGTAGCGGGCGTGAAAGATGGCAAGCAGTATACGATTCCGGTAGAGGCCGCGCTGGACTCCGTGAGAAAGGGAGAGAACCCGGATCTGACCACCCGGCAGAAGCATACGAGAGAGTGTTTTGTGGTACTGGAAGAAGGGGCGGATGCGGCGAAGGTGGAGGAAGAGATCAAAACCATGCCGAATTATTTCGCGGATTACGACACGACGGTACATTTCATCAGCCAGGAGGAACTGGAGAGAGACCACAGCGGGATTCCCCACGGCGGTTTCGTGCTGCGCAGCGGAAGAACCGGGTGGAAAGCGGAGAACAGCCATCTGATCGAGTACAGCCTGAAGTTGGATTCCAATCCGGAATTTACGGCCAGTGTCCTGGCGGCATATGCCAGGGCGGCATACCGGCTCGGCTCGGAAGGCGTGAGCGGCTGCAAAACCGTGTTTGACATTGCGCCGGCTTATCTGAGCCCGAAAGACGGGGCAGCGCTGCGGGCGGAACTTCTGTAGGAAACATCTGCCGCGGAGGCAGATAAAAAATGCCAGATGGGCGGTTGTATGCTCTAAGGAGCATCTAACTCACTTATCGAATCGCAACCGCACATCTGGAAAAAATGTGGGAAAAGAAGAGGAGGAACGGAAAAATGACGATCGAGCGTGTAGAGAATATGGCCGGAGGAGAAGGCCATGTGATCATCAAAAAGATTCTGGGAGAAAAGGAACTGAACGGAAAATGCAGGCTTTATGCGGAGGTCACTCTGGAAAAGGGCTGCTCTCTGGGATATCATGTGCATCATAATGAAAGCGAGACTTACTATATCCTTTCTGGAGAAGGGGAGTACGATGATAACGGAACCCCGCGTCCGGTAAAAGCAGGGGATGTGACGTTCACGCCGGATAGCTGCGGACACGGACTGAAAAATACGGGGCTGGAAGATCTGGTATTTATGGCGCTGATCATTCTGGATTAAGCGTTCTGTCCTTACGAATCAGCACCCTGTACAGTTGGAATTCTTTTTGGAATTTGAATGACCGCCGCACTCATCATGTTCAGAGTGCGGCGGTTTTGGCATTCAGGAGAGCAATTGCCCGGCCATTTCGAAAGCCCGCCGAGGTACAGGAATGACAGGGGGCAAGGATAGGTCAGGATTTTCCCGGCAGATCCTTACAGGCTGTATTTCCGGAACAGGCAGGAGATCACGCCTGCGGCGCACAGGCCGAACAGGACGTTGTGCATGGAACCGAATACATCCAGAGCCCCCCGGATGCCCTGGAGAGATTCGAACCGCTCCGGGATCCAGTTATTGACCAGAAAGGCACCGTAGGAGCAGATGTAAATAAAAAAGAATGAGAACATCCCGCGGCCGACATCTTCTTTGTAATATCCGGTTTCGTCATACACGCGCACCCTTGTCATGGCCCAGAGCGCGGAGAATAATTCGAATACAATAAAGAAAGCGGCTACGGCAAAATAGGATGCCAGGACCAGGGTATAATTCTGAGAGACGACTGCATTTTCAATGTCGCCGTAGGGCGCGCTTCCCCGGAGAAAATTATAGGCCATAAATCCGGTGATGGCCAGGATCAGGATCACGGACAGGTTCCGGAAAATGGTCTGGGAGATCCGGTACACGGTCCTTCCGCCTTTTTTGATGGGGGCGGCAATGGGAGTCTGCCCGCTTCTTTTCCGTCTGGCATGGGATGGACGGACGGGCTCCCGGTAATCGCGTCGGCTGCTGCGCCTCCGGCCGTTTCCGGGGCTGTCATACTCGTCATCCCCATAATCATCCCTGTCATCATAATAGCCGTCAGCTCCGTCATCCGGATCCTCAATGGACAGGTCGTAACGTCTGTTGCTCCTGACGCGGGGCATGGGCTGGGTCATGGTCTCTGTACGTGCGCCGCTGCGGGGATCTTCGTCACTTTCCGGATTCACTTTATATTGAGAGGAAATGTCTTCTTCATAGGTTACTTCAAAATCATCGCTGAACTCATAAGCACTTTTTGGGGGCTTACGCATAAGATCACTCCTTTTTCATCGTTTATAGAAATCCATACCCAAGGGCATCCCATTATGGCCATTCGGCCGTTTCACAAGGTATACCCAAGGGCATCCCATTATGGCCATTCGGCCGTTTCACAAGGTATGTCAGGATGAAACATATCTTATCACATGGCAGATGGATTTTCCAATGTTTTTTATTTTATATCTTTTTTCAGGCAAAATCAATCTTTTCAGACAGTTCCTTCATGAAGCATTGACCTGAGACTCCGATAGACGTATAATAATAGCGCAGGCGCAGCAATTTGGAACAGCCGGCCTTAAGTCGGCCTGCTGTTTGCAGCAGTGCCGCAAAAAAACAGAAAAGGAGTGGAATTATGGCAATTTTAGTAGCAGGAGGAGCAGGATACATTGGAAGTCATACCTGTGTGGAACTCTTGAACAGAGGTTATGAGGTTGTAGTCATTGACAACCTTTACAATTCCAGCGAAGTCGCTTTGGAGCGTGTAAAGGAGATTACAGGAAAGTCATTGAAATTCTATAAAGGTGATATATTGAGCCGGGAAGACCTGGAGAAGATTTTTGAAAATGAGGAGATCGAGGCTGTGATCAATTTCGCAGGGCTCAAAGCGGTTGGAGAATCTGTGGCCAAGCCATGGGAATATTACCATAACAACATCAGCGGCACGTTGATCCTGTGCGATGTGATGAGGAAGCATGGCTGCAAGAACATGATCTTCAGTTCCTCCGCCACCGTATACGGAGATCCGGCGGAGATCCCGATCACGGAGAAATGCCCGAAGGGACAGATCACCAATCCATACGGACAGACGAAGGGAATGCTGGAACAGATCCTGACAGACCTGCACGTAGGGGATCCGGAGTGGAATGTCATGCTGCTCCGTTACTTCAACCCGATCGGGGCTCATGAGTCCGGACGGATCGGAGAGGATCCGAAGGGAATCCCGAACAACCTGGTTCCTTACATTGCCCAGGTTGCGGTCGGCAAGCTGAAATGTCTGGGAGTATTCGGGGACGATTATGATACCCATGACGGAACCGGAGTCCGTGACTATATCCACGTAGTGGACTTGGCGGTCGGCCATGTAAAGGCGATCGAGAAAATGCGGACAGAGGAAGGCAAGGGCGTTCATATCTACAATCTTGGGACAGGCGTGGGCTACAGCGTGCTGGATGTAGTGAAGGCATACGAAAAGGCATGCGGCAAAGAGATTCCCTATGAGATCAAGCCGCGCCGGGCAGGAGATATCGCGATGTGCTACTGTGATGCAACGAAGGCAAAGGAAGAGCTGGGCTGGGTTGCGGAGCGCGGCGTGGAAGAGATGTGCGCGGATTCCTGGAGATGGCAGTCCAACAATCCGGACGGCTACAGAAGCTGACAGAGGAAAAAATATATATTGACAAGCGTTTCCAAACTTGTTATGATAGAAAAACAGAACGCACTCTGTTTTGTGAGAAAGTGAGATAGTGTATGAGAAGACAGGTATACTCTCTGCTGGTGGATAATAACCCGGGTGTCCTGAGCAGGATCGCGGGATTGTTCAGTCGGCGGGGCTACAGTATTGACAGTATAACGGCAGGAATGACGGCGGATTCCAGATTTACCAGGATCACGGTCGTATCGTCGGGGGATGAGCTGATCCTCTCTCAGATCGAGAAGCAGGTACGTAAGCTGGAGGATGTCCGGGAGATCAAGCTGCTCAAGGATGATGAAGCAGTGTACCGGGAACTGATCATGGTAAAGGTGCGCGCGGACGCGAAGCAGCGGCCGGAGGTGCTCTCTATTGCGGATATTTTCCGGGCAAAGATCGTGGATGTGGAGCCGGAGTCCATGATGATCGAGCTTACCGGGGATCAGTCCAAGCTGGAGGCTTTTTTAAACCTGCTGGACGGATATGAGATCCTGGAGCTTGCCAGGACCGGGATCACGGGATTGTCCAGAGGGATCAAGGACGTTACATATCTGGAGTGAATAACGGATTCGATAAAGGATCAAGCTGTAACCGGATAGCTAAAGGCACAATAAAGCCTTTAACTTATATATTACTCACGGCCGATGTGATTGGCCGGCAGAAGAAACAGGAGGAATTTCAAAATGTCAGCAAAAATTTATTATCAGGAAGACTGCAATCTTTCCATGCTGGAAGGAAAGACCATTGCCATCATCGGATATGGCAGCCAGGGCCATGCACATGCCCTGAACCTGAAGGAATCCGGATGCCATGTCATCATCGGGCTTTATGAAGGAAGCAGATCCTGGTCTAAGGCAGTGGAGCAGGGATTCGAAGTGTTTACCGCGGCAGAGGCGGCGAAGCAGGCGGATATCATCATGATCCTGATCAATGATGAGAAGCAGGCTGCCATGTACAAGAAGGACATTGAGCCGAATCTGGAAGAGGGGAACATGCTCATGTTTGCCCACGGATTCAATATTCATTTTGGCCAGATCGTACCGCCGAAGAATGTGGACGTGACCATGATCGCTCCGAAGGGGCCGGGACATACGGTAAGAAGCGAATACCAGGTTGGAAAGGGCGTTCCCTGTCTGGTTGCGGTAGAGCAGGATGCGACCGGCAAGGCACTGGATAAAGCGCTTGCTTATGCGGCAGGGATCGGCGGAGCAAGGGCAGGCGTACTGGAGACGACCTTCAGGACAGAGACAGAGACAGACCTGTTCGGCGAGCAGGCAGTGCTCTGCGGCGGTGTGTGCGCACTGATGCAGGCAGGCTTTGAGACATTGGTGGAGGCTGGATATGATCCGAGAAATGCCTATTTCGAATGTATCCATGAGATGAAGCTGATCGTGGATCTGATCTACCAGTCCGGTTTCGCGGGAATGAGATATTCGATCTCCAACACTGCGGAGTATGGCGATTATATCACAGGCCCGAAGATCATCACAGACGAGACCAAGAAGACCATGAAGAAGATCCTGGCAGACATCCAGAGCGGCGCGTTTGCGAAGGACTTCCTGCTGGATATGTCCGAAGCAGGCGGACAGGCTCACTTCAAGGCAATGCGGAAGCTGGCTTCCGAGCATCCGTCAGAGAAGGTTGGGGAAGAGATCCGCAAGCTCTACAGCTGGAG
>CAYQBE010000013.1:0-57593 GCA_964415625.1 uncultured Clostridium sp.
ATTCACAGGGGACTGCGGCTTATTCATACAGCACTTCTTATATTTTTTTCCGCTCCCGCAGGGACATGGATCATTTCTTCCGATCTTGACCTTCTTCTCCGGCTTGCTGTACTGTGCCATCGCCTTGTGAAGAAGCTTTTCCATCTCTTTCTGGCTGAACTCCTTTTGCTCCGGCTGCTCGAACATAGACCAGCTCCGCAGCATATCGGCCGCATGGATCGGTGATCTGCAGAACGCCTCCTTCTTATATCGGAACATCATATCTACACATTCTGCATATCCTTCAAAAGCGAATCCATCTATCCTGCCATCCCCGAAAAGGCGTCTGACCTCTGGAAGCATTTCAACAAAATGACATCCGCACATCGTATAAATCAGCTCCGTATAAATATAACCTCCGATTTCCTCCTCATTGTATACAATCTCTCTGATCAAGACCTGAAGTTCTTCTTTCCCAATCTCTCCATCCAGGTACAACTGTCCCATGACCTTCAGCATTGCGCTTCTTGCGAAATCATCCAGATTTTTATTTTTTATGGAGGCCTTCAGAAGTTCCTTGTCTCCATTATATGTATTATAAAGAATATCCTGTAAGCCTGATGTAACAGCGTCTCCGAGCATCCCGTCCAATACATCCCGGGGCAGCGATACCAGCTTCATGATCCTGGGAAAGCTCTCCCTTTCCTGAAACTGCCCCAGCAAAAATATTGCGTAAAAATGAAGTTGATAATTCTCGTCTAAGTTCTCTCCCTCAGAAACTGCTCTGTCTATCGCGGCATTCAGATAAGGGATCGCAAGATCTGATTTCTCCGAATATACAAACTGCCGAAATCCATCGTTTTCCGGCAGGACGGTCAAACCTCCGGATTTCTTTTGAACAATAACAGTATACCACTATTTTGTAGAATATGTAAACTATATAACATTGAAAGCGCAAAAAAATCATGTTATGATATTGTACATATATCAGCCGCAAAAATGAATGCAAAGGAGAATGACCGGCATGGGGATGTATGTAAATCCGGGAAATGTTTTATTTCAAAAAGCCCGTTTTTCTAATTTATATATTGATAAAAGTATGTTGATTGAAAAAATGAACGTACTGTGCGGAACGGAAAAAGGGTATGTCTGCGTAAGCCGTCCGCGCCGTTTCGGAAAATCAATGGCAGCAAATATGCTGACAGCCTACTACAGCCGCGGTTGTGATTCAGCGGAATTATTTGCAGGTTTACAGATCGAGAAAGAAGAAAGTTTTCAAAAGCATTTGAATCAGCATGATGTGATCCGTTTGAATATGCAGCGTTTTTTGAAAACAGAGGATTCTCTTGACACCTATGTGGAAGAGATCGAGAAAAGCGTAGTTTCGGAATTACTGATGGAATTTCCGGAATGTAAAAGGTTAAAAAGTGACAGCAGTTTGGCTGCTGCTCTTGAACAGATATTTCTTCAGACCGGAAAAGGCTTTATCTTCATTTTAGATGAATGGGAGTGTGTATTCCGAATTGCCAAGAACCGTAAAGACGCGCAGAAAAGGTATCTGGATTTCCTGCGGTCGCTTTTTAAAGACGCAGAATATACGGAACTGGTCTATATGACCGGAATCCTGCCCATCCGGAAATACGGAGAACACTCCGCGATCAATATTTTTGATGAATATTCCATGATTTCTCCGAAGAATCTGGGAGAATATTTTGGGTTCACGGAAGAGGAAGTGCATCAGGCATGCGGACAGCAGGGCATGGATTATGCGGAGGTAAAGAAGTGGTATGACGGATACCGTGTGGGGAAGTTCCATATCTATAATCCGAAATCTGTGGCAGATGCTTTGACATGGAGGGAAATACAGAGCTACTGGACAGGAACTGAGAGTTACGAGGCTTTAAAGATATATATCGATATGAATTTTGACGGGTTGAAGGAAGCGGTCACGATGATGCTTGGAAATGGGCGCTGTGAGATTGATCCTTCTACCTTCCAGAATGATATGACTTCATTTCGGACGAGGGATGATGTGCTGACGCTGCTGGTTCACCTTGGTTATCTGACCTACGATCGAAAGACCAGCGAGGTTTTTATTCCCAACCAGGAGATTGCACAGGAATTTCTGCGTGCCGTAAAGGTCGGGGGCTGTCGGAAAGTGACTGTATACCTGCAATAGCTTATTGTAATTCACCAAATTGCACAACAAGATATTGCGGACAAACAGCATTTTCCGACAGCCCTTTTACTCTACACCCCGATCGTATCCACCACCGTCATTTTTCGGATCTGCCCTGCCGGCCCCGCGACTGCCGCGCAGACCGATCCGATCATGATCATCACAATGACCAGCATTTCCCATACCGGGAGGCTCCATGCTTCTCCCCATCTGGAGGTCACAAGCACCATAAACAGCTTCCGGTTCAGCGGCAGCCCTGCGGCGCATCCCAGCAATACGCCAAAAGCCGTATAAGTCAGTGCCTCGCCCGCAACCATTCGGATCACCTGACGGACGCTCATCCCGATCGCGCGCATGGCGCCGTATTCTCTCAGCCGCGCGGACACGCCCATGGAAATACAGTTGATGATATTGAAAAAGGAAATCAGGGCGATCACGCCGAGGAATCCATAGAGGAACACAGACATGGAATAGCTGGCCCCTTTGACCTCCTGATTGCCGATCCGTTTGTCGGAAAATGTAAATCCACCTCCGCACATTCGCTCACACGCCTGCCGAATCGCCTGCACCTGTGAATCATCTGCATTTCGATCAAGCTGTATGTCAAGCACCGTGTAATTCTGAATGCCTGTCAGCTTCCGAAAGAGCTTTTCCGAACAGATCACTGTTCCCACAATATTTTCCCGGCTGCCCGATCCTAAATTGTACGGGACATCTTCCAGCTCCCCTGCTATCAAAATCTCCTGCTCTGTTCCGCCTGCGGATATGACGACGCTGCTTCCGGTCTTCCATGTATTTTCCTTCTGAAATACAGAAAGCACTCCTTTTCCGTCCATTGCGTCTTTTAGATTTCCTTCGATCAGATCCTCTCCTGCCCACTGAAGCTGCTGCTCATCATAGGAGATTACAAGCAGCTCCTTTGCGTCTTCCGACAGAGCCAGTTCTCCATAGCTCCGTCCAAATACGTGCTTTACTCCCGGATATGTTTTGAGTTCCTCCGCAAGCTCTAATGGGATCTGATTCGGTTCCCCCTCCTTACAGATATCAATATCCGGCGCAGACGGACGCAGCGGTGTGATCGCGTGATGCATAAAATCAATCGCCGTACTGAACGAGAGGAACAAAATGATACTGAACGCAAAGGAGCCTGTCACCAGCAGAAAATTTTTTCGGCTGCCGGAGGCATGATGGATGCCCAGCGCCGTTTCCACCTTGAAGAAACGGGTATTCGCCGCGTGCTTTGCCGCTTGCACGGTGCCTGCGTTTCCGGAAACGGCGGTCAGCGGGGACACCTTTGCCGCACGCTTCGCCGGAGCCCTGGCCGCCAGAAGGACGGTGAGAAGGCCCACAAGGATCCCCACTGCCACGCTGGGAAGGCTGATTCCGAACACCGGAAGTCCTTCAAAATAACCGGGGCTTAAAAAGCGCAGCATCCCGCACAGCCCCCAGACTACCAGGATGCCTGCGGCCACACCTGCCGGAATTGCCGTCTGGCACCAGCTCAGCGCTTCCTTCCTCACAAATCGGATCACCTGTTTGCCGGTGGCTCCCAGGCAGTGCATCATCCCGAAAAATTCTGTCCGCCGGGCAATATTGCTGTTCATACTTGCGGTGATCATCAGGATTCCGGCGATCATCACAAGCACGGCCAGAACCGCCGCTACAAAATAAAACTGCATCATATAAGAATCCCGGCTCTGGAACATCAGCGCAAGCACCTTCACATTCTGCCGCGTCTCCTCCGGCTTCAGGCCGAACTGCGCGCTGATCTCGCCGATGGCTTTCTGGATATTGCACAAGGGGCGGAACTGTACATAGTAGATCTCTTCCCGGGCCGCCCCGGTTTCTTCTGAGCGGAGCGCCGAAAATCCTTCCGTGTTCAGGAACATGCCGAACGCGTCATGCTCCGCCATCAACGCCATTTCTTTGACGATCCCGGTAATCCGGTACTGCATGGTGTCTCCCTGGGGGATGGTCATTTCCACCGTATCTCCTACCTGCACCCCAAAGCGGGTCTTTGCGCTCTCATTGAGCACGGCCTCATCGGCGTTCTCCGGAAGCGTCCCTTCCAGAATCTCCACATCCGGAAACATTTCCATCAGCTCCGGGTCAAATCCGCAGACCGCGGTTTCCACCCCCAGGATCTGATAGCCGTCCTTCAAATAATAATTCAACACCCCGTACCGCGCACTGCTTTTTACCTCCGGGCGCGCTTTCAGCAATGCCCCCTGCTCCTCATCCAGCACGAATGCCGCATGCCAGTTTCCGTAGGATTTGACTGCCTGGATCATCTGGGAGCGCATTTCCATGTCCGCCATCCCGAAGATCACGGTGACGAGAAATACAGCCAGAACGATGCACAGTCTGGTCATCCGGTTCTGTTTCCTGTGCTGCTTTACCGAGATTTTGATCAAGTCCAGATAATGCTTCACTCTGACGCACCTCCCAGCTCCGAAAGTTCCCCGTCCGCGACGCGAAATACCCGGTCCGCCGATGCGGTCAGGTTCCTGTTGTGGGTGATCATCAGCACCGTCTGCTGGTAATGACGGGACGCCCTGCACAGAAGATCCATGACGTCCTGACTGCTCTGGGAATCCAGGTTTCCCGTGGGCTCGTCCGCCAGGACCAGGGCGGGCCGCGTGATCAGCGCCCGTCCAATGGCCACCCTCTGCTGCTGTCCCCCGGAAAGCTGCCCCGGCAGATGCTTCCTCCGGTTTTCCAGGCCCAGCACCTGCAGGATCTCATCCACCCGGTTCTGATCCGGCTTTTTATAATCCAGCAGCAGCGGGAAAATGATGTTCTGCTCCACGTTCAGCTCCGGGATCAGGTGGAAGGACTGGAAGATAAAGCCGATGTTCTGCCTGCGGAAGATGGTACGTTCATTTTCGCCCATGGCAAACAGATCCTGCCCGTTTAAAAATACCTTTCCGGCGCTGGCCTCGTCCAGACCGCCGATGCAGTTCAGAAGCGTTGATTTTCCGGAGCCGGACACCCCTACTACCATGCCAAATTCCCCTCTCTGCATGGAGAAGGATACGTGCTTCAATGCATCCACACGGGCTTCGCCGTTTCCATACGTTTTGCTTAAGTTTTCTACCTTTAAGATTTCCAATACGATAACCTGCCTTTCTGTTTCGGATTGCATGAATCATAGCATTTCAACCTTACAATCCGGTGAATGGGAGCTTACAGATCTGTAAGGAACATCATAAATGGAAAAGGACTACCGCATCAAAGAACTGATATGCGATGGTCCTTTTTGGTTTTTCTATAATCCGATCATCATTTTTACTTTATACTTATGGCGCAGCGGCAGCATTGTCTCGTCATCAGATTTAACTTTTTTGTCATTCTGCAATCTTCCAAGAACGATTCCCGGGTCGCGTCCTATCTGCCCCGCAAATGCTCTGATTGCCTGAATATCAAATCTATTGTCCGCACAAAATTCCTGATATTTTTCCGGTGGGATTAATGCATCTTCCGCATATTTATCAGCAGTGTCCTCCTGTTTACCGATTCCTTTTTCAAACGATATCCCATAGTCGCCATTGACGATATGGCCAATCTCATGGAAGAGCGTAAACCAAAATGAATCCGCATTCAGTTTTCTGTCATTTACCATCAACATAACATGCTCTCCAACCTTCTTTGCCGCGCCATTTATTTTAGACCCCGATATATTCGGTAAAATTACGAAAACCACCCCTACATCAAAAAAAGCCTGATAGATCAGCGGATAAAACTCTTCATGTTTATTTGTTAATTTCAATGCATACTTTGCTGCTTTTTCAAATTTGCCTTTGTGAAACTTTGGAGCATCTGCCTTCAAAGCCTTATTCATGGCAATCTGCACCATTGCGTTTGCCTTAACTGTGTCTCCTTCTGACAGTTCTTCCGTTGAACTTCTAAAACTTACAGCCATGTCTTTCTTTCGAAAAACGCAGAGTGTCGCTACATTTAAAAATTGCCTGACCTGTTTAATCTGTTCATCAATTTTTCCTGGCAGATCCGGTAAGCCAAAATGATCTCTAAAGTATTTATAATCCAGATATTCAAAAACCTTCCGCTCTTCCGCAAGTTCCTCCGCCGATTTGAACTCCGCGATCAAGGTGTCATATGCATTTTGCAGGTTCAGCCAATAGCTCACACCAGTCCCTATCATTCTTGACAGCTTCATTGCAATGTCAATCGATAAGCTTTGCTCACCTCTTATCAAAAGACTCAGGTTCTTTGGTGTCGTATCCAGCCTGTTTGCAAAATCTTTTTGCGAAAGCCCGCTCTCGTCAACAATCTCCTTTATATAATATCCCGGGTGAAATGCAATCGTATCATGATACTCTATATAGTTACCCATAGTGTCTGCTCACCTCCGCAATTTCTACAATCTTAATCTTTCCGGCGATTTCGTCAATTTTACATGGAACATATGGATCCTTTTCTTCATCCAAGGGCTGCAAGATGATTCTCCATGGCTCTTTTCTTGATTTTACATCAATTGCGAAATATCCTTCTAAATTTCTTCCGCTCTTATTTTCCAGTTTATGAAAATGGAAGGCCGGCTGAACAATGATATCCTTTATATTTTCAGCCTTTTCCAAGGCATTTATGCGTGCTAAAAGACTTCTTGCCAGAACTGCATCTCCGCCGAACAACTTATTGGCTGCCTTCACGCTGGTACATTGTAGTCTGACTTTCTCTGATGAATATTCAAGTTCCAACTCATCCCTCTTTTTTTAAATTACCCATTAGGTAATTTAAATACTACCATCAATCGATATAAATGTCAACCTACGAAACCAAAAATGTAATCTGAAACACGCTCCCTTCCCCTTGTCTGCTCTCCACGGACAGGCTTCCGCCCTGCCCTTCCACGATCGCCTTTGCCAGAGGAAGCCCAAGCCCCACGCCCTGTCTGCCGCCGGATGCCCTGCTGCGGTAAAACTGCTTGAAAATATGATGGATGTCCTCCTGCGCGATTCCGCTCCCGTTATCCTCCACGATCAGCCGGAACACCGCCGGAGAGCGTTTCCACGAGATTCTGATCATTCCGTCTGCTTCCGTATGGTCCAGCGCGTTTTTCACAAGATTTCCGACTGCTTCCTTTGTCCATTCCAGGTCGCAGGACAGCATTTCCTCCGGATTCCCCCGGACCGCGATCTCCTTTCCCTCCTGCCTTGCTCTCTCCAGCAGATCGTCCACGGCCTGGGAGACTAACTCCGACACAAAGCACTGCCGCTTCTCAAACACAATATTTCCCGTGTCCAGGCGCGCCATTTTCAAAAGGGATTGGATGAGCTGCTCCATCCGCTCCAGGGACTGCATGGATTTCCGGGAAAAATTTTTTACCGCGTCTACATTTTGCGGTTCCTCAGATATAATTTCCATATACATGTTCAATGCAGCCAGGGGTGTTTTCAGCTGATGGGAAATGTTGGAGATCATATCCTTTAAGAAGCTCTTTGTCCTGTGCTCCATCTCGTTCTTTGCCTGCAGCGACAAGGCGAGTTGCTCGATGCTGCCGAAGAGCTGATAGACGGTTCCAGTTTCCCCTGATGGCAAATGCGCCCCGAACCGGCCGTCCGCATACCCGACGATCACCTTTTCCGCATCTTCATAAAAATGCTCTCTGCCTCGTAAGAAATGTGCCGCGCCCGCCAGGAGGACTGCCGCAAACAGGATTCCTGCCGAAAGCAGGATCAAGCCCAGGGGGATGGAAGTCTGTTCGGCAAGGAGCAGCAGGTAAGCCGGCGTATCCTCCGTGTGGCCGATCATCCGCAGCAATTTTTCCCCTGCTTCCGTCACCTCCGTGTGATTCCAGGCCGAGGCGACCAGCGCGGGCTCGATGTCTTGCTCCAAAAGGTAGGATGCCGCCGTAAGCTCACGGTTTACGAGGATCCGCCGGATCGCTCCGGCCTGAAAGATACCGCAGATACCGAGAAAGCAGATCTGCAGCGCACAGATGCTGATCAGAAAAATATAAAACCTCCGCGTCTGTTTTTCATACATGAATTTCAAAACATTTCCTCCTTCGATCCCATGATAGCCATTCGTCCGTTTCACAAGGGATACACCGTTCTTTCGGATTGAGCGATGCGGGCGGCGCACATAAACAGACAGTGTATTATCATCCACAAAGTTGGCCGGTCTGAGTGAATGGAAGATACTGGTATGTACAAATAGCTGATAATGGAAGCGGAAAATTTTCTATTGACAATAAACGTAATTCCATTTATTATTAGATAAAAGAAATGGGTTCTTTTACTGAGTAAGGTCATTTGACCGGAAAAGCTTGCTCGTTTCTTTTTTTATTTCCATAATATCATACAAATACATCCTTCCGTCTTTTGCATGCCGTATAAGCATCAACACATGGAAAACATTGTATCGCTCAATTTCACCATTTTCATCAAACACTGGCAATGCAAATCTTGATTCATAACGATACCAGCCATATTTTGCATCCTTACTGTGTTTGTTTTTCCTGTTTTCCTCAAAATGCTTTCCCGTTGCAATCTCAATCATTTCAGGAAGTCCCTGCGCCGCATTTGCCTTAGCCTTCGCGCTTGCCCCTTTTAAACGATGTGTATAATTTGAGTTTGCATATTCATCCGGCAAATCAGAGCCAATATAAATAACATCTTTTGTATCAGCAATTTCAAAGAACTCATCAACATACTGCTTCAGATATTCCTCAACATCTTTCCAGTTTACATTTCTTTTCCCCTTGAAAATGATATCATTTATAAGAACAATCCTATTTTCATTGAGGTCTGTAATAATATTAACATTTCTATCCATTTATCCTCCTGCCTTTGCAATAAATCCACCCAATAAATAAGTTATCTGATGGATTGAACTGAATATAAGGGTGCAATATTCATTATACGTTATCCCCTTGAAAAAGTATAGCCGTATTTCGGAAAACATTCCATTACGGTAATTCAGCCGTTTATAAGGTATGGATCATGCATTCAGAATGAGCCGTACAGGCGGCAGCTATTCCTTCCACTGATATCCGAATCCCCGGACCGTTTTCAGATGCTCGGGCCGGGAAGGATTTTCTTCCAGCTTTTCCCGGAGGCGGCGTACATAAACGGACAGTGTATTGTCATCCACAAAATTACCGGCGCCGTCCCACAGCTTGTCCAGGATCATTCCCCGGGTGAGCACCCTCCCGCTGTTTTTCAAGAGCAGGCAGAGCAGACGGTATTCCGCCCCGGTAAATTCTACGGGCTCCCCGCGGAGAAATACCCTGCCTTCCGCAAGATTCACCGTCACCTCCCCGGACCGCAGGACTCCCTCTCCGGCACTCTGCATGCTGCTGCGGCGCAGCAGCGCCCGAATGCGGGAACACAGCTCCCCCAGCTTGAACGGCTTTGTGATATAATCATCTCCTCCGCAGTCCAGGCCGCGGATGACGCTGGTTTCCTCGTCGGACGCCGTGAGGAAGATGATAGGAACCGGATTGCCCGATTCCCGCAGCTTTTCGCACAAGGTAAAGCCGTTTCCGTCCGGCAGGGTCACATCAAAAAGGAGCAGATCGAAATCTGCATTTTCCGTAAGTAAGCTTTCGGCCTCCCGGATCGTTTTGGCAACCCAAAGGTCAAATCCATTTTTTTGTAAAGAATAAGTCAGGCCGTCGATCAGGCTGATATCGTCTTCGAGGAGTAATAATTTCTGCAAATAAAGCGCCCCCTTTTTCGTGTACTTTCTGGCAAAAATGAGTATAGAATATATTATACACGATTTTGGAAAAATAGTGGCTTACAAAAATGTAAGGTCGATTCTCAGGTTTTTGTGTCAAGTAAAAACCCCAAAATGTATTATAACCGTCTTTGCCAGCTTCGAATCATTCCTTATAAAATTACTGATATTTTTTTCTATATTCCTTCGGAGTCATACCACATTTCTCTTTAAACAGCTTATAAAAATGCGTTCTGTTTGTGAAGCCTAATTGCCTTGAAATAAAATCTATATTTTCATCCGTTGTTTTTAATAATGTTTTAGCCTTTTTAATGCAGAAAGTCATTCCATAATCAAAAAGACGTAATCCGGTATACTTTTTAACAATTCTGCCAAGATAATCACCAGTATAATTTAATGCCTGTTCGAGCTCTGCCCGACTGATTCGTCCATTCGTATCCTCCAGTAAATGGCTGATGCGGCAAAATAACAGGAAATCGGCTTTTGAATCCAGTCTTATTTCTGTAGCGTGAAAACTATTGATATTGGTTAATCGTTCAAACAGAGTACAGAGTAATGATTTGATCCTATATGTTGAACCATAATTTGGATAAAACATTTCATGCAGGATTTTGTCTGTTATCATATGAAGGAAAGGTATGCTTTTATCGTTATAACGATTTGGGAAAAAATCTAAATATACTTTTTGGTTCGGAGTATAAATATCATTATCAATAAACAATTGGAGAATATTATTTTCTGCTAAATTATCATTTTGAAAAAAGGGCGCAATAGCCGGATGAAATAATTCTTGTAATAAATCAACTGAAAAATTTAGAAAAAGCAGTTGTGTTTCACCGATAAAATTTTCGCGATGCCGTAGATTTCTGTTTATAAAACAGCATGTACCGGCAGGATAGCTATATTCTTTATTTTCAATGTTTTGCGAAACTTCTCCCTTCAAAACGATCATCAATTCAAAAAAGTCATGCTGATGCAGCGGACGGTTTGTATAATAGTATCGGCTTTCAAAATAAGGATTTGTAAAACTATAAGTTCCCGACTGAGATGAGATCAGAAAATTGTAGTAATCTTTATCAGTTGTACCGCTGCAATATTCCAAAGTGATCTGAAAAGGGACAATCATCTGATAATACGCGCCAAATTCACTGTCTTCATTATAAATAGTCAGGGACGAATCTTGTTCCGACTCTATGTCAGGATGGTGTGAGGATAAATAATTTTTCTGCATGTCTAACCGCCTTCCGCCAATACAATCCCATATATGATACAAAACAAAAGAGCAATGTCGTTTTATGGTGTATCTTAATATGTTCAAATGCAATAAAATAATATCAGTAGATATCGAAATTATAAACATTATGGCCAAAAATGTAAAGAGACAACATGAGGAGGAAATTCATATGAGTGAAAAAAAGTATCTGAAATGGTATCAGAAATTTGCATTCGGTTTAGGCGATGTGGCAGGGGGCGGCGCTTTTGCTTTTTTATCTAGCTTTGTAATGATCTATCTGACGAATACGGTAGGTCTAAATGCCGGTGTGATCGGGACATTAATGATGTTTTCCAGGGTATTTGACGGAATTACGGATGTGTTCTTCGGTACATTGATCGACCGCACAAAAAGTAAAATGGGAAAGGCAAGACCGTGGATGTTCTATGGGCAGTTTGGTGTTTCGGCAACATTGTTCCTTGTATTTGCCATACCAAATGTGAGTCAGACCATGCAGTATGCATACTTCTTTGTATTTTATACCGCACTAAATGCGGTGTTTTATACAGCAAATAATATTGCATATTCTTCATTAACGGCCTTGATCACAAGGAATCCACAGGAACGAGTACAATGTGGTTCGATCCGCTTTATTTTATCTTCCATAACGTATACCGTAGTGGCATCTGTAGCAATGGGAATGGTGGATTCTTTTGGCGGCGGCGCTGGCGGATGGAGAATGACAGCTTTATTTTTTGCGGTGTTTGCCCTTATTGTAAATTCGATCAGTGTATTTATGGTAAAGGAAGTTCCGGAAGAGGATGAGGTCATAGAAACAGCGGCGAAAGCTCCGGAACAGAAGAAAATAAGTCTTCTTCGATCAATTAAAATTCTGTTTACAAACAGATACTATTTGTTGCTGCTTGCGTTTTATTTCCTTTTTTATGGAGCAAGCGGGCTTACCGGAGGTGTAGGCGCTTACTTCTGTACATATTATTTAGAGGATGTTTCTCTATTAGGACCATTAACAATGTGTATGTCGCTGCCAATGTCGATCGGACTTTTGCTGAATCCGTTTTTGGTAAAGAAGCTGGGAAGCATGCGGCGGGTGAATATGTGGGGATTTGTTGTTTATACAATATGTTCCATTTTGTTTGTCCCGGCTACAATGGCCAGGAATCTTCCTTTCATGATGGTACTTTTGTGTATTCGGACAATTGGAAATGCACCAATGATGGGAACCGTTAACGCGTTGATTGCTGAGGTCAGCACACAGATTTATCATTATGAAGGAGAGCATCTGGAAGGTACAATGTATAGCTGTTCCTCTATTGGAAATAAGGTCGGAACCGGAATTGGCGGTGCTATTGCCGGATGGATTCTCGCTTTTAGCGGATTTGATGGTATGGCAGCTGTTCAAACCGCAAGTGCTGTGAATGTAATGTTTGGCATGTATGTATTTACTCCGGTTATCACAGGCGCACTGATCGTTTTGGTAATATACTTGCTGAAAGTGGAAGATGAAAATAAAAAATGGGAAGCAGAACACACGAAAAATTAGCTTCCAAATAAAAGGAGGAGCAGAAAATGCTAAGAAAGAATTTTAACCGTGACTGGATGATTATTAAAGGCAGTAATTCATCCATGTTATCCATGCTTATGGGCGGCGGGGATATGAGTACAATTCATTTGCCGCATGATGCCATGATCCACGAAAAACAGACACCGGATACGAAAAATGGGTCACAGACAGGCTTTTACCCGGGGGCGGAATATGTTTATCTGAAAAAATTATATGTACCGAAAGAGTGGCTCGAAAAGACAGTGATTGTGGAATTTGAAGGTGTATACAGAACCGCGATGGTCTATGTGAATGGTCATTTTGCCAAGAAAAACCTGTGTGGATATTCTAATTTCTATGTAACGTTAGATCCATTTCTCAGGTACGGTACGGAAAATGAGATCAAGGTGATTGCAGACAATGCGGCAGAGCTAAATAGCCGCTGGTATTCGGGAAGCGGCATTTACAGAGATGTAAAGCTCTTAGTAGGAGAGCGAATCCACATTCCGGCTGATGGCGTCAGAATTACTACGCTCAACGCAAATGAAGAATATGCAACTATAGAGATTCAAACAGAAATTAAAAATCTTATAAGAACAAAAGAAAAAATAAAAGTAAAAACAATGTTCTTATATGAAGGAAACGTTGCAGCAGAGGATATCCTGCCTGTTACCATGTTCCCGCAGGGAGAGGAAACTGTTCGGCAGAGTGTCTGTGTGATGAAACCGAAGTTATGGGATTGCGAACATCCTGATCTGTACGAGTGTAAGGTGCAGATTTTGTCCGGTGAAACTGTTTTAGACGAAGTAAGCGAAAAAACAGGTATTCGTATATTTTCCTTAGATGCAGAACATGGACTTAAGATCAATGGAAAAGAAGTAAAATTGCGTGGAACATGCATTCATCATGACAATGGGATCATCGGGGCAACAACTTTAGCGGCGGCAGAAGAACGGAGATGCCGCCAGATTAAAGAAGCCGGATTTAACAGCATAAGAAGCGCACATCATCCAATGAGTAAAGCAATGCTTTCAGCGTGTGACAAATATGGTGTTTTAATAATGGATGAGTTGTCAGATATGTGGACATACCATAAAAATCCACAGGATTTAGCATTAGACTTCGCAGATATTTGGTCAGATCTTGTTGAACGTATGGTGAAGAAAGATTACAATCATCCTTCAGTGTTAATGTATTCATCTGGAAATGAAATTCCAGAGTTAGGGTTAGACAGCGGTGCAAAAATGAACCGGGATATCTGCAATAGGTTTCATGATTTAGACCCTTCCAGATATACAACTACGGGAATCAATGGAATGATGGCCGTCAGCTTTAGCTGTGGTCTGGATAAAATCTTAAGCGATCTGATCGATGATTACAGAATCGATGACTCAGCTGACAATACAGGCGGCGGTGCAAATGCATTTAATAGTTATATGAGTATTATGGAAGGAGAAGGCGCAGATAATTTTTCCAGACATCCGCTTTTAACCGAAGCTATAGAAGAAAGTGCGTTGGCGGCTGATATTACCGGATTGAATTATCTAACAGCGCGCCATGTACTTGAAAAAGAGCTTCATCCCAATAAGACAGTGGTAGGGACAGAAACATATCCGGCAGATATTGTACGGTTATGGAAAATAGTGAAAGAAAATCCGCATATGCTCGGTGATTTCACCTGGACAGGATATGACTATCTGGGTGAAGCAGGATGTGGTATTTTCCATTATGACGGAAGCGCGAATTTTTCAAGCATTTTCCCGGAACACGCAGCGTATATCGGTGATATAAATTTGATCGGGTATCGCCGCCCTGTCAGTTATCTCCGTGAGATTGTCTTTGGACTTCGAAAAGATCCATATATTGCTGTCGAACGGGTAAACAAATATGGAATGGAATGCTCAAAGAGCGCATGGATGCTGAAAGATAATGTGGCAAGCTGGACATGGAATGGTTATGAGGGCAGGCCGGCAATCGTAGATGTGTATTCAGATGCGGAGGAAGTAGAATTGTTTTTGAACGGGAATTCTATGGGACGCAGACCGGCAGGTGAAGAAAACGATTATACGGCAACATATGAGCTTACATATGAACCTGGGGAGCTTGTAGCGGTAAGCTATAAAAATGGCTATGAATCCGGACGTCAGATATTATATACAGCGGATTCAGAAGTGGAAATGTTTATAGATGTGGATAAAACAGAGCTGAAAGCAGACGGAGAAGACCTGGCATTTCTTACAGTAAAATTGGTTGATAAGAATGGAAGAGAAAACTTGTGGGAGACTAAAGAAATACAGATTTCGCTTGAGGGTACAGGAACAATCCAGGGATTTGGAAGTGCTGATCCATCAACCACAGGTGGCTATGATGATTTAAAGTGGAATACATACGATGGCTATGTAATGGCTGTTGTCCGTTCTGACACCGAACCGGGCGAGATCAGAGTCACATTTTCTGCAGATGGACTTGAAGATAAATCAGTAGTTATTGTTTCACATTAAAGGGAGATTAATATGAAAAAATTGAAAAAAACTATTTTGGTATTTGCTATAACTTTATTGACAATCATAGGGATAGAACCAAAGGAGATATATGCAAGTGAAGATATTGCATATGGTGCAGATATTGGCTGGTTAAATCAATTGGAGAATGAGGGGATTACTTGGGTAGATAGTAATGGGATTCAGAAAGATGCATTACAGTTGCTTAAAGATAAAGGTATTGACGCAGTTCGTATACGCGCCTTTGTTAAGCCTAATTCAGATTTTAAATGGACAAAACCAGATGGAAGTACCTGCTTATTAGGGTATGCCGACACAGAGGGTGTTGTGTATACTGCAAAACGCGCAAAGGAATTAGGTATGAAAGTTCTTATTGTTTTTCACTATAGTGATCATTTTGCTGATCCAATGTATCAGGATATTCCAAGTGAGTGGGAAGGAGCAACCGCTTTAGAACTGGAAAAATATGTTTATGACTATACCCATTATGTAATGACAAGATTAGCAGAAGAAAATATTTATCCAGAGTGGGTACAGGTTGGAAATGAGCTTACAAGTGGTATGTTACTGCCATATGGGTCAAGCACTTCAAATTTTGAGCAATTGGCAAAATACCTGAACAGTGGTTACGATGCCGTGAAGGCTGTCAGCCCGTCGACAAAAGTAGTTACCCATCTGGCGCATGGCAATGACGTAGGAGGATATGAGTGGTTTTTAGAGCAATTCTTGAACACATATAATGGAAAAACTGATGTGGTAGGTATGTCCTACTATCCTCTTTGGATTGGATCAAATGAAATAGAAGCTATGACAGAGAATCTTAATAATATAGCTGTAAAGTATGGTAAAGAAGTAATGGTTTGCGAGACAGGAGGATATGAAGCCGAAGAGCAACAGACATATGAACTTTTAAGGCAGGAAATCAATGCATTAAAGTCAGTTCCGGATAATAAGGGTATCGGGATATTTTATTGGGAACCAGAAGTGAACTCATCCATTTTGCCGGATGGTTATCCATTAGGAGCGACGAAAGTAGTAGGAGAAAATAAACTACAGTTTACATCAGCATTGGATGCATTTATGGAAAGTGCGGCTTTCATGAGTTCAGAGACATCCTTTGAAATAAAAAATTACAATAGTAAGAAATCATTAAACATAAATGCCGGATCGTCAGAAAACTCTGCTAATGTGGAGCAGTATGGTTATGGGAAATGGGAAAGCCAAAAATGGTATTTTGAAAAAGAAGAAGATGGCTATTTCAAGATTATAAATAAAAATAGTGGAAAGGCATTGGAAATCAGCGATATGTCAACCGATGTGGGAGCACCCTGTAAACAGTATGAATATAATGGAGGTTGGAATCAGCAATGGAAAATTGTAGAAACATCAGATAAAAAATATAAGATACAAAATAGATTAAGCAATTTATATTTAGGTATCAATGATGCATCTACAGATGATGGAGCCTGGTGTGTACAAATGGCCGATAGTGATAGCGAAAATTTAAAATGGTGTTTTTTAGTAACAGAATAAAAATTGTTAGTACATTGTATAACGCAGGGAGAAATCGAAAGTTCTCCCTGCGTTTGTTGCTTGATGATTGCCATGGATATATCGTTTTAATCAATTTGTCTGTTATTAGGAGGAAAATCATCCATCAGAAAACTTTACATCCAAATATCGTTTTGCAAAATATAGTCATCAGATAAACGGTATTTTCAGAAAAAGGAGGTAGTCAAGCTATGACTGGAAAAGATATTGTTAATTTAATTCGACAGCTCAGAAACGATGGTATAAGCGACACTAAAATTCTTGATTTGATAGAATTTATTGAGACTCACGATCCCAAAGAGCAGACCGAGGATGGCAATCAGTAGATAAAAAATTGATTTTTTCATGTTATACTGTTCTTCGGAGGTGTATCACATGAAGTATAAGCTATTGATCGCGGATGATGAGCCGGATATTGTCGCCATGCTTGTATCTTTTTTTGAGGGGAAGGGCTATCAGGTCTTGACCGCTTCCGACGGGATCGAAACCTTGAAGCAGGTGGAACGGAGGCCGGATCTGATCCTGCTTGATATCAATATGCCCGGCATGGACGGGCTGGAGGTGTGCAGGCGTATCCGCAGCCATATCTCCTGCCCTGTCCTTTTTCTGACTGCGAGGATTGAAGATATGGACAAGGTAAAAGGCTTTTCCGCAGGCGGGGACGACTATATTGTGAAACCATTTTCCCTGATAGAGCTGGAGGCAAGGGTCAGCGCCCATCTGCGCAGAGAGGCGCGGCATAACCTGGAAACCCGTGTCCGATTTTCCGGGGAGCTGACCATCGACTTTGCAGAACGAAGCCTGTTCTACAGGGAGCAGGAAATCGGGCTTGCCAAAAAGGAATTTGACATTGTGGAGCTGCTCTCCCAAAATCCGGGGCAGGTCTTTGACAAGGAACTGATCTATGAGCTGGTATGGGGATATGACAGTGAGGGCGACAGCACGGTCGTGGCGGAACATATCCGGAGAGTACGGACGAAAATCGCCGCGTATACGGACAGAAGCTATATTGAGACGGTTTGGGGGTGCGGCTACAAATGGGTAAAATAAAATGGAAACCGGCAGAGCTTTCTCTCCGCAGAAGCATCATTCTTTATATTACCGGATTTACGCTGACAGCCCTCCTGCTCAGCGGCGCGACGGCCAATCTGTGCAAGCGTGAGATCCAAAATATCCGGGACCGCTATCCCTCCTCCGGCCACAAATATTATCTGACCGATGAGGAGGGAAACCGGCTGGGCGACGGGGCCTATATCGGAACCGTGCCGGAGCCCATGTCCCGGCAGGACGAGCTTCGGATCTCTGTCTTAGAAATGATCCCCGCCGCGGCCGCACCTGTATATTCCGCATTGTGCATTCTTGCGGCGGCGCTGCTTTTTTACCGCAATAAGCTGGAAAAGCCCCTCCGGGAGCTGAAAATGGCTTCTGAAAAAATTTCACAAAACAATCTGGATTTTCGGGTGGAATATGGGACTGCAGATGAGTTGGGGCAATTATGCCAGTCTTTTGAGATCATGCGCTCCACGCTTGCCGCCAATTTTTCGGAAATGTGGCGGCAGATCGAGGACAGGAAGCAGTTGAATGCTGCTTTTTCCCATGAGCTGCGGACGCCTCTCACGGTATTGAAGGGTTACGATGAAATGCTGCAAAACAGCTCTGACAGTCAGACACGCGAGATTGCGGCTACCATGGGGAAGCATATCCTGCGCATGGAGCAGTATGTGGCCAGCATGGGAAACCTGCGGCGGCTGGAGGATCTGCAGACGGAGTGGGAAAACATTTCCGTAAAAGAGCTTGCGGCCGCCCTGTATGACAGCGCGTCCATGGAGTGCCGTGCACATGGAAAAGAACTGACATTCCAGGATAACACGCATTCCGCGGAAGTGACGGCCGACCGAAACAGTATCCTGCAGGTCTGCGGCAACCTGACAGCAAATGCAATCCGCTATGCCGCGTCCGAGGTTCGGCTGCATCTGGAAGAAAGAGAGGGCGGAATCTTGCTGAGGGTGGCGGACGACGGGAAGGGCTTTTCGGAGGAAGGGCTGCAAAAAGCGGTCAGGCCTTACTTCACGGAAGAAAAAGGGGGCGAAACGCATTTCGGAATCGGGCTTTATCTGTGCAGGATGCTCTGCGGGCATCATGACGGCTGGCTGAAAGTCGAAAATCTATCCCCTGGGGCACAGGTCACGGCTTTTTTCAAATGTAGATAAAAAGTTGAATTTTATATTTTAAAATCTCCTTATCCAAAGAAAGAAAGGAGATTTTTTTATGACCATATTAGAAACCGTTGATCTGAAAAAGTATTACAGGCAGGGCGATCATGTGACAAAGGCGCTCGACGGCGTAGACCTTACGATCGATGAGGGGGAGTTTGCCGCCGTTGTCGGGACCTCCGGCTCCGGGAAATCCACCCTTCTCCATATGATGGGCGGACTGGATACCCCTACGTCAGGGAGGGTACTGATCGGCGGGAAAGAAATGTTCTATCCCGCATCGGATGAAGCCCGCACGTCCCGTAATAGGATACATCGTGGGATGCACTTTGGGGATACCGCATCGGATGACACTCATCTATCCCGCAGAGGACTGCATCGCGGGAAGCGATTTGGGAATAACAATGAGGAAAAGCTGGCCGCATTCCGCCGCCGACACATTGGATTTATATTCCAGAATTATAACCTGATCCCGGTTCTGAATGTGTATGAAAACATGGTGCTGCCCCTGCAGCTGGACGGCCGGAAGGCAGACCGGAAGCTGATGGAGCAGATCATCTATGCGCTTGGGCTGCAGGATAAGCTGCAGAATCCCGCAAACAATCTCTCCGGCGGGCAGCAGCAGCGGGTCGCCATTGCCCGCGCCCTTCTCACAAAACCGGAGATCATCCTCGCCGATGAGCCCACAGGAAATCTGGACAGCCGGACCAGCGCGGATGTGCTTTCCCTTTTAAAGGACTCCGGCAGACAGTTTCATCAGACGATCGTGATGATCACCCATGACAGGACGATCGCGAAGCTGGCGGATAGGATCATCCGTATTGAGGATGGAAAGATCACAGATCAGGGAGGTGAAAGGCATGTCCGGTAAACTCAAACATAAAATATCCCTAACCCGGATAAACCAGAAAAGCATGATACAAGAATTTTCCCATTTTGTGCAAAAAATTATTCGTAAGTGCCTGAAAGCATGGCTGCCTGGCCCGCTGCTTCGCGAGAATAGCGGAAAAGCCCTATCAAAAGCAATGGTCTCAACAGTGGGAAGGCGTACATTTTCCGTGAACCGCACGCAAAATCTGCTGATCTCCGCCGCTGCGGCCATCGTGATCATCCTGATCACTGCCGCATGCAGCGTATTCTATAATCTGCAGAGATTTGGCGCGATGCAGGGTCTGAAAGAGAAAGGGACTATGACCGATGTTGTTCTGGCCGAACCGGACGACAGTCAGATCTCGCTGCTTCAAACAAGTGATCTGGTACAAAAGCCGCTGTACATTTCTTATAAGCTGGGGCGTCTTGCAGGCAATGTGGGACAGTCCGGCTTAAGCCTTTCCCTGTATGCGGAAGAAAACTGGGATGCCTGGAGCCGGCCTCTTTTTTCTGACATTGAAGGGAATTATCCGGTAAAGGAACAAGAAGTCATGATGTCCACCTGGCTTTTAAAGCGGCTGGGGATCGACCCCGTCATTGGCTCTGAGTTCACATTGTCCGCCGTGTGGGAAGATACGGATGCTGTACAGCCGGAGCAATTTGTCCTTTCCGGATATTATACCGATACCTCTTACATTGATACGTCTTCCAGGCAGAAGATCCTGTTATCCACGGAGGCCCTTGCGCGGCATACAGTCCATCCGGAATCCGTCGGTTTCACTTTTACCGGAGGGCAGTTTCAGAAAAAGCTGGGGAAGATCCGGGAACAGCTGAATGCAACGGAAGAGCAGAAGCTCACCGTTTTGGGCGGGCAGGGATTTCATTTATCACCCAGAGACTCCTTGATCGCCATGGCCGTGATCCTCTTTTTCATGCTGGACGGATTCCTGATCATTTATAATATCAATACGATCTCCGTCACAAAGGATATCCGTTTTTACGGCCTGCTCAAGACCATCGGAGCCGCACCTGCACACCTAAAACAGATCCTGTATTACCGGATGCACAGGATCCTTCTGACCGTTCTGCCGGTCGGACTGCTGCTGGGATGCCTGATCACACAGTGGATCGTTCCTCTGATCCTGGACGGCTTGCTGGACGGATTTTCACAGGCTCGGTTTCATCTGATGATCCCTGTCGTCTCGGCGCTGTTTTCCGGAGTTATGATCTTTGCCAGCTTTTCGGTGACAGCCCGGACGGTCATGAGGATCTCACCGATCGAAGCGCTCCGGTATGTGCCGGGCAGCGGGGCGCGTAAGGTAAGGAGCCGGGGCGGGCGAAGTGTGTCACATATCAGAAATCCGAAGCTCTGCTGGATGGGATTCCGAAATGTGTTTCGGCAGCCTCAGAAGGCGTGCCTGGTCATCGGGACATTTTTCCTGAGCAGCGCGGCATTCCTGCTCTGCATGACCGTGCTGGACGGCATGTCATTGGATGAATTTATTGAGTATAACACGGCCCATGATATTGCCCTTTACAACAGTATGAGCCGAGCCTCGTTTTCTCCCCGGGAGGAACAGAGCTTTACGCCGGAGCTTGTGGAAAGGCTGCGGAATATCGAAGGGGCGGATGCATTTCATATGACAAAGGCAGTGCCGGTCTATCAGCAATATACGGATGAGGTCTACGGGGACTGGCTAACGATCAAAAATGAATTTGAAGAAGCAAACGGAATGGAGCCTGCGGATACGCAGCTTTGGACAGAGAATCCGAAGGCTGCATTCTGGAGCCTGCTGGTGGGAATTGACAGTGACCTGATCGAAGAATATAACCGGTCTGCGGAGAAGCCGATCGATATCGAAGGATTCGAAAACGGGGATTTTCTTCTGACCACCGAGATGAACGGGGACGGCCTCCACATGGGGAGTGTCATCACATTTTCCGTGATGGATACGGATCAGCAGTTCGAGCTGCCTGTCGGCGGACAATTTCCCCTTGCGAGAGACGGGATGAACAGCGGCGCCGCGCCGTGGCTGGTGGTTTCAAACAACGTGATCGACGAGTACCGGGAGGATGCCGTCATCTATTCCATCAAGCTTGACGGGCCATCCGAGTATGAGGAAAGTGTATTGGAGCAGGTGATCGAACTGACCAACGATATCCCAGCCATATCCAGGACTTCAAAGGTCGAGCTTGCAAGGTCGCTGGATGAGGCGAAGAGCTCGCTGTCGAAGCTGTCCGCATTTCTTACGGTGGTGCTGTTCACGGTGGGGATCCTGAATTTTATCAATACCATGAGCGTAAGCATCCTGGACAGGCAGAGGGAATTTGCCGCAATGGAAGCGGTCGGGGCGGCCGGAAGGCAGGTGCGGGATCTGATCACATGGGAGGGGATCTGGTATTTTGTATTTACGCTGGTGCTGTCAGTTACGGCGGGAACCGGGGCTGATTATCTTATCTTCCGGATGGTCCGGGAGCATCTGGGGTTCGGGAGGTTTTGTTATCCGGCGGTACCTGCGGCGGTTTATATGCTGCTGTCCCTTGTGCTGTGTATGACGATTCCGGCAGTGATCCATCAAAAAGTGGGGATACGGAGTATTGTGGAAAGGCTTCGGGAGAATTGAGGAAAATGGGGCCAGCAGATAAATTTCGTTCAATTCGAGGTGCCCCTGGGTATACTCTTTCCTCTGTCGGTGCAAACTGAAAAATAACAACATTTTGCTTTATGGTTTCAAATTCCATTACCAGCCACATTTAACCCTAATTATCCTGCCAAAATAAGGGAAAATGCACTTATCCGTTGAACTTTCCCTTAAATCATGCTATATTTTAAGGGAAAGGAGCGTGATTAAGGGAATGAGGACGTTCAATTATTCATTGATCAAAGACCAGAAATGGGATTCTGACATGCTTGGATATATCGCAGCCATCTACCGGGAAGCCGGGAAGCAGGAGCAATACCTGAAACAGCGGCCCGAGGAGCTTGAAAAGCTAGTGGAGATCGCGAAGATTCAAAGCACCGAGGCTTCCAACGCGATTGAGGGGATTATCACTACCAATACGCGTATCCGGCAGCTTGTGGAGGAACGGACTGCTCCGAAGAACCGTGATGAACAAGAGATCGCCGGCTACCGTGATGTCCTGAATATCATCCACGAAAGCTTCGATGCCATTCCGATCACGAGAAATTATATCCTCCAGCTGCATAAGATCATGTACAGCCACATGAACAATCCCCTGGCCGGGCAGACGAAAAATGTCCAGAATTATATCAGTGCAAGCTATCCTGACGGGCATTCGGAAATCCTGTTCACGCCGCTTGCCCCATACGAGACTCCAGAGGCCCTGGATAAGATCTGTGAAGAGTACAACAAGGTGATCGGGAATTTTGAGTTGGAACCGTTGATCGCCATACCGGTATTCATTCATGATTTCCTGTGTATCCACCCCTTCAACGACGGCAACGGAAGAATGAGCCGGCTACTGACTACGCTGCTCTTATACCGCAGTGGATTTTATGTAGGAAAGTATATCTCTCTGGAAGCAAAAATCGCAAAAGACAAGGATCTGTACTATGACGCGCTGAGCCGGTCGCAGGATGGCTGGCACGAAGGCACCGAGGATGTGATTCCATTTATAAAATATATTCTCAGTACCATCCTCGCGGCATATAAAGATTTTGGGGATCGTTTTTCGATCGTAGAGGAAAAGCTCCCGGCCATTGATATGGTGAAAAAAGCGGCAGAGTATAAGATCGGAAGATTCACAAAGCAGGATATCCGGGAATTATGCCCGTCTTTGAGTATCAGTTCCATTGAAGGCTCTCTGCGGAAACTGGTGGAGAACGGTGAGTTTAGGCGGGAAGGGGTTGGGAAGTCAACCTTCTATATTCGGTTGAAGTGAGTTCTTCTGTAGTGATTTTTCCCTTGAACGGGTCAGTATTCCCTTAAAATCGGTATATTTTTAAGGGAATACCGGATCGTTTAAGGGGTAGAACGCGTCAATTAAGACTGCTGGTAGGTATAATATTTTTCCAGGCTGTTATAAGCCTGTTTTGTCTTTGGATATTTTCCCTTTTCCGTTAGCTTATAAATTTCCTCTACCGAATATGGTAGATTTTTCAGCTCCCATCTGCTGACCAAAACATAATAACTGTCCGAATGGGCGACGTATTCTGCAAATTCCTTCGTCTTAATAAAAGAATTCATTTCTTCTATAAAAACAATGCTGCCTTCTGCGGATTCCAGCCTGGTTTTCCGGTCGCGCTGTCCCCTCGGATGATCGTGATATTCCTTTTGATCGTAAACTCATATCTGACTCGATTATCACTGACCCTTATCGTATGCTTCCCTTTCATTCTGCATTCTCCAACTCAAAAATAGCATCCAACAGCTCCAGCATATTGTGGATGGTCTGATGATTATTTAGTATCACAGCTTCAAAATCACCATAGCCAAAGTCCAGATTATGCTGAAGGCAGATGGTCAGGTCGCTCTGCCCCGCAATCTCCAGAATCCACTTTGCGCAGTTATCCCCACAATTTGTAGCATTGAAAATATGTTCCCTGTCCTTATACATCAGAATCAATGTCTTCGTACCCCCTGACAGGTCTTTCGGACCGATCGGCCCGAGTACAGGGCTTTCGATCAGATGCGGGCTGATCACCCTCGACCGGTCTACGCTGAGTATGATCTCTCTCACCAGCTCATCATTGAACCATTCATCCTGATATGTGCTGTTAAAATAAATATCGCTCCGATTGATCACGTTCTCATGATCTCCATAATAAATATATAGCATCTTCCTTTTACCTCTCCGTCAGACACACTTCCACTGCGGAACCATTATGGCCTTTCAGCTGTTTATGTAAATATTTTACCATTTTTTCTTCATTTACTCAATTCTTATATAAGTTACTATTTGGAATATTTGCAAAAAAATACATTTAAGGGTATTTATGGAAAGCCTGTTGGAAACTATATGAAAGAGTACCATATCAGACAGGCCGCTGTGTTGCTTCGCCAGACACAGGCGACAAAAGCGGAGATTGCGGATAACCACAGCACAGCGGCAAATATTTGAGAAAAGGATGGAGATAAGCAATGTTGGAAGAAAATGTTATCATACCTTTTTTGAAAAAATTTGACCAGCACCCTTTCTGTGTAAGGCTGAACCGAAAGGAGTACCGGATCGGGGATGGAGCGCCGGAGTTTACGGTGGATTTTAAAAAGCCGGTTCCTCTGACTTCCCTTATGACAAGTACCTCTCTCGCTTTGGGGGAGGCTTATATGGATGGGGATTTGGAGATTGAGGGGGATCTGTACTATGCCTTAGACCATTTTTTAGGGCAGATGGACAGGTTTTCCACTGATAAATCCGCGTTAAAAAAGCTGATGTTTCCATCAACGGCAAAGAAGAACCAGCAGAAGGAAGTGCGAAGCCACTATGACATTGGGAACGATTTTTATAAGCTCTGGCTGGACGAAACCATGAGCTATTCCTGCGGGTATTTTCAGCATGAGGACGATTCTCTCTACCAGGCACAAGTGAACAAGGTAGATCATATTCTGAAAAAGCTGTGCCTGGAGGAAGGAATGTCGCTGCTTGACATTGGCTGCGGATGGGGATTTTTGCTGATCGAGGCGGCAAAAAAATATGGCGTTCATGGCATGGGGATTACGTTGAGCCAGGAACAGTACCGGGAATTTCAACGGCGCATTGCCGAGGAACACCTGGAAAGGTTTCTTACGGTGGAGCTGATGGACTACCGGGACATTCCGAAGTGCGGGCAGACCTTTGACCGGATTGTAAGCGTCGGCATGGTGGAACACGTTGGGCGTGACAATTACCAGCTTTTCATGGATTGTGCGAAGGCTGCATTGAAACCGGGCGGTCTGTTCCTGCTCCATTTTATCAGTGCCCTGAAAGAACATCCCGGCGATCCGTGGATTAAAAAATATATCTTTCCCGGCGGCGTTGTCCCGAGTTTGCGGGAAATGCTTTCCTGTGCGGCGGAGGACGGATTTCACACGATGGATGTGGAAAATCTGAGGCTTCACTATAACCGTACCCTGCTGTGCTGGGAAAGAAATTATAAGGAGCATATCAGAGAAGTCCGGGAAAGGTTTGATGAAAGATTTGTGAGGATGTGGGATTTGTATTTGTCGGCCTGTGCCGCCACCTTCCACAATGGGATCATTGACCTGCACCAGATTCTGTTTGCAAATGGGATCAACAATGGGTTGCCGCTTGTGCGGTGGTATTGATTTTGGGAGCAAAACTCCAAAATCCGGTGAATGGTTAAGGGGGTGGTGCCATTGGGACATTAGCTGTATTTGATGTATCGGAATCCGGCAGACAGATTGGAGAAAAGCTGTTTACATTCCTTGACCCAAAGCAACGGCGGGAACTGGAAAGGTATGTCAATGAGCAGGGAAACCGTAACAGCGGCTTCTTCCGCAACAGCCCATGTATTCATACAGGGAGCCAGATACCGGAATCAGAAAGCCCTCTGACAGAGATATGGGAAGGGGAACTGTATTTCTGCCTGGAGCAGCGCACAGTGGAAGTATGCAGCAAGGAGATCATGCTGACCGCAACTTTTTCTGGAACGGTCCAACTGCAGCATTTGATAAAAAGGCTGATACAGCAGGAAATCGAACAGGAAAATAACTATCGTTTCCTTGTGGGGTCTCAATGTGGTATTGCCTGACGGCAACGGAAGGATGAGTCGGCTGCTGACCACGCTGCTCTTTTCCCATAAAAGGATTAGGATTCCCTTAAAATCAGTATGGTTTTAAGGGAATCATGGTGTATTTAAGAGATAGAGAACATTCATTAAGACTGCTGGGAGGTATAATATTTTCCAGGCTGTTATATACCTGCTTTGTCTTTGGATATTTTCCCTTTTCCGTCAGCTTATAAATCTCCTCTACCGAATAGGGTGGATTTTTCAGATCCCATCTCTTCCAATGACCATACCGGACAGTTTTCCGGAAGTTCCAGCGCGAACCGCTCCAAAAGCCACCGCTCCGCGCAGGACAGCCAATCTGCCACATACGGACTTATCTGTTCTTTTGCCCCGGCGCTGAGCTGGTTTGCCACCGAAAGCCCATGGGCGCCTTTTTCATAAATATGAACCTCAAAAGGCACCTTTGCCGCCGACAATGCTTCCGCCATCCAGATGGTATTGCGTACCGGCACTACATTGTCTTCACAGGTTGCCCACAGGAACATGGGCGGCGTGTCCTTTGTTATATGCAGGGCCGGACTGGCCGCAGCAAATGTCTCATCATCCGGATCATCTGAGCCGAAATATGCATAATTCACATCCTGGAATAAGCGGTAATCTATGGGATTGTCTGAGTTCCTGTGAATCTCTTTCAATCTGACATAATCATACATCCCATATCCGAGAATAGCCGCCGCTGGCTTCAACAGCGCCTGGTCGACCCCAAGGGCGTCCGCCACCTGCCCACTGTTCCAGTAGACCGCATACACGGCACAATTATGCGCGCCTGCGGAATATCCGGTCAGTATGATCTTGTCCGCATCCACTTTCCATTCTTCCCCATGCTTCCGAATCTCCAGCATTGCTTTTCCAATCTCCAGCATTGGTCCTGGAAATATCCCCGCTTCATAGACAGGCGTCTTTCCCGGCTGAGGAAAACGAATTCCGCTGTTGCTATAGACAGAATACCGAAGCACAAACGCATGGTAGCCCATGGCTGCAAACTTCAAGGCAATCGGTTCCGCCTCGCGGTCAGAACAGAACGTATACGCTCCGCCCGGACAGATCAGTACCCCCGGCCTTTTAATCCCCTTTGTTGTTTCCGGAGAATCATCCAGAATATAGGCAGTTAATGTCACCTGCTCCAATTTTTCTGACAAATGTAATTTTTCTATTTTCATATGAGTTTTCCTCCTGTCCTGTACTATTTTTTCCACGAAAAATCTATCTCGGCATGCATTCCGCTTTCTTCCGAGACAGCGACCCTTGCATGTTCGCAGTTGCCGCCTTTCCTCAAAATCGCCATAGCCCTTCCAAGAAATGTCTCTGTCACCTCTCCGTTAAAATTATATTTCGGTTTTGGGTTGCCACTCCCGAATCCTGCCGCTTTTGCATCCCCCTCTACATGTAGCGTAATCTTCCGGTCGCTGTCTGTCACCAGAACTCCTTTGTCATCACGAATTTCAATCGGAAAATACGCAAGCTCCTTTCCTGCATTTTCCGGCTCGGAAGCCTCTTCCTGCCTAATCACTAATCTGTGATGCGTATCTGCCGTTATCAATTCCGAACGGCTGATCTCTGCTCCATCATCATATACAATCGCCGTAACGTTTCCCGGTTCATATGTCGTTTCAAATAAAGTACGGAATCCGGCTGCTTTTCCGGACGCCTTCCTGCCGAGTGATTTTCCGTTTACCAGCAGCTCTGTCTCCGTTCCCGGCGCATACACCTCCACGATGACCGGCTTTCCTTCACAGCCGCTCCATGTCCATGATGAAATGGCATCGCTAATCACCCAGGGAGTCTTAATCAAAACTTCCCCGTACCGTCTCGGATTCTGTACTGCGATACAGGGCTCTTTTCGAAGTCCGAACACAATCTCGCGGTAGTAGGACGCCGGCCTGCGGTATCCTATAAGGTCCAAATCTCCGCAATACGCAAGCTGTGCCGGGAATTTTGCGCCAAATCCGCCCTCTCCCCATTGATAGGCCGGGATGCCTACGCCCGCTTCCCCGATATAATCCCATCCGGCCCAGGTAAAATCGCCGATCAGGCCGGGAAGCCGTTCCACCAGCTCCCAGTTCCTTGCGATATCCGGCGGATAGGTCTCACTCCCGACAATGACGCGGTTTGGATATCGTTTCAGATCCGGCTCATACCGTGCCGTCATATAATTGTAGCCCGCAATATCCAGCGGCGCGCAGGCTTTTTCCAGACGCTCCGTAATTGCGTCATGTACGACAATTTCGTCCATATGCCCATCCATCAGCGTCATAAAATCATTGACATTTCCGTCTGCTTTTTTGTCCCTTTCCAAATCCGCGGCAATATCTGCCACAATCCGATCTACCTGGTCGCCTGCGGCATATACGCCGTTGATAGAGGCCAGAGTGAATCTGGTATCATCCAGTTCCCTGACTTTTTCACACAGGACATGGCAGGTCTTCGCGCCATGATCCGTCCCTATTTCCGGAATCTCATTTCCTACAGAATACAGAATTACGGAGGGATGGTTGTAATCCTTTCTCACCATCGCTGTGACGTCCTTTTCCCACCATTCCCGAAAATAGAGTCCATAATCATAGTCTGATTTCATGCGGTTCCACATGTCAAAGGTTTCGTCCATCACATACATGCCAAGCGCGTCACAGGCGCGCAGCATGGCAGGAGCCATCGGGTGGTGGGACATGCGGACTGCGTTAAATCCCGCTTCCTTCATCCGTCTAATCTGCCGGAACTGGGCGTCCTCATAAGTTGCCGCGCCGAGAAGCCCGCTGTCGTGATGGATGCATCCGCCCCGCAGTTTAACAGTCTTTCCATTGACACGCAGCCCCCGCTTTGCGTCCGCGTAAAGCGTGCGGATTCCAAAGGTTTCAGAATTTTCATCCAGCAATACTTTTTCGTTTCCTCGCTTAGCGTATAGCCTGCTGACACAAGTGTATAATTCTGGTGTTTCACTGCTCCAAAGTTTGGGTGCATCCACTGTGATCCGCTGCTCCATGGTTCTCATTTCCTGCGCAAACAAGACTGCCGCCGTCCGGTCAAAGGCTACCGCGTTTTCCTTAGCGTCTCTGATCTCCGTTTCCAGAATCAATTCTTCCGGCAGATGGTTTCGGTTTTTTAATTCCGTTTTTACGGCCAGTACAGCATACCCGTCATCCACATACTCTGTCTTGAGCCTCACCCCTTCCGGCATGATATAGATCAATCCTGATTCCAACAGGTATACGTCGCGATAGATTCCGGCGCCGGAATACCAGCGGCTGTTCGTCATTGCGCCGGCCCGTACCTGTACACGGATTTCATTTTCCTGTCCATAACGCAGATAATCGTTTAATTCCGCATAAAATGTCGTGTAGCCAAATGGATTTTTCGCCACGAGCTGCCCGTTCGCGTATATGAACGCATTCATATAAATCCCTTCAAATTTCAGCATCACCGTCCGTTCTCTATATTCTTCCGGAACATACAGCATCTTCACATATGTATAAATATCTCCGTCTCGGTAACCGGTATTCCCGCCGTTTGGGGAATCTGTGTGGGCGGCTTTTTCCATCATGGCGTCATGAGGCAGTTCCACATTCCGCGCGATTTCCGGAACATTCCATACCAATGCGAAGGACGCCTTATCTTCCCAAAATTTCCATTCTGAATTCCATTTCTGTTCTTTCATACTTTATACATTCCCCTTCTTCTACTTATTTTACTTATTTTCATTGCCGTCCCCCTCTTTCCTTCTTGCCAGCTCCTCCAGAACCTCCGGTTCCTCCTTGTCATACTTGTACACGATCTTAAAGCTGAGGATCACGATCACCAGCAGGATAGCCGGAAGCCACGCAAACATAAAGGAAATCCCAAAAATCGTCATCGAATTCTGCGCTTCGTTTGCCACATAGCCGGTCAGGGCAAGAATCCAGCCCACCATGCCTGCCGCCAGGCCGCTGCTGATCTTCTGGGAAAAAGATACGATGGCAGAGCCCATTCCTTCAATCCGCTTGTTTGTCAGATACTCGCCGTAATCCACCGCGTCTGCCGCAAGCGTATTGACAGGTACGGACAGAGGGCCGGTTGCCAGCGCGCTGATCACGGTTCCTGCCGCAAGTATCGGTACATTCGCTGTCAGCGCCGCGATTCCTCGCAGGATACTTCCAATAATCTGCCCCATCGCCCCGATATAGATGCTCTTCTTTTTCCCAAAAAACCTCAGAGAAAGTCCGGACAGAAACATAATACCCACGATGGTCGGAATCAGGTTGACCATATTCAGCGAAGTGGTCAGCATCACATCATTCATTACATATGTATAAAAATATGTCTGCGAGCCGGAATTAATCTGCACCGCAAAATTTACAAAAACGGTCATTGCAAGGGCAAAGATAAAATATTTATTCTGTACAAAATTCTTGACGCTTTCCACAAACGTCATGTTTTCCTCTTTTTTCGCAGCCGATTCCACGGACTGCACATGCTCTTTTGTGAGGGCAAAGGAGAGCAGAAGCCCGATTGTAGTGATGATGCCGTAAACACTGAAAATAATCCTCCATGCTTTCATATCCCCGCCTAACGTATATAAAAACGGGAAGGTCACGGACATCCCAAGGATCGTGCCGCCCAGGCCAAAAATCAGGGAATATCTCGCCAGTGCGCCCCGGCTGGGTCCATCCTGTGTCATCAGCGGCATCAGCGCGTTTTTCGCCACACCTACGATCGTATACAGAATAGAAATGAACAGGTTATATGTAACAAATGCATAGATCATTTTCATCGTATCCGACCCATTTGCCGGAATCCAGAAAATCAATGCCAGAGCCAGGCCTGTCGGTACGCTCATCCACAACAGCCATGGCCTTGCTTTCCCCCATTTTGTCCTTGTCCTGTCAATCAGGCTTCCCGCCAGAAGATCCGAAATCCCGTCAAACAAACGTGAGATAAAAAACATTGTCCCTACCATCCCTGCCGCCAGTCCTACACTGTCTGTATAGAACATGGTCAGCACCGCTCCGAGAATGGAATTCATTGTTCCCGGCAGTTCTCCCAGTCCATAACCCAATTTTTCGGCTAATGTAGCCTTGTGCATCTTTTCCATTTTTCTACCTCTTTTCCTGAATGTTTACGCGGACTGTACAGCCTCCCGGATGACCTCCTGCTCTTTGGATATCCTTTCGCAGACCAGCTTTGTGCACCTGCCGCCGTTTTCTTTGATGGATAAAGTATAGCAGGACAGTCCGCTGAAAAACAGGGTTTTCGGCGACACGCATACGTGGGTTTTACGACATCCCCCTGCGTCGTGATTGACAACCCATGATGTCGTATTTTATACTTTGAGAAACGGAGGAAAACAATCATGACTTTTAAAGACACATTTCCGCAGCAGGTAAAAATGATTCCCTTAGAAAATACCTTCAAGCAGCTTCACGAACAATTTCCGGAGCGGAACCTGCAGTTCCCCCATTCCAGCGAATATGTGAGTGATATCTTAAAGCTGGCCTCACAAAAATCCGGTAATTCCTTTCCGGATAAGCTTCTGGAAAACCGTCTGGAAGAGGATCTGTTTTTCCGCAGCGGATTTGATACGGAGCTGTACCGTCACCTGCGCTACCTTCCCGCTAACTGGCATTCCCATTCCTTCCTGGAGGTAGTCTGTGTGGTGGAAGGACATGCGGTCAACTACATCCAGGATCAGGAGCTGCATATGCGCAAGGGCGACATCTGCATCATTGCCCCGGAGACCGTACATGCCATCAGTGCGTTTTCGGATGACTGCATCATTATCAATATCGTGCTGAGGACCAGCACCTTCGAAAAAGTATTTTTCGGGGTATTATCCGATAATGATGTGCTGTCGGATTTTTTTACACATACGCTGTATCATTCGAAAACACATCCTTACCTGTTCTTCCGCACGGGCGGGGATCCGGAGGTATTTGATTTTGTATTCTATGCTTATCGGGAATTTTTGAAAAATCATCAGTATAAGGAGCGTTTCCTGAATAACATTGTGGGCGCATTATTTATCACCCTGCTCCGCAACCACGGCTCCAATGTGATCGTGCCGGAGGCGGACTCCCAGGGGCATGATGAAAATGTAGTATTCATTTTGAAATATATGCAGGAAAATTATACGACGATTTCTTTGAAGGAGCTGGCGGATTTCTTCAATTACAGTGAGCGGCAGATCCAGCGGATCATCAAGAGCTGCACCGGGATGAGCTTCAGCCAGAATATCCAGAAGCTGAAAATGAAGCAGGCCGCACGGCTGCTGATGAATCCAGAGCTTTCCGTTTCGTCCATTGCGGAAGAGCTGGGGTATATGGATTCTGGGAATTTCCGGCAGATTTTCAAGAAATATTATGGGATGACTCCGGCGGAATACCGGGAGCGGAAATAAGTCATTTAGTGTCTGTCCATGCTCAAGACGGATGCCTTGCAGCAGAGTGCAAGGCACCGTGAAAGTAGAAAGCCGTTTTTCGACCATGAAAGAATGGTCTGATGGATACCTGTTTGGAGACACAGATGTTTACAATTCATGGAGTGTGATCAAGTTATTGCAATGCAATTGACCTGGTGAATCAGCAACCCACTTATTAATGAGCAAAAAGCCCCTTTCCCGCAAACAGCGTTCCCGCCCCTCTGCCGTTTATAATGTCGTACAGTGCTTCCGGATTTGATCAGCATTTTGCCGGAGCTGATCCTAAAGCGGAATTTAACTCAAAGAGTGCTTTTCATCAAATTCTTTATTGGCTTTCTCTACATTCAAAAAGATCAGAATAATCGTGATCAACGCATATGTGATCATAGGCCACCAGAGATACAGAAAATGCAGTGCTCCAATCGTACTTGAGGATTGTTGTGCAAGATTGGCAACATAGCCGCTTGCCGACAGAACCCAGCCTGCAAACGCCGTACCAATACCGCCGCCCACCTTCATTCCCACAGATGAGCAGGAGAAGATCATTCCTTCTACATGTTTGCCGGAAGTACGGACGATATTCTCAGAGGTCGCTGAGATCATGGCGTTCATATCTCCCTGAACCGGAGCCGTACCGACTGCGCCGATTGCCATAAATGTAAGCATCAGCGGGATATTTCCCATGTAGCCTGCAAAAATGAATCCGATACGCCCCAATGTCGCAAGGATATAACTCATGACATTTAACTTGTACATTCCTCCCATTTTCTGAATGATCGTGGGGACAACAGCAAGCGCGATAATAACCGGGATATTCTGTGCCATATTGAATGTACCGATCAGGTTGGCATCCCCAAGTATGTACTTCATATAATAAATGCCTGCCGTTCCATTCACACTTGCGAGAATATAATTCAACAAATACCATGCCAGAAGGAGGATAAAAAATTTGTTGGTCAAAAGTGTCTTTGACGCCTCCAAAAGCCCGATCTGATCTCCTGCTTCCGCCTGCTCGTTCATTCCCTCATTCAGCTCTTCTTCGGATAACTCTTTTACAGACATTACGGAAATCGTATTTACGGCCAGACCGATCAACGCATATATGATGGCGATCGCTCTCCAGCCTCTCACTCCGCCGCCCAGAATTTCCACACCTCTGACTGTCACAAGACTGATAATCAGGTACGTGCCCATCGCGAACATGAAACGGATGGATCCCATCTGGACACGTTCATTTGGGTTTTTTGTGATCAATGATGTAAGCGCCGCATATGAAATATTATTCGCCGTATAGAATATGGAATTTAAAGCAGTATACGCAATAAAGAAATATACATATTTGGCCGTCGAGCTGAACCCCATCGGTATCGCAAACATCATGATCAGAAGCAGGCTGTTGCCGAACTGCGAAATAAACATCCATGGACGCGCCTTCCCCCACCTTGTATGCGTATGGTCAAGTATATGTCCGAATATAAAATCTGTAAACCCGTCAAAAAATTTTGAAAACATAATGAGGGTTCCGATAATCCCGGCGCTGAGGCCGACCGTATCTGTCAGATAAATTAATGCAAATGAACCTATAAAACTATATACACAATTGGCTGCCATATCTCCGGCGCCATATCCGACTTTATTGTACCATTTAAGATATTTTTTCTCTTCCATTTTTATCCCTCCTCAATATGTTCAGACAAGTGCCTGCTCTGGTTTTTCTGCAAACGGGCCTGGAATCGTCATAAGACTGCGGTGATTTCCAAAATAGTCTTCATTAAAAATAATGTCACTGCCATCCGGATTTTCAAACCGCTCTTCAGGTTCGAATGCCATCCCCAGACTTTCCGTACTCATCACACCCACTGTATATCCTTTTATATAGTCATATACATTCGTGTCCAGATAATACTGCCCATCCTTTTCACAAAGCCTGACATAAACCTTATGCTCTGAATCTACCATGTGATCCTTTTCAATATTACAGGGCTGCGCGCCGTTAAAATAAGCATTTCCGCCCGTATATACAGGCATTTTCGCGTAATATAAATCCTTGTATCTTCTGGTGCCGTCCAGGCCGAAGGTTTCTCTGCAGTGATCTTCCGTAAACATGGCAAAATATTCTTCCGGAGCCGGGTAATCATCATATGGTTTTGTTCCGCAGATGAAGTTATATTCGGATATCTTATGATTGCCTAATTGATCCGTAATCGCGATCAGGTCTTCTCTTTTTTCTTCCTGTACAAAAAGGTTATTGTAAAATCTGACATCACCGTGCATAAATGTCATAATACCTGCTATACTGGTCTGATGCGGTACATGATATGGTGTGTATCGCGGAGTAGGGCAATTTTTTCCGCTGTTTTCCGTTCCTTCGCCGACCCAGGTGATCGATCCGGTCATCAGATTATTCACAAATGCGATCCCCTGCGCGCTGACCCTGAGAGAACACGGGGACAGCATGATATTGTTATCGATCAGTGTCGGTCCATGTGATACTTCCACAAACACATCTTCCGCAAGAGAAATGTCACTTGTCAGCTTCAGTCCCTTTGGCGGGACATTATCATGAAAGAGATTCTGCGTTACCCGCGTCCCCTGCGCCTGCCAGTCCAGCCAGATTCCCCTTGTGCAATGATGGATATGGTTTCTCCGGAATATACAGTCAATCGCGGCATGCATTTTTATCCCGCCGATTTCGGCTCCCATAAGCTCCTGCTTGCTGTTGATATGGTCAATTTCATTGTCCTCAATGATTGAAAAAACCCCTCCAAGATGCCCTACAATGCCGGTTTGTCCGCAGTCATGGATGTGGCAGCCTCGAACAATGTGTGAACCGATCGTTTCCTTTGACCATCCGTCATTGACCGCCTGAAAGATGCACTCCCGCTCTGTCTGCGTACCGTCTTTCAGATAATGAACCGACCATTTATTATCATTATCCGGCTGAAGATACTTTCCGAGAGATATGCCGGAACACTTTGAATTGGATATATCGCAATTTTCAATGATCCAGCCTTTCGCCCAATGCGGCCCGATCATTCCATCCTGATAGGCGGTCGGCGGCGCCCAGTTCGTCGCGGCCTGCGTAATGGTAAATCCGGATACAGTGACATAATCAACGCCTGTCTTCTCTGGAAGGAAGCAGTTCTTTCTGACAGAAATTTCAACACATTCATGATTTGGATCCACGTCCTGAAAATTGGCAAAAAATACGGTCGCGCCGTTCTCCTGTCCGACCATCCACTGGTATCTGCTCAGTTCTCCTTCCCAGGACGCGTCAGATCTCTTACCCTGCTCAAGCTCCTCTCTCGAAAACACTTCATACATGGATTTCCCGTTCAAAAAGACTTCGCCGGTATGCCTTGGCGTTAACGAGTAGTACCAGTCCCCAAAAATTTCTGTAGTATATGGATTATAATTCCCAAATATTTCATTCGGCACAGCCGCTGTCCATACATGGCTGCTTATCTTCACCCATCCTTTTAGTATCTCCGCCCCTGTGATCACTGCCTGACGCGGTTCTACAGAACAATACGTAATCCGGTGTTTTTCATCCGTACCGCCGAACAGCGGATTGACTCTTTCACGATAAGTTCCTGGCAAAACCCTGACCACATCACCGGCCCGTGCTACCGCGGCCGCCGCATTGATTGTTTTGAACGGATTGCTCTTTGTCCCATTTCCATTTCTTCCGGCCTCTGCTGACACATAGTATTCCATATCTAACCCTCCTGCTATCATGACAATTATTGTTATTGATTTTTAGGAAATCGGCTTCCTTATGCTTGCATTGTAGCATATGAATTGTTATAATAGCGGAAGCATTTGCAAAGAATGCGGACATTTATTGCGGTTTTTACAGGAGGATCTTATGCGCACTTATTTTGAAAAAGCTCTTGGAGATTTTCGGATCATCCGAAATACTCAATCAGATTATTGGTATCCTTCCCATATACATAAAGGAGTGGAACTTGTCTTTGTATTTTCAGGGGAGTTGAGCATGCAGCTGGGGAAAGACGGCTACAATCTGGAGAAGGGAGATCTGGCAGTCGTCTTTCCCGGGGTTGTCCATAATTATAATTCCAACGGCTTTTCCGATTTCTGGCTCGCTGTCTTTGATCCATATTATGTACACCCGCTGTTCCGCAGATCTCTGGATACGGCCATGCCTACACGTCCTGTTCTTCGTGCCTGTGAAGTTCCCGGGGATATTTATCTGTCAGTGGAAAAGACTTTAGAATTGCAAGGCGCGGCAAAGCTTCCTGTCTGCGCAATGTGGCTGCAGATCATATTAGCAGAGATATTTCCTCTCGTATGCATCAAAAGAAGCGCAAAAAAGTCCGAGGATATGTCGCTTGTGTCAAAAATCACCGCATATATCACCCAACACTTTTTAGAACCGGTGACATTGGATACGCTTGCACAGGAACTGCAATTAAATCACTATTATGTATCCCATGTATTTTCTGAAAATTTTCATATGACATTGCCCCAATATGTGAATCTGCTGCGTATAGATTACGCAGTTGATCTTATGCGGAATACAGATCTTACACTAACGCAGATTTGGGTCAGTTCCGGTTTCCAGACACAGCGGAACTTCCACAGGGCATTTGTGAAGATCAAAGGCGTCAGCCCAAGTGAATATAGAAAGACTCTGCCGCAAATGAAGCCGCAGTTCCCAGATGATCTCAGCCGGACATCCCTTGGAGGAGATCATCCACCCAGACGATAAATATTTCCTAAAACACCGTTTAAATTCATCCCGTTCCAGGCAGTCCGGCGGGAAGTCGGACTGCGGAAGTGATACTTGCGCGGCAGGCGAAAAAAAGATATACTCATAGATATCAGGAAATGAGGAGGTGCATCCAGATGTCAAAACGGTTTTGCGTTACAGGAACCTGCATTCCAGGGAAAAATTATATGGTAGATATGCATAAAAGAATCGATCAGATTGTACAGGATTATATTGAAAAGGGTCTGTATTTTACAATAAACCGCGCAAGGCAATATGGAAAGACAACGACACTTTATTTGTTAGAGCAGCGTCTGGCGGAAGAATATCTGGTATTGAGCCTGAGCTTTGAAGCCGCGGATGAATATTTTCAGACATTGGGAAGCCTGGCGGAAGGATTGGCAATGGATATTGGAGAATGTTTGAAAAAACAAAATGTATCCTCTGAAATCCTGGAAGAGTGGAATCAACCATTATCGGAAAAGTTTCCGATGCGCTCATTAGGAATGAAGATAAGTGCTTTGTGCCATTCTTGCCAAAAGAAAGTAATCCTGATGATCGACGAAGCGGATAAAAGTTCGGATAATCAGATTTTCCTGTCATTTTTAGGACTGCTGCGGGAAAAATATTTAAAATGGCAGCAAGGAAAAGATCAAACCTTTCAGTCTGTAATTCTTGCAGGTGTATATGATGTCAAAACACTAAAAATAAAGAGACATCCTCAGGAGGAAACAAAATATAACAGTCCGTGGAATACTCGCGAAGACAACGAGCCATGTGAAAGCTCGCTTTCATATGGCGACTGTCCGCGGGATCGTATGGTACTTGTACCATACGATATTGCTGTTGACTTTCTAATAGACATGAGTTTCGGATGCGGGGACATCGAGTCTATGCTGGCAGATTATGAAAATGAACACCATACAGGAATGAATATCCATGAAGCGGCAGAGTTATTATATGAATATACTTCCGGGTATCCTTATCTTGTGTCAAGAATCTGTCAGCTGGCAGATGAGCGGATCGCAGGGAGCAAAGAATTTCCTGATAAGGCGCCAGCCTGGAAAAGAGAGGGCCTTTTAGCAGCAATCAAGCTATTATTAAAAGAGCCCAGCACGTTATTTGACGATATCACGAAAAAACTGTTGGATTATCCTCAGCTAAAGGAAATGCTTCAGAATATTCTTTTCGGAGGGTTTGATTTTCCTTTTAAGAGAGAGACTCCGATCATTGATCTGGGTGTTACCTTTGGCTTTTTTAAAGATAAAAATGGTATTACCGCCATTTCAAACCGTATTTTTGAAACACAGCTTTATGATATGTTTTTAGCTGAGATGGCAGTGAATAATCAGCTGTATATGGAAACGTCATTGAATCGTAATCAGTTTAAACTATTATGTTGAGGCAAGAACAAGAGATAACACACGTACAGATGTTATTATTGATTATAAAGGAAAACAGTTCATCATAGAACTCAAGGTATGGCGAGGCAATGAATACCACATGCGGGGGAAAAAACAATTATTTGAATATTTGGAATATTATAAACAAGACGAGGGATATTTGCTTAGTTTTAACTTTAATAAAAATAAGAAAATCGGGATTCAAGAACTGGATTTTGAAGGGAAGCGGATATGGGAAGTAACCGTATGAGGAACTGTCACAAAATAACATGCAACTATGACTCAGGATAAACCTTCATATACAAGGCGGAGGAATGAGGCGTACTAATGTACGCCGATTGACGACAACGCAGTATATAAAGATTTAGACGAGTCAAAGTTGTAGGTTATTTAGGGACAGTTCCTTACTTCAATACGACCTCCATAATTTCCAATCCATCCGCTTCTTCCGCTTTCAGCTTCAATTCACACGTTCCCGCCGATGCGGAGATTCCGGCAGATACCGTCCGGATTTTCCCCGCTTCTCCAGTCATGCCGATGATTCCCGCCGGTACATCATCCAGCAGAACCTGCAGTCTTCCTCTTCCGGCACAGGTACACTCTATCCCGGACCATGGGACGTCATTTTTCACATAGCGGAAAATCATCTCATCCCCCGGTGAGATATGCGTCAGTTTTTCAGGATATACATGAGCCCGGGCAGCACCGGATAACACATGAGCCTTCTGTGTGCTTCCAGCTGGTTCTTCATGACACGCATCAATTTCCGTATTACCGGAAGCCGATTCTGTTCCCGGTAAAATATCATTCTTCTCACGGCCCGCATCCTCAGCGCCAATATATACCGTCCCTTTCAGTCCGCACGCCTGATAGCCGTATATCGTTTCCCCCGGTGCAAACGGAGCTCCGACCCCCTGGGAGGTCATTTTCACCTCATCAATGGTTCCGTCCGGATGGATCGTGATCGGCTCAATGCATAGCCTCCGGTGCTGCTGCACGCCCCGGCTGCATCGGTGGTAAAATACATACCACTGCCCGTTGACGCATTCGATGGAACCATGGTTGTTCCAACTTGCAGGGTCGCAGCCGTCATTGTCAATGATGATTCCCCGATAGGTAAACGGTCCCAGCGGAGACTTGCCTGTGGAATAGCCAAGAGACGTGGGTTTTCCCCGCTCCATGTCGGCGTACACATAGTAATAAGTATCCCCGATTTTTCTCATGGAGGATCCCTCATGGAAAAAATGCTCCTCCTCCGTGACCAGATCATCCCGGATTCCTTCTGGGTCAAACGACACCATATCCGGATTCAGTCTCACGCCGTGAGAAAAGAGCTGCCCCCAGTAATAGTAAGCCTGCCCGTCATCATCAATGAATATGGCAGGGTCGATCCCGCCACAGGGAAGCTGTACAGGATCAGTAAAGGGCCCTTCCGGGCGGTCGGAAACTGCCACTCCCTCGCTGTCATCAGGCATACAGAAATAGAGATAATATTTTCCGTCACGTTCCAGGCAGTCCGGCGCAAACAGCAACGCAGGCTTTTCTTTTTCGCCTTCCTGTTCAAATTTTTCCTTCATGTCATCGCCGTTTTCCTGCGCTGCTTCCAGCATTTTCCGGATAAACGGCGTAGGTCTGGACCAGTCGATCCCGGGGTACTTCGGCGCATCCGGATCGTTGTACCAGGGAACCTGCTGCCCGGTGAAGGACACGTCATGGATCGTCCAGTGCTCCATGTCCGGCGTAGATACAACGTGATATTTTTCACTGCAGAATACGTCCTCCCGGTCGTCAAAGCTTCCGTAGATATAGAGCTTTCCGTCGGGCATCACATGCGCCTCGCTGTCCGGTACATGGTATTCTAATGGGAGTATGGGGTTTCTCTTGTTCTGGAAATGTTTCATTTTTTGCGGCCTCCTTTTTTTGAAGCACCTGTTCTATGGATTGACGGAAGAAATGCGAAAAGCCATATGTCCCCAGCAGTATCGGCTTTTGGTTCTAAAACGGCCTCGGCAAACGCTGCAGGTGCTTATTTACTGATAGATTATAGAATCAGTATAGCATTCTGAATAAGAAAGCCATAGTACAAAATATGACATGACACAATGCAAAATCGGACATGAATGGTCAAGGAACTAAGCGCACATCCCCGGATGTATCGGAAAATCCACCTGCTTTTCATCACAATCGCGCAATAAACTCTTTCGGAGTCAATGCCATTACCTTACTTTTTCTGAAATCACGAATATTTCTGGTAATGATATAGTCTGTATGAATTCGTTCAGCCATTGCACTTTGTATTGCATCTTCAAAGTCATTCCATTTCATTTCAGCCGCACGAACAATATCCGCTGTAGTAAGATCTGTAAATTCAAATATCAGATTTAATGCCCGCAGCGTCTCTTCAATTCTTTCCGGAGTCAGCTCTTTTCGCATTACATAAACCATATTCGCAAAGGTTAATGTGGAAACAGAACCTTTTACCTGTTCCGTTTCGCAGAGCTTCCAGATCAGAGCTGAATCATGATAATGCGGCTCCCTCTCTTGCAGGACATCCAACAAAATATTCGCGTCAATCAGTAATTTCATACTTCTCTTTCAGCCTCTCTTCTTTTATCTGGTCAAGCTCATAGTCTCCTTTAAGAATCCCGGTAAGCGAATCGGTAAGATACGAAACCGCTGCCTCTTTTGGAACAAAACGCCCTACTTCCTTTCCATTTTTTGTAACAATGACTTCTCTGCCCTCCATAACCAGATTGAGGTAGCGCCCAAAATTATTCTGCATTTCTGTCGCTGTTGCTGTTGCTCCAATCATCACAAAACCCCCTTATTTTTTAACTAATTATATTCTATCATATTTTAGTTAATTTACAAGAAGCAGTCTTCCTGAACCTGCTCCCTGTGTTTTTTTGTGACAGCCTGACAGCCGAAAAAAGGAACCGAGTTCCACATGAAAAAGGCTGCCCTTCCTGCAAGGCAGCCTTTTTCGCGATTACGATATCGAGTTCAGATCTTTCCATCACAGCTTCAGATCTACAAACCCGATCTCCAGCCCTTCGTCAGAAAATACAGTTTCTCCTCTCAGATTCAGATACAGCTTGTCAAGCTCGTCTTCATTGACTAACCACGCAAAGCGGATCGTGACGCTTTCTCCCGGCTTGATCTCCGGTATATAATTTTTCGGTCCGCTTCCGCCGCCGGAAACATCCGCGTAACACATTTCATTCCGCACGCCGGTATTTTCATTTTCTACGTAATCGCAGGTTTCATCCGCGCGGTCGAATATCTGATAGTTATTGCCATCCTTTACGATCGGAATCAGATCCGCAAAGTACCATGCGTCGTGGTATGTCTGGCTGCCGGTGTTCTTGTACTCCACCTCGGCGTAAACCAGCTTTATCTGCGTTTCTTCTGTGCGGACGATCTCCGGCATAGACTCGGCGCCGTCCCCCAGCTTCACATAGTCCAGAGTGTCTGAGGTCAGTTTTCCGTCCGGCCCGACCAGAGCCTTCCAATTTTCATACGTGGGTTCGAATATCGCCTCTTCGTTTGTGATCAGGGAAAGGTCATCTGCCACCTGTACATTTCTTACGGCAGCCTCCAGTTGAATATCGGCTCCCCCATCGCGAAGGAAACTGTGAACTGCAAAGCTGTCGCCGATCTGATGTACATTTGCCATCTTCTCTTCGCTTGTCTCGTAAAAATAATACTGATCCGTGGATTCATCCGATACCGCTTTTCCTACGGGGCTTTCCACGATCTCGCTCCAACGGGGCAGGTCTTTGGACGCGACCTTCCTGCCTGTAGGGGTCAGTTTTACATTTTCCGCTATTTTTATAAGTTCGCCCTTCTCTGCGTGCCCCCACACCTCAAGCGGAAGTACCCGGCCCAATTCCTCATACACGACGAACAGCTTGTCGTTCCTCCAGTTTTCGTCAGTCGTGTGGTTGATGCTCAGGTAAACGGCATCGTGCCCGTCTATGGTAAGCTGCTCCGCATCCCTGACATAGGAGACAGACAGAGGATCGGCTTCATCGATCAGCGCGGGTTCTCCTATGATGTAGCCTGCATCTTTGTTCTCATTTGCATAGTATTGCTTGTTTTCATTGAATGTGAAGCCTTCCGGAATGTATTCCGCTTTTACTTCCACCTCTTCCACTTCCTTCGGCAATTCATTTTCCGTGGAAATGCTGAGATTCCTCTGGTATTCCTTGTCTTTCTCCAGCTGCAGCTGGTAGATCCGCGCGGCGGCGAATGCTGTCCCGCCGATCCCCAGGGCCGCGGCTAATGCGATCGCCGTAATCTTTCTGAAAGAGAGCGGCTTCTTATGCCTTTTCCTTCTGTATGATACCGTGCCGCTGTCCTCCTGCTGCTTTATCATATTCAGTGTTTCGCTGATCCGGTCTTTTACGTCGTCCGGTGCCTGTACATTTTTGTAAATGTCCCGAATCATCTGATCTTTATTCTGTTCATTTGATGTCATAAAAATTTCATTGCCTCCTTTCGTCCTCTCACGAGCCGCTGCTTCACCGCGTCCTCCGAAATCTCGAGAATCTGGGAAATCTCCCGGATCGTGTAGCTGTCGCCGTAATATAATGTCATGACCATGCGGTTTTTCTCGCTGAGATTCTGCAGCATTGCTTTGAACATGATATTGCCCTCCATATCATCGGCATAGGGTTCCGGGATATTCTCCAGACTTTCCGAACGGCTGCTTTTCCGCAGGATATTGTTGCATTGGTTGATCAGGATCCGGATCATCCATGTTTTAAAATATCTTGGTTCTTTTAAGGTTCCCCGCTTTTCCCAGCCCGTAAGGAGCATTTCCTGGATGGCATCCGCCGCATCCTCGTCGTTATGCAGCCTGCTCCTTGCAATCCGGTAAAAGCAGTCCTGATAAATACTGACCAGTTCCCCGTATGCGCCGGCGTCCCCCTGCTGTGCCTGTTTTATCAAATCTATCATCTGTACCGTCTCCATATCTTAGGAATTGTATGGAAATATCCTGCGCAATCTGTACAAGTTATTTTCCTACAGTTCCTTCATTTCCTGTTGCTGTTCATAATAGCTATTATACTCATTAGATGTGCGAAAGTGGAAAAAGGTGACGAATGAATTTCTAAAGAATCAAACAGGAGGCCGATGATCGATTCACCTGCCTCCTGTCTGGCTGAATTAAGCTTATTAAATGGACGGACCGGATGCTCTAAAGCGTATCCAGCCCCGCCGTCCGGATAAATTCGAGAAATTGATCGCAGTTTTTCTTTTCCTGCTCCGTGCCGCCCATGACAGCATTCCGGCATATCCTTTCCGTGGCTTCATACGCATCTATAAAATAGCCCTGAAGCTCTGCCACACAGCGGAGTGAAAACGGGATTACCGCAGATTGTCCAGGCACTCCGGAATTAAAATATCTCCTGACAAATGCATCAATAAGCCGCGTATCTCCCACTGTCACGATCGGTACACGTACATACATGAGAGGAAGTTTTCTCTTTTTATCCTCCGAGTAATCACATGGGAAAAAATAAATATCCACCTCCAGGGCGCTGCGCAGAATATCTACGCTGATTCCTGCACCCTGCCGGTAAAAGCTCGATCAGATTGCCCATCGTCGGCTCAAAGGCATAGTCAAAATCATCCAGTGTCTCACAGTATTGGAAAAACGGTTCATTCAATTCCAGGATCTTTCTGCCCTCTCTGCTTGTGGGAGACGGCCTTCCATGCCACAGAGTTTCATTTGCTGTCAGCTTTTTCCAGCTTATCCCTCAAAGTCTTTTCAAGAGTCATAAATTTTTATTTTCCATTTGTTATTACAATTTTCCGTTTTAATCCACATATATCTTCGACACTTGCTTCCGGCATTGGAGTTACATATCGATATTTTTTCCCCGGTGTTCCATAAATCATTTTATACATATCAACCCATTTGTTAAATTCATCTATCAATCTTAAATGAATAGAATACAAATCTTTATAGTTAACATTTCCCTCAAACATGATATCATCCGGCATATTCGAAGGCAAAACAAATGGCAGTGTATTGATATATCTGCAAGACTTATCCTTAAGCGACTCCCTGCTGAAATCACAGTCTTTACAATCGCAATCTTCCAGATAAAACTTTTGAAACAACTCATTTCCAACCGAATCACTGCTGATACAATGATTGACTGTATATTTCAAGATAAACTTACAATATTTTTCAAAATTCTTATGATATACTCCCTCTTCCGGAAAAAATTGATTCAGCAATATGGATTTTCTATAGTCTCCTTTATTCAAACACAAATCCACATCTTCACAGCTCTGGAAAAGTTTACGTTCGCTGAATGCCTTAATAAAACGATATTCCGCACAAACATTTGGAATGATGATATATCGCCTCTGAAATTCAGGATGCAGCTTACCTATCATCTTCAAATGGTTGTATATTGTTACAATATCACTGTTCTCAGGAACCATATCCAAAACTGCAATTATAAAAACCTCCGGATTATCGTATAACAGCTGTTCCATTTCTGGTGCTAATTTCCCATTTCCGCCTGAAAATCTTATGGATACATTTTCTTCTTCATAAGCAGATGTATATAGCTTACTCAGCACATCCTTCTGATAATCTTCAAAGTATATTACACATTCCATACGGTGATCCTGTCGCTTTCCATATTGATATAGCATTCCTGGGAATCTTCCAGCGCCGCGCAGTCCGTCTTACAATCGACCATAAAAATCACATCCGGCCATTGATCGAATTGCGGAGCGAGCTGCTCTTTCAATAAATCATATCGATCGATAAAAACGAGCCGTATATCTTCCTGAATGGCAAAGGGTACATGATTTAAAAAGTCATTGTAGGTATAACCATATACCGGGAATCCCGCAATCCTGTACTCCTTACACAGATTCAGCAATCTCGTTTTTCCATTTGCAGATATATTTCCGCACGTATATATTCCAGGCTCCAGCATGATCCTGATCGGAATTCTCACATCATCAATCGAAAACATTTATACTTCCTCCAAATATTGTGAAAGCAGCCGCATGGATGTAAACTGCTTTCCGTATAAAGAAACGTCCACCAGATCATCCTCTGAGTAATCGCTGATCCTGCATTCTGGCCTTGAAATAAGAATGCTGCCGTTTTTACAGTTTGAAATAATACAATCCCTTGCGTTCATTCCACATTCTATTAAATCTATGATTTCTTTTTCACCGCATCGTACGGCTTCCAGGGCGGCCTTGCAGCCTGTACTCAAAAAGCCGGAATCCAGCTTAAATCCAAATCGGTCAATAAACGCGTTGCGGCCTGCGACAACCGCCTTTTCAATCTGTGAAAGGATTCTTTCATCTTCTTCATGTTCTCCCAGTATGACTTTGGAAAAATTAGCTTCCACATCCCTTACGATTTTATAATCGCTGAGATCGTCATTCCTTTCCCGAATAAAAATGCTAAGACTCACTTTCTCACCCCGATTCCATCTCAAAGAAATTTGTTTTATTCTACCACAAAGTATCTTCCATATCCATTCCTGTTTCGCCTGAAAATCTTATAGATACACTTTTTTCAAATCACAAAGGTCTTCCCGCCGCGAAAAAAGGAAATCCGTACTACGATGATTCCCTGTACAGTAGTTACGCCGACAATGAGTATTGCTGCAATACAAATTGCAACGTTTCAATGGTCGTTCCAGTTACGTGCATTTTCCCGAAGGCAAAGGGCACATGGTTTAAGAGCTCCAATCTCCCTCAGCTTTTTCCAGCTTATCCCTCAAAGTCTTTTCAAGAGTCATAAATGCCGGTATAAAGCTGTCGCGGATCAGCAGGAGCATTTCATCAATTTCATCTTCATCGTATACATGTGCCGCCGCATTGCGTTTTTTCAGCATAAGAAGCCACACAGCTGAATCATCCACAAATCCCAGCTTATAACCAAGCTGTAAAATCTCTCTGGGCGAGCCTGTCTCCGCTCCTTCTGCTCCATGAACTCTTAACACCGCCTGCAAAGCCTTCCATGAAAGTTCAAACGTAAGCTGAAACTGTCCGATCACACCGGTTCTGTAAATCTCATTATCATTTGCAAAATCAAAATCCGCGTTTTTCAATACATTCAGGCAGCTTGAAAAATTATCAAATTTCTTCATATATGATCACCCCGTCTTTTTTTATTTCACGTGTCAATTCCTCCGAAGCGCCCGAATCGAGATCAATGATATCAAACGTCAGAAGTGAATGGACATTTTCCTTTATCTCCCAATAAAACGCGTCAAAGTTGCCGCCGCTTACAGCAATATCTATATCGCTTCTTTCGGTATGCGTACCTCTGGCACGGGAACCAAAAAGGATTACCTTTTGAACCTCACATTTACGGGCAAATGTTAAAATATCCTTCAGAACCCTGTCCGGAATATTATATTTCATATCTGATCGTCCTCAATTCCATCTCAAAGAAAATATCTTTTCCAGCGTAACAAGCACACCGTCTTCTTCATTGGAAGGGCATACATCTTTTGCCGCGCTTTTCACTTCCTGGGGAGCATTTTCCATGGCATAGCTGTGCCCGCAGTATCGCAGCATTTCGATATCATTTCCCCCGTCGCCGAAAGCGGCGCACTGTTCCGGAGAGATTCCCCAGCGCTCTGCCAGCCGTTTCAGCCCGGACGCCTTATGGCAGCCGGCATGCCTCATGCGGGATAAAATGCGCTGAAACCGCGGAATATCGTATGTGTAATCTGAACGGACGAAGGTGCCGTCTACATCTACGGCAACCATTTTTATATTATTTTCCATAAGCAAATTTACTCACCTTTTCCAAGAACGATAATCTCATATGGTTTCATTATATAGTCCGGTCCTTCCAAAGTCAAATCCATATGATCATTTTCCAGCAATACCTGGCAGCCGTCCGTCAGCTCACTCCCGTTCCGCGCGCCGGCCGGATTATTTTCGGTTTTATGACAATGCGGTGAGAAAGCCTGGCTGAAAATTCAGCAATTTCTGGGATATAGTCATATGGAATCTGCACCCAAAGCTCCGAATAGCTTGACAATATCTCTCAATAATCCTACAATAACCGAAAAAGATGTCAATCAGCAACCTCAGAGCCAAGATGAAAATCTGCTGCGTATTGGATTTTATCTTAGAACCGGTCTCTGAAATCAATCATCTCTTATTTTTCATGAGTAATTCACGCATAAAATCTGCCTGAATTACTCATTCGCTTTTCTGCCTATGGCAGTACAATATAGCAGAAAAATCAAAAAAGGAGATGATACCATGGGTACACTATTAGAAGCAAAAGAAGTAACAAAAATTTACGGGAAATCTGGCCGCCCCAGCTTAAACAAGGTTTCTTTCTGTGTGGCGGAGGGCGAATTTATCGGGATCATGGGGGCATCCGGTTCGGGAAAGACTACGCTGCTCAATGTTCTTTCTACAATAGATACGCCCACAAGCGGAAGCATCAAAATAAAAGGCATCAGCCTGAAAAGCCTGAACCGCACAAGCGCCGCCGACTTCCGGAAAGACAACTTAGGCTTTATTTTTCAGGAATATTTTCTGCTTGACAGCCTTACCATCCGTGAAAATATATCCGTTCCCCTTACCCTTTTGAAACTGCCGCCCAGAAAAATCGAAAGTATGGTACGCAGCCTTTCCGAGAGGTTCGGCATTGCGTCACAGCTTGACAAATACCCTCATGAATTATCCGGAGGCCAGCGTCAAAGGGCGTCCGCGGCAAGGGCGATCGTAAAAAGACCCAGCATCTTGTTTGCGGATGAACCGACAGGAGCTCTGGATTCCAGTTCGGCTACAGAACTGTTAAATGCTTTGTATGAAGCCAACAAGGAGCTGCATACTACAATACTGATGGTAACCCATGACGCATATGCGGCAAGTTTTGCAGAGCGCATCCTTATTTTTAAGGATGGATGCATCATCAGAGAACTCAAGAAACAGAGCCGCTCCAGGCGTAATTTCTATGAGGCCGTCGCTGTGGAAATCACGAAACTGGATACTGCAAGATAAGGAGGGCGCTTCCATGAAGAATCTTACTATAAATAATCTTTCTATAGCTTTAAAGAATTTAAAGGAAAATTTTGCATTTTATGCACTTTACATCCTGTCGGTCTCCCTTGTCATTACCATATATTTTGCATTTACCTCTTTTTCAATGAATACGGTAATGCTTGAAAAAATATCGGGGGACGGACGGGTGGAATCCATGTGCAGGGTGATCTCTGCCTTTTTGATCGTGTTCGTAATTTTTTATATGTCATACTCAAACCGTTTCTTTTTAAGGCGGCGCACCAAAGAGCTTGGAATCTATGCGCTGTTAGGGTACAGGAGAGAAAACATCCTTTCCCTGTTACTATCCGAAAATATCATGATCGGCGCCTGCTCTCTTATCACAGGGCTGGTTTTAGGCGCTATGATGCACAAGGGCATTGTATATGGAACAACGATTCTGCTCGGTCTGTCAATCAATCACGCAGAGATTCCCTTCTTTCATTTCCGCGCTGTTGTAAACACAACTGTTTTTATTTTGGGGATCCTGTTTGTGATGGCTCTGTCAAATGCCCGGTTTCTTTTCCAAACCTCGCTGATGGATTTGGTGCGGTTTGAAAAAAGCGCGGAAAGAAAAATGAAATTCAGGAAAGCGCCTGCCCTGCTTGGTTTTATTTTCATAATTGCCGGTTATGGACTGGCATTGGACATTTTTCGTGGTAACGCCTCTTTATGGTTTTCGATTGGTTTTTACCCAACAGCTCTGATGACTGCCCTGCTCATTGTGGCAGGAACTGTCCTGTTCATTGCATCCTTTCTTCCTTATGCAGTCCGAAAGAGCAAGCGGCACAAGAAAACATTTTATACCGAAACGAAAATTGTGACAGCCCCTAATTTCATTTACCGCATACGCTCGAATGCGAAAACATTAATCATGCTTACACTTTTATCGGCAGCAACACTGACCGTTTCCAGTGTAATGGCGCTGTCACTTTTTTACCCGATCGCCGCTGTCGCACGGATCGCCCCTTCAGAGCTGGAATGCAGGATTGAGAATGAACACCAGGCAGACGATGTGACGCTGCTGGTAAATCAATATGCGCATGGAAGCCAGGTGTCCTTTACCGAGACTGACATTTTTAAGGTTACTGCATCTGCAGGGCAGCTTCCTATGGAGTACAGCATCGGAACTTCAAAAGGGGATGCCGATCATGAAAAAATTGCACGCCGGGCAGGGTTTGAATGTATTTCCTATTCACAATACATTGCCCTTTTACAGGCACAGGACAGAAACGAGGTCAGCCGGAAGCTGCCAGAGCTGCGGGATGATGCGTGTATTCTGGTAAAATACCAGCCGAATCCAGACGGCAGCGACGAGGCAGGCAGCATCTATTCACTCAATATCAATCATGGCAGCACGCCCGTTACCGTAAGAGAAACAACCCTTGATAATCCGATTTCTTTTGCAAACAGCGTGGGAACAATGATCGTGAGCGATCCTGTCTATGAGCAGATCAAAGCAAGTACGGCAGAAAAGGTAACTGTCTTGAGCATCAATGGCGATGCCATAAAAAATAACGAAATCCTGTTTGAAAAAATGAGGGATCTGCTTGGCAGCACGCCTTATTTACAGGGACATTCCCACAGAGTAAATGAAATTGTGTCTGCAAGCAGTTCAACCTTTCTCCTGATTGCCTTCCTGGTCGTCCTGTTTTTTATCGCAACGGGCAGTATTTTGTATTTTAATAATATCTCCGCCGTTTCCGATTCAGGAGCAGATTATGAAATACTCGGTAAAATGGGATATACCGACAGAAAACTGAAAAAGATTATCCGAAAACAGGTTTTGACATTTTTTTGCATACCATTCCTTTTTGGATTGATAGACTGCGTATTTGCAACGATTGTTTACAAAACAGCGCTTATGCAGAATCTTCTTGGAAATACAATAACCCTTTACCTGCCGACTGCGGCTGCGGTTGCCCTGACAGCTTTCATATATTTCATATATTATTTCTTTACAGTACGCACCTGTTATAAAACGGTGATAAAACATGAACCATAACCAGACTGCCGGCAGATTGCCGTCAGTCCGGTATTCTTTATCTCAGTATCAAAATATGGTATTATAGGAATGAATATCTTATAAAAAATTATATGGAAGTGATAAAATTGAAAGACATGGCATCAAAATCATTGTTCCTGATGAATTACCTGCTGCTGATCTTTTATATGAGCTGGAATGTAAATGAGAAGCAGGCTGTCATTGGCAGCAGCGTTCCTCTTCTGATATCCAGTTTGATGCTGATCGATGTTACCTACATCAGTTCATGTAATCTCAAAGGAAGCAGAGTAATGAATCTGTTTTGCGGCTTACTGGTTTTAGACAGCTGGTATATGATTTTATCATTTGAACCCGGACTTCCGAAACAGACAATCCTGACCATACTGCACCCTGTGATATGCTTTTTGTCTGTTAAATTTGTCCTGATGTTTTTATTTCAGGGAAGCGGATATTCTTTCAAAAAAATAACGGATAGGATTCTGCTGATAACATGTATGGGTTCTTTTGTCGGTATCTTCCTATCCAACAGGGCATTTGCCTGTTTATACGGCATCCAGTTTTTGGCCGGGGGCCTGTGTTTTCTCCTGATACTGATATACCATCGCAAAAGAATTTTGTTCGTTCTGAAAAATGAATGGAAATGGTTCCTGTTTTCTGCCGCGCTTACCGCATTGTTTTTTTATATTTATTATTTTGCTACGTTGCATGCGGATAACCATATTGCCAACTTCGGAGTCTATATGCCGATGCTGCTTTTTCTCACAAGTATTCATGGGATCATGATCAAAGAGAATGCCGGTTACCCACTCTCCACGGTATTCAGTAAAAAGCAGGCGGCGTTTATCGTTCTTTTGTTCCTTGCTGCCGCCGGATTTATAACGGCATTGCAAAAGGGCGGGGATAGGGAATTGTTTGTTGCAGTAAATACTTTATTTGCTTTTATTTATCTCTGCAACATGGTTCTGGGCAGGAATTTAATGCTGGGGAAGAACGGGCTTATAAAAGAAAGTAAATACAATGAAGCCCTCAGACAGTTAAAACAGGAAGAAGCATTAAAATCAGAATTTGCCCGTTTTCTGCATGACGATGTGCTGCAGGATCTTCTTTCCATAAAAAATATGGCGGCAAAAGCCCACAGACCGGATGTACAGGACATGATCATCCAAACACTGGATCATCTGAATCAGCATATCCGCGGACAGATGCAGGACTATCATCCTGTAATCTTAAGCAGTCTGACTGCCAAAGAAAATTATCAGAATCTGATGGAAGCTGTCGCCCAGTCTTTCCCGGAGAAGAACATCTCGGTAGCCTTTGACTGTTCCGACACCCTGTTTTTGGTTGAACCATATGATGCGTTCATATACCGGCTTCTCAAAGAACTCCTTACGAATGTTTACAAACATTCTAACGGCAGCCGGGCGTGGGTCATGCTCACACAGGAAAACGGCATCATTGAATTGCATGTCAGTGATGACGGGACTGCATGTGCGGATTCTGTCCTGGCAGCAGACACTGCAGCGCATAAAGGGATTGCCGCTATGACGGAACTGATCAATAACATGGACGGTTCTGTCGTTTTTTCGGATAATACGCCGCATGGCATTTGTGTACAAATTGTACTGCCGATGAAGGGAGATGATTCTTATCAATATTTTATTAGTCGATGACCATACACTTTTTGCCAAAAGTCTTTCCATTGCTTTAGATGAGTATCCTGAAATCAAACATTTCCATGTGACGCAGGATATCCAGGGCATAGAGACACTGGTTTGTGAAAAAGAAATTGATATTATTTTAATGGATATTCACCTTGGCGATCTAAGCGATACGGATGGCCTGGAAATAGCTTCCGGCCTTTTAAAATCATGTCCTGCTGTCCGAATCATCATCCTCACAGGATATGACCTGCCCGTATACAGGCATGAGGCAAAAAAGGCAGGCATCTGTGGTTTCCTGAATAAAAATATCAGCCCGGATGACCTGGTGTCCTCGTTAATTCATGTCTCTCATGGCGGCACCTGCTTTCCGTCTGAAAATAAGAAAATTATAATTGAAGATTTGACAAGTATGGAAAAGAAAATTTTACAGCTGATCAGCGATGGGAAAAAGCGAAAATGTGTTGCAGAGGAGCTATATATCAGCGAAAGGACACTTTCGAACCATTTACAGCATATATTTGAAAAATTAGAGGTCTCTTCTGTTGTAGAGGCCATAACAAAAGCAATAAAGCTTGGATATTTACCGCCCGTCTGTTAAGAGGCCAGAGGGCGGTTTTTCAAATTCCCCTTTCTTCTTTGCCATTTTTTACTAAACCCTCAACCGTCTTGACCAGCTCTTTACTGCAAGCGGCATGCACAGGAGGCCGATCAGGACAGGAACCGTGATCAGTAAATAGGGCGACCATATATATTTCCCAAAGACATGGAATGTATTTGTGCGGAAAATATCTGCCGAACTGCCTGCCAGGGGAATCAGATCCAATGCTTTCTGTACCCCGTAGGGCAGATATTCCGCTATCATCATCGGCCCGTATACAACCGCCAGGCTAAGAAGCAGCGCCAGCACATTGCTCCTCATTTTAGCTGACAGGAGCATGACGACTCCCGCGTATCCGATTGCCCCTAAGAATGCAAAAGCATATTCATAGGCTTCCGCCTGGAGCATATTCATAGGCGCAACAGAAATCAGTTTGATCAGCTGAATCGGCATATCCCACCCCGCAGTTCCCAAAAAGAATAACTGTGAAACAATATTTCCCGCCGAAATGATCGCGAAAAATTCCACTGTGAATAATAATCCGGTATATATTTTTACGAGGGCAATCTTCCTCCATCCATTTTTTGTTGTCAAAACTAATGAGCTTGTATTATCACGCCATTCCCCCGCAAATAACGGCGACAATATGATTGCAAGAAACAGCGCCATTACAATGCCCATATCGGCGACCATGCTGCCAAGCAGCTGCGACCATCCTTCCGCCCACTCATACCGGAACGGCTCCTTTACCTTAGAATTCATCTGTAAAAGATACGATTTCTCCGCTCCGGTCTGACCGCTGATTTCCAGAAAATCTTCAATTGCCTTTTGCCTTCTTTCATAAAATCCTGTCAGCTTTTCCGGATCAACATAACAGATCATGGTTTTGTTTTCTCCTGTATCCCGAAGCTCCGGATACAAAGTTTCCAGCCAGCTGTTGATGGTCTGCCAGTCCGTTTTATCCATCTCCGCTTCTATGCCGGCTGACTCCATTTTCTGGTAATCCCTGACCATCTGCTGCAGAGTTTCCTCCGTAAGCTCTCCCCCAAACCCCAGTGAATATTCCTGGCTGTCTCTGATCTCGCCATATCCGTCAAAGTTATTTCCGAAAGCGCTTGTATAGTCATTACGGCTTCCGAAGCTGAACCATTGGAACGAAAGGATGCTTCCAAAAACCACGATATATAGAAAGCACAGAAAAACACTTATTTTGGTACTTGTTTTACGCCATAACTTTTTGTGCTCTAATAAAAATAATTCCATCATCAATGCACTCCTTCCTCTGTCGGAAAATAATACAAATATAAATCCTCTAATGTTGCCTCACAGGGAACGGCCGTTTCATCGGGCATATGATCCGAAATAATGCGGAGCACCGTCTGTCTGCCCTCATGCCTTAAATTTGCAACGGTCGATTTTGCCCGCCATTTCTTTGCTTCTGCCGGGGATACCGTCATCTCCCATACTTTGCCCTCTACTTTTCTGGTCAGCTCCGGAACAGTGCCCTGCAGCACAAATTTCCCTTCTTTCATAAGCAGGACTTCATCAGCAATCGCCTCTATGTCAGAAACAATATGGGTAGACAATATCACAATTCTATCTCCTGCATAATCCGAAATCAGGTTGCGGAAACGTACCCTCTCCTTCGGGTCTAATCCTGCTGTGGGTTCATCCAGGATCAGGATATCCGGGTGATTCAATAATGCCTGCGCGATCCCAACCCTCTGCTTCATGCCGCCTGAGAACGTCCTGACCTTCTTATCCGCCACATGGCTTAAGCCTACTTCTTCCAATAATTCTTCTGCCCGTCTCCTTGCGATTTTCTTTGGTATTCCTTTCAGGGCAGAAATATACATCAGAAATTCCATCGCCGTATAACCTGGATAATATCCAAAATCCTGCGGAAGATATCCCAATACATTCCTGTAATCTGCCCCCATGGAAACGACATCTTTCCCATTGAAAAATACCTCTCCGGAAGTGGATTCCAAAATGGCGCACAGCATCCGCATCAGTGTTGTCTTTCCTGCCCCGTTAGCCCCCAAAAGGCCGTATACTCCCGGTTCTAAGACTGCACTCACCTGATCCACTGCTATCTTGCTGCCATAATGCTTTGTTAACCGGTCAAGCGATAATTCCATACATTTTCCCTTCCTTTCTCATAGTGATAATAAAATAAACTTCCTTTATGAAAAACGCCGCGAAAAATAAAAATGCAGCGATCCATATCCCAAAAGCAGATGCTTCATACAGCCAGGGCATCGTTTTGGCAAGTACTCCCCAAAACACACAGGAACTAAGCACGAAAACCGTACATATCTGCATATTTTCTCTTCTGCGCAGCCGGATCAGGCGCAGCACACAGACCATACACACCAGATATGGCACCAGACAATATAAAACCATCTGTCCGATTTCTTTACATGAATTTTGAAGATATACTTCAAAAGAAATCAGGATTGTCATACACACAAGATTGATGGCTCCTGCTAAAATCAGCTTAGCCAATATAATCTGCGCACCGGACGCCCTTGTGGCAGCCTCAATCTCACTCATTCCATAATACTGGCACCGGAACATCCCAGGCATAGCTGCCAGTACAAACAATGGCATAAAAACCGGGATATATCCCGGAACGTTTACTGCTGTAGAAATGATCATGCATAAAATAAGCAATACCGCCGCATGCAGGCCTAAAACAGGTACGCCGTCATAACGGAACACATCGGATAAATATTGTGCAAATCCCGTCCGCTGCTCTTCCTGTAATTTTTCTGCAGCCCTCTGCTTTCGCATCTCTCCAATGCATAATCTTATGGTTTCTTCCCTCCTGGCAGAATTGCTGCCAGGTTTACCGGCGGGCTGGTTTATCTCCTGCTGTAAAGACTGCCGCAAATACTCCTCCAATTCCCTACCTTTCATTTTCCTGCTCCTTTCGCATCATTTTCAAAGCGTTCCTGACCCTGCTTTGCGCTGTCCGCAGATTGCATCCCACTATTTTTGCGATCTCCTTAAATTCAAGCTGCTCTCCAAAACGTAAAATAACCGCCTCCTTTTGTTCCGATGATAAAACATTCATAAGGTAATCTATTTCTGAGTGATCCTCGATCTGACGCATTTCATTACATTCATATCTGATCTCTTCCTCCTGCTCCAGGGAATACAACTGAATTTTCCGGCTTTCATCAATACACAGGTGATTGGCAATTGTATATAGATAAGCCTTAAATTTCTTTTTTCCTTTATATCCTGATAAATTTTTAAACAGCTTTAAGAAAGTCTCCTGTGTTAAATCTTCCGCTTTTTCCAGATTATGGCAATGCCTCCTGCAATAACGCAGGATTGCCGCATAATAACGGTTTATCAGCGTTTCAGCCGCATTTTCATCCCCGAGTCCAATACGTTCTATCAGCTCATCATCGGAATACGATTCTTCCGCGGAATCTTTTTCCTCTATATTCACACACTGCCATCTCCTTCCCTTGAAAGACCTGTATATATAATAACGAGCCGCTCCCCACAAATGATCAAAATTTTCTTTAAGATTTTTTTAATCCTGTATCTCTTTAAATTCGACATACAGAAATCCTGCCGCTGGCAGCCTTTCTGCATACGAGGGCATCAAAAAAAGAAGGTGTGCCGCAATGAAGTTTTTACTTCACTACGGTACACCCTCTTTTGTGCGGCACGCCCTGATTGCACTACTTTAATCTGCGCAGTGTTTTTATCAGACGCATTCTGAATGCCTTCAGTTTTACAATATAACGGCAACAATACCCCCGGTATAAAGTATGCTTGTAAAGGTCTGTTTGAAAATAACGTAGCCAACCATTAAAATACTTAAATGCAGAAAGCCCGGGCTATTTTGTACTTCTCTTTTTTGTTGAAATATATTTTTTACATTCCGATTCTAGTTTAGGGAAATTCAGACAGCGATTTCTGCCAGCAAATGGTTCGTTAGATACGTATTTTTTATACAATACATTGGCTTTATTGCAAATCACTTCACTATTTGCTTGACACCATTCTAACTCTTGAGCGCATAATTTCTTGTAATACCTGATGTTTTCCCGGTCCCTTTTGAATATAGTTGTATCAACATGCTGTAGTTGTTCTTCTTCAATGGGTATCATCAGATTGAAATTCAAAACACCTATTAATTTTCCGTTTACTTCAATTTTGGAAAAATCCATAGAGTTTTTCATATTCTTATGCTTTTCTT
>CAYQBE010000014.1:0-33611 GCA_964415625.1 uncultured Clostridium sp.
GTTGTGCAGGATCATCTCCATGCTCTCCAGATCATGCTGTGCCCGCAGATGATCCGCAGAAAGCAGAACATCAGAAATACGGCTGCTGCCATGCACACCAGCCAGACCGGCCCCTCCAGCCCTCCGGTCAGGACCAGAAACACGGACTGGATCAAAAATGCTGCTCCCGCGATTCCCCAGAATTTCCAACCGGAATAACGCCGGACCACCTCCCGCATGCACAGGAGGCAGGACAGTCATTCTGCCAGCGCCGTATAAAACCTGGGGATATCCGGAAGGATCTGCCCTGCCGCCCAATCTCCCATCTCTACTTCACCTCACTCCAATATTTGGTCAGATCCTGCATAAACGCATTCATCCTGGGCCTGCTCAGCAGCAGGCTCTCTCCCTTTACAACCGCGCACTTGTCCCGGACTCCTTCCACATGCTCCAGATTGATTAGGTAGCCCTTGTTGCCCCGTGAAAAATGCATCTGGGCAAGGGCGTCTTCCGCGCTCTTCATGGTCCCGGGAGAAATAAAATTCCCTTCCCGGGTATGGTAGACCAGATTGTGGCCTTCGCTCTCGATATAATAAATATCCGATGCCTCCACCCTCTGGACCCCGCCCTTGACGGGAACGACCACAAATTTTTTCTCCCCCCGCTTCAATCGGGATACCGCGCGCTTCAGCTTCTGGGAAAAGGCAAAATAAGAAACCGGCTTTAAAATATAATCCAGAGCGCCCACCTCGTAGCCCCGGATCGCATACTGGGGCATATTGGTGATGAACATGATCACCACCTGAGAGTCCACCCTGCGGATCTCCTCCGCCGCCGTCATCCCATCCACAAATTTCATCTGGATGTCCATCAGGATGATATCGTACTGCGCCTTGTAATTCGCCGTGATCCCGTCTCCGTCCCGGTATACCTGAATCTGGAATTCCTCCTTTTCTTCCCTCTGGTAATCCTCCAGGTGCTTTAAAAGCTGGGAAATATAAAGTTCATCGTCCTCTACGACCGCTATCCTTATCATCTCATTCCACCAAGTAGTTCTCTGAATTAATTTTCAATCGCCGCTCTTTATCTTTGCCTGCTTCTGAAAAAACGCGGCTCCATAGCAAAGGATCTGGTCGTAACCGTATACCCCTTCGGCGTACTTTTGTCTGATGATCTGGCTGATTGCCTCATCGCAGTCCGCATCCATATCCGATTCCCGTTTGGAACGTTTCGCTTCGATGATGATCGCCCTTCGGTGATCCTCATCCTTCAATAAAATATCCGGCCTTCCAAGTCCTTTCTCCTGATTGGACTCCACCTCATAGCCCAGTCCGACAAATGCCCCGGCCAGAAAAGCATGGTAATAATCTTCGTGATAATCATTGTAGCTGATGGTCTTCCACAAAAGGTCTGATATCGCCTCAGACGCCGCCTGCTCGTCCTGGTTCCAGAGCGCTTCCATCATGGATTTCTGCACGCTGTTGTCGATCGTATTCTGAAAATAGGTCACAACCGTATCTTCAAAAATAGACGCGATCTCTCGGTTCGGTATCTTAAGGCTGACCCTCTCGCCCTCCTCACTGGCATCCGCCTTTGTGAGATATCCTGTCATCAGGAGCACGCTCCAGAGATGCTCTTCGGAAGAATAGAGTGTATCATAGGCCAGTTCATCTGAAATGGTCTGGACGATCCTCCCGCCGTTCATGAGCATTTCAAATTTCCCTTTCACTTTAAAATCCGTTCTTTTTACAAAGGACAGAAGGATCCCGTTATGGCTGGTATTCTTCCAGTAATTCTTGGGCCTTGCGTTTTTTCTCTTCTTCAATGCGGACACATAGTTGATCACATCCCATGGACAATATACAAAGCTGTCGCCGAATACGTACCCGTCGTACCACTCCTTTATGACATCGGACTTATCCTGTCTGTCAGCGGCAGCCAAAAGTTCAGCCACCTCATGTCCCGAAAAGCCGAAGTACTCTGAAAAGTCCTCATCCAATACAGAATACGACGCAAAGTTATTGGTTCCTGTAAAAATGCTTTCCTTCGCTATCTTAAGACACCCTGTGATCACGGCAAATTTGAGATATTCGTTATCCTTTAATGCCGTACTCATGAGACCCTTGACCACATCCAGCATGGGGGAATAAAATGGATTTTCCGCCGTGTCTTTCTCACTTGCTTTTGCAAGCGGAACATCATACTCGTCAATCAGAAGAATGACCTTTTTGCCATAGACAGCATGCAGCATGCGCATGATGGTTTTTAAGGAATTTTTCACCTTGTCTTCATCCGCGGACGTATACATCAGCTGCCGGAAGATTTCAGCGTCGGCATCATTCACAGAGTCCTCTTCCATGAGGTCGTCCAGCTCCTTACACACATCCGCCACTGTGGTTTTGAGCATTTTGTAAGCACCGTCAAAGGTCAGCGCCTCCATATCCTTAAACGATATGGACAGAACTGGATACTGATTCATCCACGCGTCACAGAACTCTGTGTATTCCGTGATCTTAAGCCCCCCGAAGAGCTCTCTGCTGTCTTTTCTGATATTGAAGAAGTTCTCTATCATACTGATCATCAGCGTCTTTCCAAACCTCCGCGGCCTGGTGAACAGAGTGACCTTGTTGTCTGTATCATGTACCAGCTCATAGAGGATTTTTGTTTTATCCACATAATAATTGTCCGAATTACGAAGATCAGCAAAATCCGACTTGCCGACACCAACCTTAAACTCCATGCGGGAACCTCCTTAAATACATCCTGCCCCTTCTGCCATTTTGCAGCGCTTCCAAACCACAGCCTGTATAAAGATTTGCAGAAAAACAACATCTTTGGAATCTGGGAGCGTTTCTTTTATTGGTTCTGCAGCGACAAAAAATGCACGCTTTATAAGGCCTGTTACCAATGTATTTACTGCTTTTTCCGGAAATTTGAATTTAGGCCGTTGAAGGACATTCCAATATTCATCAAGTATCTCTCTGTTTAAAAGCGGCGTGATTGTCCCCCTGAAAATTTCCTGTATGACCCGGTCTGGCAGAGAAGATTTTTTTAACATTGCAGAAACAATTACATTTGTGTCAATTACAGCATAATATCTCAATTTATTCCCCATTCATCCTCTTGCTTCTGCTATCTCTGCATTTATTTCGTCTAATGTCATTTCAGACAGCCCATTCTTTTCTGCGCTGTCCTGAATCTCCCTCATTGCCATTAACGCTTTATTGCTATCATCCTCCCTTTTGGGCAGAGTCATGTTGAAGGGAATCCCATTGACCATAACCGAACGTTTCATAAACATCCTGACCGCTGTTGGTAAGTCTATCCCAAGCCGTTCATAAAGTTCAACTGCATCATTACGAAGCTGTTCATCCACTCTTATCTGAATCACAGAACTTGCCATATTTATCGCTCCTTTCAATCCTGTTTGTATTATTTTGTATTTTAATTGTACGATATTGTATACATTTTTTCAATAGATATTCCAAAATCTTCGGGAACGTAAATCCGGCAATATAATTCTTATATGAATTGTAACTTCGTTGTAGAAAAGCAACTGAAATATCCTGCGGGTCTATATCTTCCCCTCATCTCTTATCACGCGCAACTGCACATTTTGCAGCCGTCCTTTTCCTGTCCGGCAATGATCACCTGACCCTCTGCCTTTTCATCCTCCATGATCATTTCGCCCACCTCCGGCACCTGGATCCGGCCGGACCTTGGATTTTTAATGCTGTCCACCCTGGAGGTAATGACCGCTTCCACCTCGGATTTTTCAAACGCAAGATCCGTACCGGTCATCTCGCAGTCGATCAATTTCAGATTTTTACAGTAGCATAAGGGCTGGGTTCCGATGATCTTGCAGTTGATCAGAGTCAGCCCGTCGGAATACCATGCCAGATATTCTCCCTTGATCACGCTGTCCCTGACCGTGATATTTCCGCCGTGCCAGAATGCGTCCTTTGTATCAAATACACAGTGTTCAAAGACGGCATTTTTAATGTACTGGAAAGAATATTTTCCTTTAAAATCGACGTTTCTGAACGTCAGGTTCTCCGAGCGCATCATAAAATACTCGCTCTCCGCCGTGGTATCTTCCATACGGATTCCCCGTACCGACCAGCCGAATTCCGGGGAAATAATATCGCAGTTCCGGATGAATACATTGCTGCACTCCCGAAGCGCCTTGATCCCATGCAGCTTCGTATCCGTGATCTCCACCTGGTCGGAATACCACAGGGCCGCCCTGCACTTTTCTGTCATTTCCGAATCCGTGATAGTAAGCTCCCGGTCATGCCAGAAGGGGTAGCGCAGATTGAAAAAGCAATGTGCTGCCTCAATCTTCTCACCCTCTTTAAAAGCGCTCTCACCGTCTGCCGGCCCGTCAAATGAACAGTTCTTTGCCAAAATCCCGTTACATCCATAAAGCGCGCGTTCCATATCAAAGGTCTGGTTTTCAATTACTTTCATTGTCTGATCTCCTCCGCTTCCATTCATATACCCACAAGTCATCCCATTATGGCCATTCGGCCCATTTACAAAGTAACTATTTCTGCATCGCCGTCATCTGCACCGGCTGATCTGGTATACCAGATAATCCAGGCAGTCAATGCGCTTTTCCTCTTCATGCACTTTATGCAGAAGCGTTTCTCTGTGATCTTCCAGCTGCTTCAAAAGTTCTGCTTTTTTTCCGCAATCCAAGGAGGACATGCAGCATTCGATCGTATCCGGACTGCATCCCGCGTCCTTTAGATTTTGAATGACAGCTTCCTTTGACCCGTAAGAGGTCATTTTCTCCAATCCAATCTTTTTAGCATCCATTTTCATTTCCTATCATTGAATTTGTAATCAATCTGCAGAGCATATCTTAAATGCGGGCAATTCCCGTCATAAAGCTCGCCTTCATCGCCAAAACGAACCGTCAGCTCTGCCGGCGTTACGATTTCATTATATTTACTTTTTCATCAAATAGCAAATACTTATATCTTATTCACTTCTATAGAAATTTCTTATTCATATGTCACTGGATGACTTTTCACGGATATTCACAAAATCCCGATAAATTCCGGCCTTTGCCATAAGCTCTTCATGACGTGTGGATTGCCCCACTCCTGCCCGGAAACGCTTATATAGTATGCGCTTCCTGGCGGGACGGCCGGATCGCTGCCGCAGCAGGCTCCTGCGCTTTCTTCTCCTCCCCTAATTCCTTCCATACCCGGATCATGACTGCCGCCGTAATGAAAATGGCAAGCACATCCGCTGCCGGGGCTGCCCAGAAAATGCCGGTAACGCCCATGAAGGCAGGAAGCAGAAGAGAAAAAACAATCAGCAGCGCGTCCCGCAGGACGGACAACGGCGCGGCTGCCTTTGCCCTGCCGATGGACTGCAGGAAAATGGCGCAGACCTTCTGAACACAGGTCACAAGGATAAGGGAAAGGTAAATCCGCAGGCAGAGTACCGCAAAATCAAAATACACAGGGTCGTCTGCCGAGCCGAACATCCGGATGAACACGCCGGGAACAGCCTCAAACAGTACGATGCAGACCACTCCTACAGCAGCCGTCCACTTAACCATCAGTTTCAGCAGTTCCCGCACCCGGCTATCATTTTTTGCCCCGTAGTTATAGCCCACAATCGGCTGTGCGCCGGCTGCAATGCCTATGGCAACATTCAGCACGATCTGGAAGAGTTTCATAATGACCACAAATGCCGCCAGCGGAATATCCGCGCCATAAACGGAGCCTGCGCCATACTTCACCAGCAGTATATTGTTGACAACCGTAATGACCACAATGGAAAGCTGTGTCAAAAGGCTGGAAGTTCCCAGAGCCATTACCGGTTTCAAGAGCGCCATGCTCGGCCTGAAGCTGCCAACACCCACTCGAAAAGTCTTGGGATGCCTTAAATAAGCCGCACAGATCAGGAAGCTGACAAACTGCCCAAGGATGGTGGCCCATGCCGCACCCTTGATCCCCATGCCGAGCGCAAAGATGGCAACCGGATCGCCGATCATATTGATGACTGCGCCGGTAAGCATGGCAGCCATGGCGTATTTGGGGCTGCCGTCCGCCCTGATGACGGAGGCAAGCGTATTCTGCGTCATGGCAAGAGGCATCATGGCAAAAATGATCACGCCATAGTCGTGCGCCATCTGTATGTTTGCATCCGTCGCGCCAATCAGGCGCAGCAGGCCGTCGCCCCAAAGATAAGCAATCACAATTACCACTACGCCGGAGAGGAACGATCCAAGAACCGCGCCGCCAACGCTCCTGTGGATATCCTTTGTTTCTCCCCGCCCCAAAGAAACGCTCAATGCGGCAGCCGCACCGTCGCCAAAAAATAGGCTTAACCCCCACCCCACTACCGTGATCGGGAAGATTACGCCGGTAGCGGCATTGCCCAGATAGCCCACGCCATTACCCACAAATATCTGGTCTACAATGTTGTAGAGGCATGAAATGATAAGGGAACAGATGCAGGGGATTGCAAACTGCCGCAGCAGCTTCCCCACTTTTTCCGTGCCAAGATAATTACTGTTTTCCATAATAGATTCTCCTTTTTTTGCGCAAAAAAAACGACACCTGCAGCACCCGTACCGTAATCAGATTTACGCGCGGCGCGCCACATGTGTCGTTGATTTTGCATTATTTAATTTCCAAATACTACTATACCTTTTTCCGCCTTTCAAAGTCAAAGGGAATTTTCTACAAAAAAACTGCCGCCTGCCATCTGTAAAAATTGCACAAAGTTTCGATTATTCCCTGACTGCTTTACAGTTCATTCACTTTCTGATCACTGTATCTGCCAGCCTGTGGGCAATCGTGATGATTGTCTTCCCACGGGTCAGTTCGGAGATGGCTTCCTGGATCAGATGCTCATTCTCCGGGTGAAAATCATAAGCGGGATGGCGATACGGGATGCCCGGAGGGTATATCCCATTTTCACCGCAGTCTCCATAATGCCGTCAATGGGTAAGCTTTCCGTCGCTATTCAGAATCTCCCCTGTAGCCTGCGGAAACACCTCAATCCCATATCTCTTTACTGCCGAAAGAACTGTTCGGATCACATCTTCCGATAAATGAAATTTAGGACGATGCAGGACTTCCTCGTATTCGCCCAAGATATCCTCGTGATACAAAGGTGTAAAATGACCTACCAACATTGCGCGTAATACTTGTACCGTCGCGGTACCTCTTTTTTTGACAACAGGGCAGAAACAATTACGTTGGTGTCAACCACTGCACAGCATCTCATTCTTTCGCCGCCTTCTTGGCTTTCCGTTCCGCCCTGACGCTGCGGATTTCCTCATTGATCTCCTCCAGGCTCATCTCAGGCACATCGGCCGCCTGCCTCCGCATCTCCTCAAATGCTTCCAACGCTTCCGCCCTTGTCACTACATTTTCCGGAAGCCTTGTTGAAAAAGGAATGCCCCTTACAATCTGAATCTGTTTCATGCACATCCTGAAAACTGTCGGCATATCCGTTCCAAGCGCATCGCAAATATCTGCCACATCCTTCTTCAAATTCTTATCTACACGAAACTGTATCAACACCTGTTCAGCCATCTTTTCCTTCTCCTTTTCAGATTATACAAAATCCATACATCCGTATGTGTTTTATATGGTTTATTATAATCTTGTTATCAAAGAAAGTCAATACGGTTCCGATACTCCACCGACGTCAGCGGGATATCAAAACGGCGTGACAGTTCCTCCTGGGTGAAATTCTCATCCATATGCCCCACCAGGAACTGCTGCACCGCTTTGACTTTTTCCACCTGCACCCTTCCGGATAATGCGCCGCCAGACATAGGCTGACGCCATAGAAATCAGGATCACCAGGGTAAACTGCCCAGTAACAAAAAAATCAACGCAGTGATCAGGTCCTTCCCTTTCAGACCGGTTTCCTGACCACGCAATGCAGCCGGAACCCTTTCCTGACCTCATACAGCTCCAGCCTCATTCCGCTTATGTCGCAAAGCTTCTGTATATCGCCCCTTGAATAAACATGGACGTCCCCTTTGCGCATGACCTTATTCGCCACCGGTATCTCGATGTGATTGATCAGCCACATCATGACACGGCTGTTTGACGCCATATCCCTTAAAATAAACCTGCCTCCCGGACGCAGCACCCGGTGCAGGCTCATAAAGAATTTTTCGGGATTCGGGTAATGGTGAAAGCTCATGGAACAGGTCACCACGTCAAAGCTGCAATCCGCAAACGGAAGGTTTTCACAGTCGCCTGCGACAAAACGGATTCCGTTTCTATGCTTTTTCTTTGCCGTTTCTATCATTTTCTCCGAAAGGTCCACCCCGGTATAATGTCTATCCGGATACTCTTTCCTGCACATGCCGAGCATGGCCCCCGTCCCGCAGCCGGCGTCAAGCAGGTCCAAAAACGGCTCTCCCACCGCCTCCGCCAATACATCGGGATAATCCCTGCGGCACATATTGTAAACGCTAGGATCGTCGTCATCAAATTTTTCCGCCGCCCGGTCAAATTCTTTCAGCGACAGCTTTTTATATTCCTCGCCTGTCATGGTAAACCATCTCCCTTACACTTCATTCTTTTCATAGCACGGCCAGTTTATTTGAAATATTTTTTACCGCCCCGGACCAGCATACTCTCGCTCATCAGACCGTTTGTAAAACCAATCCGAAAAGGTTGCGATAAGTCGAAATCTTTACTGCCACTTATAGACCGCCAGCCTGTTGTTCAGCTTTCCGGCAACAACGCTTCCGATTTTTCCAACCAGGGAATATTTTTTCATTTCCTCCCAAAAGCTACGCTCGCTGATCAGCGTAAGCTTGTCGTCAAGAGGGAGCAGTTCCCTGCCCGTCACGGTTCCCCATCCGAACTTCGCGTTGGTATTTTTTACCGTGTCATGCTTCTTCTCGTTCATCATTTTGAGGTGCATCAGCTCCGCAAGAAGAAATCCCCTGCCAAATGAATCCGTAATGCGGTTCAACACGGTTTTCACCTGTTCTTTGGAGAAATACATGAGCAGTCCCTCCGCAATGACAATTACCACTTTATTTTGGGGAATCCGCTCCGTCCACTCTGCCCGGCGAATATCCGCCGCCAGCATATGCTCCCGCTCTGCTTCATGGAAAAACTGTTTCCTCATGGCAATGGTATCCGGCAGATCAACATTGAACCACTGGATTTTTCCATTATCGACGCGGGTAAAGCGGTCATCGAGACCGCAGCCGATATTGACGCAGACCGCGTTAGGATATTTCCCGAGCAGCCTTTTTACCGTTTCGTCAAACAAAATCGTCCGTGCGATAACGCCCTCATGGGAAAAGAACCGATCCAATTTTTCCGTGTCAACGTCCAGTTTCCTGATGATTTCAACCGCCTTCTCATCGTGTATCCGCGCCGTCTTTCTTTCCGTTTCATTTGCCCTGACTGCAAGCGGTATCAGCGCCGTTTCCTGCACATCACCTAACCCTGACAAGCCGGAACCAAAATTTTGCCCTTTTGCGGAAGATTTCGTTGTTAAGCGGTCTACATGCAGCTTTGCATCAGTGTTTTGTATCAGATACCGCACGGCGTCTCCCTCCAGCGTCCGTCAGACAGGATACCCCGCTCCGGTTCCCGATGCCCCGCAGACAGCGAAAAGGCAAACATCACGTTTTTCTCCGGCAAAAGCGCGGCATAGCAGGCAGGACGGACATTGTTGCCCACCAACACGATATTCTTTGTTCCGTTTGCCCGCAAATCTTCCATCACACCTTCTAACTGGGTATAGCGCACCACAACGAAGATGACATCATAGCAATCCTCCGGTTCAAGCTGTGTGATGACCGGGATACGGCTCACAGTCTCCTTCAGATGAAAGGTCCTCTTTCTATGTAACCCTTTTTGCTTTAGCTGCTCTGCCCAGTCGCCCCGCGCCAGCAGAGTCACATCATTTTTTGCCTGGTGCAGATTGTCTGCCAGATTGCAGCCCAGTACCCCCGCACCGTAAACTAAAATACGCATATTCACTCCTCCTGATCGATAAACATCCCAATCTCAGCATTTTACAGGCAGCGCCTTTTCAAGCCGGACTGTCCTCGCTTTCTCCCTTGTGTCGTCCGACTCGTCATAACCGTCATAAGGCGCGTTTGGATCATGGGGCTTCTGCTTCCTGGACGCATTGCACACAAGGTCGGTATGCGCAAACACAAAATCCATATCGTCCGACCAGCCCGTATGCCCGGTGATGACCAACGGATGCAGGTTCCTTTTCTGCAGCAGCTCCTTTAGCGTAGCAAGGGACTTTACCGAGAGCTTATTGTCCTCCGCCAGTGCGTTCAGGAAGCTGCGCCCGCCGTCCGGCCCAAACCAAATGGTATCCCCGGTAAAAAGATAGGCGTCGTCAATCAGATACACCATATGCCCCCATGTGTGGCCGGGCACCAGGATACATTCCACCTTTATCCCCTCAATATCCAGCACCTGCCCGTCCCTTAGCAGCACCTTCCGGTTGTCAATCTCCACATAGGGCAGCTTATACCATCCGCCATAGACCTTCCTCCGCACCTCCTTCGTGAGGTAACGGTTCTCCACCTCCCCGATGTAAAGCGTGGCATCCCGGAACAGGCCGTCACTGTCCCGCTCCACCGCGCCCACATGGTCCGTATCCTGATGCGTAATCAAAATATGCCGTATTTCCGACGGTTCGATGCCGAGCCACTCCATCTTCTCCCCCAGGCGTTCATAATTATAGCCCGCGTCAATCATGATGGTGGTTCCGCTTTTCGTATAAAAGAAAATATTGGCGATAAATTCACGAATACATTTCACATGGTCATCAATGGAGCCCGTATTCAGCGGCTTGAATATCTCCTTCCCGCGGAATTTGAGCGCCATGACCTTTTCCTGCATTTTGGATGCTGATTTTGACATACCTTTTCCCTATCCTTTCTCTCTATCTATCCAACGGCCATCCTGCTATAGAGCGTGTTCAGAAATTGCTTTCTGGCCGGAATGTTTTTTCACGCACACTAACATAAGCCGGTTTCAAACCGCCGAATCTGTTCCGCCATCACATCGGGATGGGCGATAATCTCTCCGTGGCCGAATCCTTCAAAGGAATGCTCCTCTGCATTTGGAAAAGCGCGCTTCAATGCCTTGACCGCTTTCTTCATGTTGGGTTCCTTCGCCCCATACCATATAGAGACCCGTGCCTTCGGGTCAGGCTCATAATTTTCAATCTCTTCATACAGCCGCAGGCCCTCCCGCGCACAGTTCTGCAGCGTTTCCAGGGAAATATTTTCAGGCATGGCCGAAAACTGTTTCAGGAGGCTTTCATCATCGGAACGGGTATAGAGCTTCAGCAGCCACGGCATTTTTTCACGGGATTTGAGTTTTCCCAGCAGGCGGTACTGATTCCGCGGAATCACTTTTGTGACAAATCCGTTTAAAATCCCCAGATTCATATATTGGGGGCCGCTCATAATCAGCGTCCCCACGCGGACATTCTGTCTGTGAAAGAGTGTTCCCGCTGTCGTGAAAGTCGTCTGCCCGCTCCCGTCGTACCCGTCTGTACTTACTGCCGTGACGTGGTAATCCGTTTCGAGCAGGGGAATCACCCGTTCAAACTGTCTCCAGCTCATCATGTTGCCGGGGATCAGGACAATCTTTTTTCTGTTTTCTTTTCCAAACTCAACTGCTTCCATGCATTTCCTCCGTTTTCTGCCTCCCAGGCAGCCTAAATGCAACAATCCGCCGAACATCCACATTGCCCCAAAACCAATCCATGCGCAGTTTAAGGCATTCACCCATGGCCGGTTTCCGAATACAATCAGCAGCTTGACCGCCGCCATACCCGTCATGGCAATGACACAAAGCCCAATATCTGATGTTCCCGTATAGGCGGACACCATCCGGGGCAGCCCTGTGAGCATTTCATCCTCTGTGCCTCATCCAAGCCATAAATCGCCTGCAAAAGAAAGAAATGCCGCAAAAAAGCCCATGGAAAGCAGCTTTCGGATCCTCTTCCAGTCCAGCTGACGGCTGATGCCAATGTCATTAAAATCTGCCATTTCCATCTCCTTCTTTCTATAGAATGATCCTATCCCCTGCCCTCCATCTCCGGTTCTGCGGAAAAGCTTCCTGTGCGGATGGTTTTGACCCCGAAAATAAAGTAAACGATATGGCAGACCCATACAATGGCAAGAATCACGCACGGAATGTAAATCCCCCTCCACAGCATCAGGACAACCCCCAATCCCATGAGCGCCGTTACGCTGGCAAGAATCCCCGCCTTTGTCGTGGCCGTCATCCCCTTTTTCTGCACAAAGGATTCCAGATGCTTTTTATACATCCTGGTTCCCACAAACCAGTCGTGGAGCTTTCTCGACGAATTGGCAAAGCAGAATACGGTAGCCAGGAAAAACGGCACAGTGAGCAGAACCGGAAGCACAATGCCGATACAGCCGACACCTAAGCAGATACAGCCTAAAATCAAAAATACCAGTCTTTTCAGTTTCATAGAGCTTCCTCCAGTCTCTTTTTCTCTTTCTTCGTCTCCAGCACATGGCGCACTGCCATCACCGGATGGTGAAACAGCATCTTCGGCCCGGAGAAGCGCATGACCGCCCGGATTTTCTCCCGCATTTCCGGCTTGTAGCAATGCACCTTGCAGTTGGAGCAGAAGGTCTTGGTCTCCATAAAGGGGCATTTGTCGCTCCTCTGCCTTGCATAGGCATCCAGCGCCGCACAGTCCTGGCAGAGGCCCTCCCGCCCTCCGTGCTGTTTCCGGCCTCCATGCTGTTTTCGGCAATACAAGGCAATCATCTCCGACACCATGGCCTTCTCCCGTTCCCGTTTTGTCTCAATCTCTCTCCGCATTGATTTCTCCTTCCACCTTCCTTCCATCCCCTGACACATCAGCTCATCCTCCCGTTCTCCACCGAATACGCCATATCTGCAATCCGCATGGTGGACTGCCTGTGGGACACCAGAAGCACCGTCCTCCCCTCCCGCTCCTCATGCAGGGATTTTAAAATGACCGCCTCGTTTAAGCTGTCCAGGTTGCTGGTAGGCTCGTCAAGGAGCAGGAAGGCAGCTTCATGCAGAAAGGCCCTTGCAAGCCCCAGCCGCTGCCTCTCGCCCCCGGACAGGGTATCCCCCAGCTCCCCCACCGGCGTATCGTACCCCTGGGGCAGGCTCATGATAAAGTCATGGACGGAGGCCTTGCGGCAGGCGACTTCCATCTGCGCGTCCGTCGCGTCCGGCTTCGCAATCCGCAGGTTATTTTTGATACTGTCATGAAACAGGTGGGTCTCCTGGGTCATGAAGCTCTCCATGTCCCTCAAATCCGAAGTATTGATTTTATCTACATCTCTGCCGGAAATTCTCACGCTCCCGCCTTGCACATCCCAGAAGCGCATGAACAGCTTTAACAGCGTGGACTTCCCGCTGCCGCTCTTCCCCACCAGGCCGATGACCTTTCCTTTTGGGATTTCCAGGGACAGGCCGTCCAGGATTCTTTCCCCGCCGGAAGCCGCCCCGCAAGAGCTTCCGGAAGCCTTCCCATGAGAATTTCCGGGATTTCCATACGAAAACGTGACGTCTCTTGCCTCAGCGTCCTCAAATTCCGTCTTCTCTCTCCCCGCCACTTCCTTTACCACAGGCGTTTCGTCCAGAATATCCAGCACCCGGTTCCCCGCCGCAAAAGTGTTCTGCAGCGTGCTCCCCAGATTGGCCAGCGCCACGGCGGGGCCGAAGGAGGAAAACAGGGCCATGGTAGGAATCAGCACCCCCGCGAAATCCACGGCGCCGCCCTGATACAGCGCTGCCGATACAAACAGCATAACTAAATCAAATACCAGAATCACCGTGTTGGTAACGGCCTGATTTCTCCCGGCCGTGCGCTTCATCCGCCCCTCCGTCTCAGAGAGGGCCTCCGTCTGCGTGTTCATCCGGGCCAGCCGTTCCTCCCCCTGCCCGTACTGGAGGGTTTCCGAAAGCCCCCGCAGGCTGTCAAGGACGAAGCCGCTTAAGGCTCCGGAGTCCCTGCGGAACTTCATACCGGTTCCGCCGCCAGCCTTTGAGGTAACCATGGGAACGAAAAGCCCCACTGTCAGGTAAGCGAAAAGCGCCAAAAGTCCCAGTGCGGGATGGAAGGAGCCGATAAACAAGCACAGGATTATCGTATACAAGGCCGCAATCACTGCCGGTGAAATGGTGTGCGCATAGAAAACCTCCAAAAGCTCAATATCCGAGGTGATGACCGCAATCAGATCCCCCTTGTCTCTGCCCTCCAGCTTCGCCGGGCAGAGCTTCCGGAGGGCCTGAAAAACCCTGTCCCGGATTAACGCCAGCAGCTTGAAGGCGATAAAGTGGTTGCAGGACTGCTCCCCATAGCGGAGCGCTGCCCGCGAAACTGCAAATATTACTACACATACAAATATAACCGTCAGGCTTAAGCCTGTGTCAAAGCCCAGCAGGTCAAGGGCCGCATATCCGCCCAGGATCGTAATAAAAGAGGCACAGAGGTGGCCGGCCAGCCCCATCAGAATCGCCAGAACCATAAATCCGGCAAGGGGTTTCACCAGCCCTATAAGCCTTGCCATCACCGTAAAACCGCTCCGTCTTTTCATGCCCATGCACCGCCTTTCCCTTCATCCTGCCCTTCCGAAGCGCCCAATCCGTCCTCCGGCTGTACGTTCCGGGCATTCCCATAGTTCTCAAGGCTCTGCTGGGTATTCCAAAGTCCCGTATAGATGCCGCCCTCTGCCAGCAATTCCTCATGCCTGCCGCATTCCGCGACTTTCCCCTTCTCCATCACATAGATGCAGTCCGATCCCGTCACGTTAGCCAGACGGTGGGAAATCAGAATCACCGTCTTTGTCCCTGCCAGGGCGTGAATCTCCCCCATGATGTCATTCTCACTCTCCACATCAATATTAGAAGTGGCTTCATCAAAAATGTACACCGGGCTGTCGTGCAGGAGCGCCCTCGCCAATGCCAGTCTCTGGCACTGGCCGCCGGAAAGATTCGACGCCTTTTCCGCAAGGGGCGTGTCAAGCCCCTGCTCCCTCCGCAGAAAATCCGCCAGCTTCACCCGCTTTAAAACCGTCCACAGCTCATCGTCCGTCGCATCAGGCTTTCCCATCAAGAGATTCTCCCGAACCGTGCCTTTGAACAGATAGCTCTGGTGGCTGATATAGGTGATGTTTTTCATAAGGCCATCTTCCCTGATATCCGAAAGCTCCACGCCGCCAATCTTTACGGAACCGGAATAACCCGGATTTCTTCCCATGAGGATCGCCGCCACGGTGGACTTCCCGCAGCCGCTCTCTCCGACGATGGAGACAAAGCCGCCTTTCGGGAATTCCATTCGGATTCCGTGGAGGATTTCCCGGCTCTCTTCATAGGAAAAGCGCAGCCCAGTACAGACGATGGAACAATCCGCCGGGAACGCTGCCGTCTTTTCCTCCCTCTCCGGCAAATCCAGCAGCCGGAAAATCTTATCGCTGGCCGCCATGCCGTTCATGGCCACATGGAAAAAGCTCCCAAGCTGCCGCATGGGGATAAAAAAGTCCGCCGACAGCAGAATAATCAGGAGGCAGCCGGAAAAGGATATATGCCCGGCCCGAAGCTGCGTCGCCGACATAATCACGCCCAGCGCCGCGCCGCCGTAAGCCACCAGATCCATGATAGTAATGGAATTAAGCTGCATGGTCAGTACCTTCATAGTAATCTTGCGGAACTTTTCTGCCTCCCGGTTCATTTCTTCATTCTTGAACCCGTCCGCTTGATAGATTTTCAGCGTGGTAAGCCCCTGCAAATTTTCCAGAAAGGTATCCCCCAGAGCCGTGTACTGCCCCCAGTATTTTGACAGCAGCTTTTTCGCCCAAGTCTGCACCGCCGCTATGGACACCGGAATCAGCGGCACGCACACCAGCAGGACAATGGCAGAGGGCACGTTGACAAAACACAGGTATCCGAACAGCGTAAGCGGCACCAGCATGGCATAGAAAAACTGGGGCAAGTAGGCCCCGAAGTAGGTTTCCAGTTGCTCCACGCCTTCCACCGCCACCTGAACCACCTCCGAGGTACTGACCTGTTCCCGATAGGATGCGCCCAGTCTTAGCAGCTTGCGGTAAATCTTCTCCCGCAAGGTTTTCTTGACCGCCTTCGAGGACAGATAACTCATACGGCTGGAAAGAACCGTACAGACAAAGCGGATCGCAACTGCCGCTGCCGCAACCGATACTGTCCTTACGATACTGCCTTTATCTGCCGCCCGGTTATAAAGAGACGTAAAATACTCCGTTACTGCCGTCATCATGGCGATATTGGCCGCCAGGGAACACCACTGCGCCGCCACATTCCCCGCTATGTATTTCCTGCTCTCGCCGACCGTTCCGATCAGCCTTTTGTTGATCATCATCGCCTTTCCCCCGCTTTCAGTATTTTCCGGCAGACCGCCTTTACAATGGAACAAAAGCCAATCACCAGGGCCGGAACCAGAATGACGCAGCATGCGCCTTGTAAGAAATCCACCATCTGTTTTTCCCTGCCTTTCCTTTCAAACTTCACCTGAATAGGCAACTGCGAAACGTGAAGTTGCTGGAATATTCAACAAATTTTTTGATTTCGCAATCGACCAGCCGTATAATCTCTCATGAAATCCGTAATCCACTTCTACCTCCTCCTTGCTTCGGCATAGGTCAGTTTCAGGCCGCCGCCAAATATTTTCACGCAGGTTATTTCAAACCCATCTGCTTTTAGAAAATCCAGATATCCCTGCGGTGTCCATTTATGGAATACCTTAAATCCGGAAAGCTCCATGATCCGTATCCTCATCCTGCCGGACAGGCTGCCAGCCGCCGTGAAAGTCGGAGCTATCAGTATGCCGCCCGGTTTTAACACCCGTCTGATTTCCGCCAGGGCTTTTTCCGGCTCCGGCATGATATGTAACGCATTGGAAATCACCACTGCGTCAAAGGTTTCCGCCGCATATGGGAGGTCTGTTGCGTCCTGAACAGAGAAATGGAGACGGGAGCTGTGCGCTTTCGCCTTTGCCTGCCGTATCATTTCTTCCGAAAAATCCGTTGCCTCCAGCAGCTTCACGCTTCCCGCAATCCGCACTGACAAAAGCCCCGTCCCGCAGGCAAGCTCCAGCACGGCCATCTCCCGGTTCAGTTTCCTTTTCAGAAGATTTACAATCTGCGCATAGGTTCTGCCATCCCCCGACATCATAAAATCATACCGTTTTGCCCATCTGTCCCAGAATCCTTTATTGTCTTTTTCTTTCCTTCGTCCCATTTTCCTTCTCCCTCGTTCGATACGGTATAAAATTTCATATCTCCCTTCCTCCTGGCAATCACTCCCTGTTATCCTTTAAGCTCTCGATCATATCCACCTTTTTCACCTTGCGGCGCAGCAGCCACAGGGAGCCAAAATAACAGCCGGATGTCAGAAGAATCGAAATCAGATAGCTTTTCGGCGCAATATACGTGTCCATCAGCATCACGCCGTAGTCCACCAGCCACAGGAAAAACACATGCGCCGCCCCGTAAACGCAGGGCACGGACAGAAGTATCCCGATGGGAAGCAGGACATGATGAACCCGAAGCAGGATTTTGTTGATCTGGCCGTCCCGGTACCCCAGCACCTTCAGCATGGAGATATTGCTGCGGCTTTCAGTAACCAGCATATTGACCGCCACATAGACGGCGGCTATGCAGATGATGGCGCCCAGCCCAATGATCATCTGCAGCAGGAAATCCATCTGCTTTGTCATGGTCTTCGCCTGGTCGGTGATATCGCTTCTCTTGCTCTCCTGGGCGATTTTTGCCTCGGGAATGGAAAGGGCACGGCCGCTGACCAGGCAGTTAAAGCTGCCTTCATCCAGCCCCGTAAGCTCCGCCGCAAGAGCTTTGGAGGTGATGATACTCTTCTGTACATTGTTCTGGATGATTCCTGCAATCCGGATTTCCATCTTTTCCAACGACAGCGGATTGTACACTGTCACCTCATCCCCTGTCTGCCAGCCAAAGGTAAGCTGCGCAAGGCTTGTAATATAATAGCCCTCTTCCAGGGATACGGGATTTCCGTCTTTGTCACGAAAATTCAGATACGGGTTGCTGTCCGCCGTGCCGATCACAGACAGCCTGCTGCCGTCCGCGTCTTCCACGGATGACACCAACATGGCTTCCCCGCCATAAGGATTTTCGGTCAGCATTTCATTCAGGACGTACTGATGCTCGAAGCTTCCCATTTCTTCCGCCGCCGCATTTCCCATATGGTCGATGGAATCAAAGAATCCCTGCCCAAGCAGCATGATAAAGCAGCCTAAGAACACGCCCAGAAGAACCACTATACTGCGCATGGGATTGCCAAGCAGAGAGCGGCAGGCATACTTTGTACGGAACGAAATTTTCCTTCCGGCAAGCATTCGCTTTCCTTTTTTCTTCCCATCATCCGCGTTGCCGTTTAAGAGCAGCACCGTATCCTTTTTCAGCAGCTTACGGACCGACAAAAGGGCAGAGGCGACATACAAAAGGGTAGGAATCACCACGCCCAGCGAAGCGTTAAGCGGGTTCAGATGCCCGGTTACACGCATGGGTTCATAATCCTGCAGGCCCATTTCACTCATGGGCTGCGCCGCCGCCATGGAAATCACGGCTGTTAAAATGCCGCCCACAAGTCCCGGAACCGCCGCAAATCCCGCATAATGAAGCATGAGCTTTCCTTTCTTATAGCCCAGCGCCGAGAGGGTTCCGATCATCCGCTGCTCCGACTTTACTTTGCGGCTGATGATAATGCTGATCAAGGCCACCGCCACCAGGGGCAGGATACACAAAAGAACATAGGCCATAGCAATGAACATCTGCGCCTGCTGCTCCACCATGGTAATACGGGGGTTTTCTTCCGCCGCAGAGTAGGAGCGCATATAATACCGCTCATGCACTGACTTCCGAAAGTCGGAGACGTCGGAATCCGGATGGTATCTTACCAGATACTGGCATCCCGTATCTCCCAGGGCTTCAAACTCCCGGTCCGTCATATAACAGAGATAAAAGGTGGAGACATTCTTGTAGGAATCGTCCTCGCTCTCCAACATATACAGGTAATCCGGCCGCTGCATGAAACCGGCCACCGTATATTCTTTTCCGCCGATTTTCATACGGTCGCCGACTTGTACGTCATTTTCCACCGCATACCCCTCGGACAGGACAATTTGGCCGTCATCCGTCACGTCTTTTCCCTGGGTGACCTCGTATAAATCCACTGCCTGGGTTCTGTCAAAGATACGGGCGGTAACGCTATCTGTTTCGATATTGATATAACGCTGTTTTTCCAGTGTTACGCCGTAGGTTTCCGCAAGTTCTGTAAGCTCTTCCTGGGGGATTTCCATATAAGTGCTGAAATGTGCGTCTTCTCTTTTATTCCGCTCATAAAAATCCTCACTGAATGTAAGGATGGCATTCCCCGCAATGTTAAATAAAAAATACAAAAGCAGCGTCACAACCGTCAGCACGGTAGATGCAAAATAAAAAGACCGGTTTTCTTTGATGCTGCGAAGATAACGTCGATTCAGCTTCATCCGGACACCTCCTTACAGCTCAAGCTCTGCCGCAGGAATTTTTTGTTCATTCCCCCGGTTCTCGCAGATCCGGCCATCTTTCAGACGGACAATCCGGTCCGCCATGCCTGCAATCGCTTCGTTATGGGTGATGATCACCACCGTCGTGCCGAACTGGTTGTTCATTTTTTCTACGAATTGTAACACCTGTCCGGAGGATTTCGTGTCCAGCGCCCCGGTCAGCTCGTCGCAGAGCAGAAGCCTGGGATTTTTGATCATGGCTCGGGCAATCGCCACCCGCTGCTGCTGTCCGCCCGAAAGCTCTTTCGGGAAACGGCGGCGGTATTTTTCGATATCCAGGGCACGCAGCACTTCATCCATGGGAAGCGGTCTGTCGGAAATATCCGCCACCACCTCAATATTTTCTTCCACCGTCAGGTCGGGAATCAGGTTGTAAAACTGGAAAACAAAGCCCACGTCCTCCTTGCGGTAATCCGTGCGCTGCTCCTGGGAAAGTCCCGTTACCTTTCTGCCGCCCACCGTAAGCTCCCCCTCATCCAGGGTGTCCAGCCCTCCCAGCATATTTAAGAGCGTACTTTTCCCGGAGCCGGAGGGGCCTAAGACTACGCAGATTTCCCCCTCATTAAGGGTAAGCCCGGCATGATCCAGCGCATAAACTAACGTCTCCCCGCTGCCATATTTTTTTACTGCATTTTTTAAACTGATCAGCATTCGGATTCTCCTTTTTCTACTCATTATTCTCTTTTATCCAAGCGCCACATCCAGCGCCATCATGACCGTAAACCCTGCCGCAAACAGGATGGTGCCTATATTGGAGTACTTCCCCTCTGGAATGGGATCAGGATACGCCTGAAACACTTCTGTCTGCATGGCATCACCTCCTGGACAGCCCGAACAGCCCTTTCTTCTCATACGGCTCTCTGCTCACGGATACGGCGACATAACCCGCCTTTGCCACCACGTTTTTCAGTTCCTGCTCCGGGATGTCCGACTCCGCAAGGATGACCGTCTGCTTTTTTGTATGGGAACTTGTTACCTTTTTTACCGGGAAAGCATTCCTCACCGCCTCGTTGATATGTGCCTCGCACATTCCGCAGGCCATGCCTTCCACTCTCACTGTTAATTTAACCATAAAATGCCCTCCCTTTTTATTGTGGTTAGCAATTACTAACCCTCGTTTTTTATTTAAGCGGCTACTTTGTGTTAGTAGTCGCTAACCTAAGTTTTATTATATGCCCTCCCTGACGCTTTTGTCAAGAGGATACCACAGGGAAAATTTGCAGAAGTGCTCCGGCAGCGGTTCCATAAAACCCCCTGGAATACCGGAGAGTGAAAAAGCTGAAACAGCTATAAACGACGAAAAGAAGGGCGGGAACCCTTCATCGCTTACCACCTTTAATGATCGGAATGCCTACAAATGAAATTTGATCATAATACCCGCCTTTAGACGGAAAAAAAGAGCATATAACCAGAATATATAATTCTGTCATGATCGCGTAAAATGCCCCCAGCAGCAATGCCCACGGAACTGATTTTCCCGTATAGGCAATCCCGATCCCCGTCATCAGAAAAATACCTGATCCGATTGCGGCACCGTAAGTCATTGTAAAAATGTTAAACGGCTTTAATTTTTTTCCTTTGTCCATGTTTTTTTCTCCTGATTTTATTGTACATACTCATTCATAGGCTTTACAAAGAAACGGCAATTCACAAGTTTATTTGTTGCGACAAATCCAGGTTCAGCGTTCAATATACCAGGAATCCTATTCACAACGCCGGAAGCAGCAAGTGCAGCTCCATCAGGGCAATCTATCTTAAGGGTTGTTTCCGGTTCCCCAATAAATTTCCAATCATTCAGGGCCGAACCTGTTCTATGTAGTTTTACAATAAAACGAGTTTCTATCGTAATTCCTTCTTCTGTCTCCGTGGTTACGACCGTATCCGTACCGAGAGGCTCTCCCGCTTTCATTGTCCGTTCCATTGTCTTACTATAAAAATCAATGTCGTCTGTAGCCGGATATTTTCTTTCAATCTGTGATTTTACTGTAAGCCCCATCTTTTCACAAAGCCACCCGTTTGCCTGCCACATATGGCAGGGCGTATACTCACCGGACATAATCAGCTTGTACTGCTCTTCTGATGAACAGGAGTTATATCGACAAAACTGCTTTTCAAACTCATCCCGACTGAACCCTGCTCCGTAATAAGCAGCAACCTCTTTGTAATATCCCTCCAGATTTGCGCTGGCCACGCCTTCAATCCTTGTAAGGGTATTCATTGTACCTGCGGCTATATCAATTAGCGCTCCCCAATGCATATCCGGAACTCCGCTTGAAGAAATTGTTATGCCGTTGTCTTTCGCTATCCTGTCGATTTGTTCTGCAATTTCCGGAACGGAATTCCAGGGGAATGCTGCTTCCTCACAAGTTGTCACAATATCACATCCATGTTTCGCACAAAGTTTTATAGTATCGATAATCCCGTTAAGCGTGCTCACAGTTGCAATAATACAAATATCTGGCTTTACCTGACTTAAAGTAATATCCGCATTGTCAAAAGCTGTGACAGTTATACCTGTGTTGCTGCTGCCAGTTAACTCCCCGATGTCTTTTCCAATAATATCCGATGAAATATCAAATGCTGCAACCACCTGAGCACCCGCATTGTTCAAATAACGCATAATATATTGGCTGACATGGCCACATCCAAATACTGCCGCTTTTACCTTTCGATCCATAATTTATTCTCTTGCCTTTCGTTTTTCTTTGATACCTTTTGGCACCTTTCATAAAATTTTTGTGGAGTAATTTCCTAAATTGGTAGGGTAGAATACCTCCTGCCCTGTGACCAGGGATACGTTTTGCATGGCTGCCCTTGCCCGTCTGGCCGTGGTTCTTGTATCCATGGAATATAGAAGCACGCCGACATCCTCGCAATCTGCTGCGCGTCCTCATGGGCTTCTTCCGCCTGCTCCATGTCCTCAATGACGGCCTCCATCTCAGCTTCTGTCATGGATTCTGCCGGAGCCGCATCCGAGTTCTCCGAATCCGGGTCTGCTTCCCCATCTTCCTCCGAAGGTTCCGTGGGCTGTTCTCCGTTTCCATCTGCGGAATCCGTCCCTGACTGCAATACATCTGGCCGTTCTTTTACAATAAGATTCCGGCTGATATGGTAAGACGGGTTTCCGCTCACAGGTTCCACAAAATATACAGCTTTGTATGAGTCTGGCCGATTCGTGTCAAAGTACTGCCCGGACTGGTTCTTTGCTTCATGGAATCTCACATTCACCTTTTCTTCCGGGATCTCCATGCCGGAAAAATCATGCTCCACATCGAAGCTGCTCCCCGCTTCGATTTTATAATCCCCTGCCGTCACGATCTCATCCTCTGACAATTCCGCACGGACGGATTCCAAGGCCGGGTATTCTGCTTCATAGGCTGCTGGCTCTGGGTCACCTGCCAGAGCCGAAGCTGGCTGGATCAAAGCTGACAGAAGTGTCACAACGGCCAACTTCATAACAATAAAAGCCACAGGCCTCTTGTTTAGAAGTCTATGGCTTTTCATCATTTATTCTGTTTTGGTTTTTCTATTCCATTTCCAAACAGGCAGCGTAAAGTTTAAAGGGTTGCTTACGCCGTAGGAATGGATTCTGCTTTTTTCTTCAGTTCCAGTACCGTTTTCAATGGAAGTTCTGTCTTTTCCGCAATTGTCTCCTCATCCAAGGTTCCAATCAGGTTTTGGGCAATTTTTAATTTTCCCTGTTCGAACCCTCTATTTACCAGTTTCCGTCCCAATTCTGTCACTCCAATCACCTCCGTCAATTCATCCATTTCAGCAGACTCTAAAAATTTATCCGCCATGATATACAATACCGCCTCAATCTTATCCAGTTCCTCCTGCCCGACAGAGCCTGCATTCCGTGTGATCCGGTACGCTTCCTCCACCCTGTCCTTCTGGGGCATCTCACCGCCCATCATCAGGCAGAGCGTCAAAGGAACCAAGTCCTCCTTCGTAAGCTCCCCGCCACTTTCCTGCTTCTCCTGAAGCTCCCTGATCACCTGATCCGCATTGCGATCCTGCATGATAATCGGAACGATGCGGTATGTATTTACGCCCTCAGTAAATTCCGACATCGGCTTTTTGATCTTCCCGGAAAACAGCACATAAGTGGTGACCGGAACCTTATGCTGGTAGCTATACAGCGCCTCGTAGGCCCGGAACCTCTTTAAGCCCTCCAGCCCTTCGTTTGTGCTCTGGAACTCAAAATGCGCGCATGAGCCGTCCTCCATGTCAAAGTTAAAATCCTCATGGAATACCTTGACGTCCAGATGCACCAATTCCGTTGCCGCGATATCCACGGCTTTTCCCTTGACCCCGAAATACGGGAGCAGCACATCCGCAAAATACCGGAAGGCCGTTTTTAAAGCCACGTCCTCATGCTGAATGGCAGGGGCTAACGCTTCGGGCTCCGCAATTTCTGGAGCCTGTTTTAATTCTTCTGTACCCATATACTTTATCCTTTCCGTAAAACCATACAGGGAAACCTTCTTTACTATCACTATATCAAAAATAGCCTTTGCAGACAATGCGGTTTTACTAAAAATATTTTGTTTATTTTTTCTCTATAGCAGTTTTGAAAATCCCCCGGATAGCAGGAAAGATAAAACCAGACAATAGAATACGCCCCGATCGGAGATATCCTCTCAGGTATGATGTTTAAAAATAAATGGCTTCTCTGTATCGGAACACCATCCGCATAAATAAGTCTATGGCAGATCGCGTAAAATGTCAATACAAATGACAGAGATAAAATGTGAACTTTCGGGCACATTTCCACATCCGGTCATGAAAGAAAACACCAGGGGAACCCATATTTTCAGGGCATAATGGTAATTTGTATTATGAACAGCTCACAATGAGCTTTTCAAACGAATGATGATTTTGGAACACTTCACAGTACACTCTGGTACATTTCTTATACTGTGTGAACCTGCACTGCGCTGTCTCCACATCCCCGTACACCTTCCACATCCCGGTACATTTCGCGCCTGCCGCGCCGTTTTTCATGAAAGCGTCCACATCCTCCGGAGGGTATCCGAGAAACAGTCCGATTTCATGGGGAAATGTCTCCTGCTCTTTTAAACGCCGGGCCAATTCCACAATACACTGCTCCATCTTCCTAACCGGATAGTTCTTCTCCGCCAGGATTTCTTCCGCAGCCCCGCAGCTTAAATCCTCCCTGAGCTTTGTGGGACGGTACATATAAATCAGCGCCCTCTGTTCTGTGACCTTCAGCGGAATGATCCGGACGCCGCGGGGGACAAGGCGTTTGTTCAGGCTGCGGATATCCTCCGCCAGCATACCGCTCTCCTCTGCCGGACAGCTGAACAGGCTTCCTGTTTTTAACCCCGCCATGGTTGGGGAACAATGGTTGACCACCAATTCTTCTGATATCGTTTTCCTCTGTCTGCCAAACATCTTACGCATACCCCTCCTTCCTTTAGTTAGTTTTTCCTAACCTTTGTGCTTAAAGAAAATGCCGTAAGGCATTTCGCTTTTTTGGTTAGTCTTATCTAACCTCGTATATATTACCATATCCCATGCCGTCCTGTCAACAGGTTTCACGAAAAAAAGCAGAAAGATTTCCGAAGACATTTTTCAAACAGTTCCATCTAACTGCCTGTAAGCAGACACAATGACAACAACGGAAATCACAAATGTCAAAGCATCCGATACCGGCATGGAATAAAGAACCCCGTCAAGCCCATAGAACCGAGGCAGAAAGAGTGCAAACCCTACGCCGAACACAATCTCCCTGACCATAGAGAGCATGGTAGAAGCCGCCGCCTTCCCCATGGCCTGCAGGAAAATAAAGGCCGCCTTATTCACACAGGCGAACACCACCATACAGAGGTAAACCCGGAACGCCCGAACCGCAAATTCCGTATAATAGACGCTTTCATTCGCCGCACCGAAAATGCCGATCAGCCAGGCCGGGAAAAACTCCACAAAGAGAAACGCCAGGATGCCCACCGACGTTTCCGCCATAAGCAGCTTTGTAAAAAGCTCTTTTACTCTCTTCAAAGCCCCTGCTCCCATATTATATCCAACGACAGGAATACAGCCGGCCGCCATGCCCACCACAACGGAGATCACAATCTGGAAGAACTTCATCACAATCCCCACCACAGCCATGGGAATCTGTGCATACTGCGCCTGGCCGAACACCGCATCCAGCGCCCCGTACCGGCGGATCATGTTATTGATCGCCGCCATTGCAGCCACAAGGGAAATCTGCGACAGAAAGCTGCAGATGCCAAGAACCAGTGTGCGGCGTACCGTTTCCCCCTCCAGCCTGAAATCTTCCCGGCCCAATTTTACCGCCTTCGTATGGGCCAGATACCAGACTGCCAGGATCGCTGTCACGATCTGCCCGATCACTGTCGCCACGGCAGCGCCCATCATCCCCCACCGGAACACGAAGATAAAGACCGGATCCAGGACGATATTGACGGCCGCTCCCGCAAGGGTAGAAGCCATGGCGAATCTGGGGCTGCCGTCCGCCCGGATCACCGGGTTCATGGCCTGCCCAAACATATAAAAGGGAATGCCAAGGGTAATCCAGAAAAAATATTCCTTTGAATGGCGGAAGGTCTCTTCATTGACTGTCCCCCCGAACATGGAAATGATCTGGTTACTGAATAGAAGATAAACCGCACATAGAATGAGGCTCAAAATCACTGTGAGCAGGATGGAATTTCCCATGCTCCTGCCTGCATCCTGCCGCTTTCCCTTCCCCATACTCAGGCTCACAAACGCACAGCAGCCGTCCCCCACCATGACGGCAATGGCCAGGGCGATCACCGTCAGCGGGAATACCACTGTATTTGCGGCATTTCCATAAGAACCGAGGTAAGAGGCATTGGCAATAAATATCTGGTCTACGATATTGTACAACGCGCCTACCAGGAGTGAGATAATGCAGGGAACTGCATATTTCCCCATCAGCCGCCCGACCGGCTCCTCCAATAAAAATGAATTGTCAGAAATGCGGAATTGATCATCTTTACTATTCCATCGCCCAATTCTGGCTCTGCGTCTGGAGCTTCACCATGCGGGCATAGATGCCGTTCTTTTTCAGAAGCGTCTCGGAACTGCCCTGCTCCGCCACTGTCCCTTCCGAAAGGACGACGATTCTGTCCGCCCCAGCAACGGTACGCATACGGTGGGCAATGATCATAACCGTTTTATTCTCAATCAGCCTTGACAGGGATTCCTGAATCAGCGTCTCATTTTCCACATCCAGGCTTGCTGTCGCCTCATCCAACAGGATAATCGGGGCATCCTTCAGAAACGCCCTGGCAATCGAGATACGCTGGCGTTCCCCGCCTGACAGCTCGCAGCCATTCTCCCCGATCAGTGTATTCCACTTGTCCGGGAGCTTCCTGGCAAATTCATCCACGTTGGCAAGCCTCGCCGCCTCAAGCACCTCTTCATCGGTCGCATCCTTCCGCCCCAGACGGATATTCTCCATGACCGTATTGTTAAACAGCGTCACATCCTGGAACACGATGGAATACAGGGACATAAGCGTCTCGGGGTCGATTTTCGAGATATCCATGCCCCCTACCGTGATCTTTCCCTTCTGGATATCCCAGAACCTTGAGGCAAGGCGGGAAACCGTGGTCTTTCCGCCGCCGGAAGGCCCGACCAGTGCCGTGACCTGCCTCTGCTTTGCGGTAAAGGACACATCTTTTAAGACCGTTTCCCCGCTGTTATAGGAAAATCCCACATGGTCAAAGGTAATGTCATATCCTCTGTTTGTCAGCTTCTCCGCGCCTTCCTGCTCCGGGTGGCTTAAGATTTCGTCCATCCGCCTGCACTGGATATTCCTCATCATGATAATTGCACTCAGGTTATCCAATGCGGCAATCAGCGGGTCATATACACGGGAAACCAGGATCAGAAAGGCAAAGAACGTAAGCAGAGGGATTTTATCGTCTGCTAACAGCGCGCCTCCCGCCAGCACAGTCGTGGCAATGCCAAGCTTTAATATCATACGTCCGCATGTATGGAATACCGCATTGGTAAGCTCACCGATCACCGTATACTTCTCCACATCCTTTATTTTTCTGTCCAGCCCTTTCAGGTATCCATCTTCAGCATTGTTCGCTTTCAGGTCGCGCAGCGTTTCCAGGCATTCCTGGATGCCGTCCGAACACGCAATGGACACCTCGTTTACCTTTTCCTGCCGGATCCGCATAATGCCCGCCGTGGCAAGGATGATGCCGAAAGAGACAGGCAGCACCCACAGAGAGGCAAGCGCCATCCTCCAGTCAAAGATCAAGAGCCCTGCCGCAATCAAAAGGGTGGAAATAACCGAACCTGTAAATTCTGGTACCCAGTGGGATAACCCGCTCTCTAATGTCGCGCAGTCTGCCATAAGCACGGTTGTCAGATCAGACAGATCCTTTTTCCCGAAAAATGACAGGGGGATCTTCCGCAGCTTTTCCGCAAGGGAAAGCCTGCGCACGCCGCTCTCCACATAGGTGGCAAAAAAGGTGGCGTTGTACTGGATGTAATAAGTCAGCATAATCAGTCCAAGGGCAATGACCAGCCCTGCGATATAAAAAATATGTTTCCCCTCCGGCAGCCCGCCGTCCAGCAGGTCGCTGATGAGGTTATATAACAGCGCCACTGGAACCATCAGGGAAAGGTTATGCAGGATGCAGGCGAGAAACGCCTTTACCATATCCTTTGCGCCCTTGTCAGACAGGGCAAACGTGTGCTTTAGCTTTTCATGCATTTGAAACACCTACCTTCCATTTTGCTGCTTTGTTGTACTGCTTCCACATTTCGGCGTACAAACCGTCTTTGTCCTTAAGCTGGCCGTGTGTACCTGTATCTTCTATCTTTCCGTCCCTGATCACCACAATCCTGTCCGCGCCGGTAACGGTGGAGAGCCTGTGGGCGATCATCAGCACGGGCTTTCCCTTCGCCAGCACAGAAAACGCCGCCTGCACCTTTGCTTCGTTGTCCGGATCGGCAAAAGCGGTCGCCTCATCCAGGATCAGCACCGACGCATTTTTCAGCATCGCCCTGGCAATGGAGATACGCTGCTGCTCCCCGCCCGACAGGTATACGCCCTTTGCGCCTACCACTGTATCCACGCCTTCCGGCAGCTTCTCAAGGATATCATCGCACTGTGCGTCATGGAGGGCTTTCAGGATTTCCTCGCGGGAAGCGTCCGGCTTTGCCATCCGTACATTTTCCAAAATGGTGGTCTTCAAAAGTTTGGAATCCTGAAAGACAAAGGAAACCGTATCCATCAGTTCTTCCTTTGCAATCTCCTTTACATTGACGCCGCCAATCTTCACGCTGCCGCTGCTTACGTCCCAGAACCTTGCCACGATACTGGCAAGGGTGGTCTTTCCTCCGCCTGACGGCCCCACAAAAGCAATGTGTTCGCCCGGTTTCATCGTAAGGGAAATATTTTCCAGCGCATTCCTCTTGGCGTCCTTATACCGGAAGGAAACCCCGGAAAGCTCCACGGAGTTATCTTTCGGGTGTTGCGGATGATCTGTTTCCGGCAACGGCTCCATTTCCAGAATGCTGTCAATGCGGGACATGGCATCCGCCACGATCAGCTTATTCTCGCTGGCATACATGATCTTTGTCAGCGTCAGCGTAATGATCGGGGTAATGATGATGTAATACATCAAATTCAGTAAAAACTCATTTGTCACCCCGCCCGACGTCATCACCAGCGCCGCCGCGATCAGAACCGCAAATATCCCGTTTACCAGCGTAGTGTAGCACATCATGGGGAGACGCAGGTCTTTCGTATAGGCGATCACCCACTTCTCATAATTGTCAATGGATTCCTTGAACCGCCTGAAAGAGAACACCGACTGGCCGAAGGTCTTGACCACCGAAATGCCCCTTACATACTCCACCGCCTCACCCGCCATCTGCCCCAGGGCGTTGTTGTATTCTTCCATCTTCTTTTGCATCTGCTTCCCCGTCATGACGCTCATGATGATAAATGCTGCCGCAACCGGCAGGAGGCTTAAAAGCCCAAGCCGCCAGTCAAAGACAAGCAGAAGGACGAAAAGCCCCACAGGTGTCGCAAGGGCATTTGCCTTGTCGGGGAGCTGGTGGGCAAGGTAGGTTTCCGTTGCCGCGCTGGATTCATAAACAATCTTCCTGACTTTGCCGCTGCCGGAGCCGCTCATAAAACCCATGGGCAGGGTTACGATGTGGTGCATGGCCTTTGTCCGCATATTTGCCTGCACCCGGAACGCCGCCAGGTGGGAACATATCAGGGCAGCGATATAGATCAGGATTGCAGCCACCGCGAAAACTACTGCCATCCAGCCGTTATGGGACAGGTTCTGCACATCCCCGTAATCCGGAGCCACATCCAAAACTTCTTTGATGACTTTCCAGATGTACACAAACGGAAGCAATGCTGCCAGTGCGCTCAGCGCACTTAAAATCCATGACGCTATGGTCAGGTACTTATAGCCCCCGGCATACTCCAGGAGCCGCTTTAAATTGGATTCTTTTTTCAAAGATAAGACCTCCTTGTATGTTTTTTATACCTTGACGGGCAAAGCCCGCCCGTTCCGCAGGGACACGTATTACGGTATGCCCTTTGGGTATGATAAAGGGAACGCTGCAGTCATCCCCTGTTATCCTTATGAAATATAAGTTAGATTTAACTAACTTATAAAGAAAATATTATAGAAAGCCTGCAATGCAAACTTTCTATATACGTTTCCTTGTTGTCCCATATCACCACCCGACAGGGTGATGATAAGTGATACGTTTCCTTATTGTCCTATATCACCACCCGACAGGGTGATGATAAGTGATACGTTTCCTTATTGTCCTATATCACCACCCGACAGGGTGATGATAAGTGATACGTTTCCTTACTGTCCCATGATTTTCATCCACCCTGCGGTGTAGAAATCATTTAACTGCTGCAAAAACACCTTTGCATCCTCAAAGGGCATCCTGTGGAGGATCATTTCAAAAAAGGCGCCTATCATCCCCGTTGCCATGATATGCTCCAGCCTTTCATCAATTTTGGGGGAAGGGGTTCCAAGCTGCTTTAAGACTTCATAATAATGATGGGTAGCCTCCACCTCGATCTCTACCATATCATCGACCATGGAAGCGTATTTCGTACCCGCCGAGCATTTCAGGATCAGGTAAAGTTCATCCATATGCTCACAGGAATATGCCAGCAGCTCATTCATACACTCTGATGACATCTTCCCCATCTGCTCTGGCTGCCTTTCCATGGGCAGGCTTTCAAAATATTCATGGGTCTGTTTATACCGTCCCATCATATATTCATAGGCCGGGTCCACCAGGGCTGCGAACAGTTCTTCCTTGCTGTCGTAATAACCATAAAATGCACCTGTGGTCACACCTGCCGTTTTGACAATGCTGCGCAGGGAAGCAGCCTGGAACCCTTTTTCCATAAATTCCGCTTTTGCCGCTTTATGGATCAGCTCCAGTGTACTTTTTTCCGACCCGCTCATTCTGCCGCACGCCCCTTTTTTATAACAATGTTATATATCACTGTTACATAGTATAATTCATGTCAGGGTTTTTGTCAAGAGGATAAAATAAATTTCATCCATCACTTTCCTTTCTATTTTCAATTTTATAACAAGTACAATAAACGCAGAAAAGAATAGTAAATACTTGTATATAATCCATTTCTATAGTTGAAACCTATTGTAAAACGTGCTATACTTTGCGAAACGGCCGAATAGCCATGATAGAATACGTTTGGATATATTACAAAAAAGAGACAAAAGGAGAATTTCGAACCTATGGAACTGCGTGTACTTCAATATTTCCTTGCGGTAGCAAGAGAGCAGAGTATCATAAGAGCAGCGGAATCCCTGCACCTTTCCCAGCCCACGCTTTCCACACAGATCAAAGCAATGGAAGAAGAATTGGGAAAGCAGCTTTTGATCTGGGGAACAAAGGGTTCCAGAAAGGTAACCCTTACGGAAGAAGGCATGATCCTTCGGAAACGGGCGGAAGAAATCCTGAATCTGGTCCGGAAAACAGAAAAGGAGATCACGCTCTCCGATCAGGTCGTTGTCGGAGATGTTTATATCGGAACCGGCGAAACCGATGCTGGCCGTTTTATCGCGAAAGCTGCACGGGAGCTATACAGGACCTGTCCCGGCATCCATTATCATATTTCCAGCGGCAACGCGCAGTTTGTTTTAGAGCAATTGGATAAAGGGCTGATCGACTTTGGAATCGTATTCGGTCCCGTAGACCATATAAAATATCATTCCATCGAATTGCCGTTCAAAGATACCTGGGGCGTATTGATGCGCAAGGACTCCCCCCTTGCCGCAAAAGCGGCCGTCTCCCCGGAAGATCTGTGGGAGAAGCCGCTGATCGTATCGCAGCAGGGGGATAACCGCGGTGCGCTGACAGACTGGATACAAAAAGAGCTGTCGGAACTGGAGATCATTGCAACCTATAACCTGCTCTTTAATGCCTCCCTGATGGTTGAGGAAGGGTTGGGATACGCAATCGGATTTGATAAGATCATCAATACCTCCGGCAGCAGCAAGCTCTGTTTTCGGCCTCTCACCCCTAAAAGGGAAGCAGGCATGAGCATGATCTGGAAAAAATATCAGATCTTCTCTAAGGCTTCCGAGAAGTTTATGGAAGAGATCGGGAAGCTGCAGGTCAGTCATTCTGTCTCAAATCCCGTTTAAAAAATATTTCTTTACCTTCATTGTTCCTTCTGAAACTTCTTCCGGATCTCCACCATCTCCTTCATGGCTGCAGGCACGTCCAGGCTCTGCGGGCAGTGTCCCGTGCAGGCGCCGCACCCGATACAGTCTTCCGGCCGCTTTCCCTCCGGAAGTAACTATTCGCGGCTTAACCGTCCATGGGCAATGACCGCAAAAGCACATATCGTTTTTATCATTATACAGAATCGCAGAGGAAATCTCAATGACTCTGGCCATCCTTTTGATTGACTTTATATCAGATTGATTACTTTTTTCATCCTTTCATGCCGCCTCCTGCAACTCATACAGAAAGCCTGCCACTGGCAGCCTTTCTGCATACGATGGTATTTAAAATAATTATTGCTTTTTACCCATAGGAACAATCTGCAGGGTGTACCCCAAAGGAGTTAAAATTTTCAAAAGGCTATCAATCTGTGGAGAATGGACAGATGATAGACAAATCATTTTTCAATTCTTTCCATGTAACCATGTTACTCATTCCTTTCAAAACTTCTTTATTCTTCCTCAGCCGGTTACCCTTCCATCCTCAATCGTTATAACTGACTCCGACATCCTTGCAACCTCAAGGTCATGAGTCACAATGATCAGAGTCTGACCAAATTTTTTCGCGCTTTCGATCAGAAGCTCCAGTGTCTCCAGAGCCGTCTTCTTATCCAGGTTTCCGGTCGGCTCATCCGCGAATATGATCTTCGGCTTTGACAAAATGGACCGGGCGATGGCCACTCTCTGCTGCTCCCCTCCGGACAGCTCTGAGGCATATTTCTTCTGCTTATCTTCCAGTCCAAGTGTCTCCAGCACCGTTTGCAAAAACTCCGGATCCGGCTTCCGCTGATCCAGCTTCACCGGCATGCAGATATTTTCCAGTACATTGTATTCCTCCATCAAGTTGTATTGCTGGAATACAAAACCCATATGCCTTCTCCGGAAAATGGCCATCTGCCCGTCCGAATATTCTGACAGATCCTTCCCTTCAAAGTAGACTTTCCCCTCGGTAGGCTGATCCAGCCCGCTCAATATATACAGCAGTGTCGATTTTCCGGATCCGCTCCTTCCGATCACGGAATAAAACTTCCCCTTTGCAAACTCCAGGTCAATCCCGTTCAATGCGTTTACCTTAACGGAAGACGATTCATAGGTCTTCCTGATGTTTTCCGATTTTAAAATACAATCCATCCCGTTTCCCTCCTTATTTAGAACATCCAGCCCCACAGCCGGAAATGTTTCGCAGCTCTTTTAAGGAACTGTGCAAAAATAACTTGCCTTTTTGCGCAG